>CAZAQS010000012.1:0-28120 GCA_964486825.1 uncultured Anaerolineaceae bacterium | reverse complement strand
TCCGGAGGAGGCATTTGCCTTAATTGCCCGACTTTAAGAACGCCCTATACCCTTCTAACTACCATAAATAGGGGGTGACTTTCGCAAGAATTCCTTTGGGCTACGCCAGATTAGGGTACACTATATCCTATGGAACTGCGTTATCAGTGCATTTTCGAAACCGCCAGTGACGGGTTGATCATCAATGATCTGGAGACCGGCCTGGTCGTCGAATCCAATCCTGCAGCCTGCTTGATGTATGGTTATGCCCACGAGGAGTTCATTGGTCTACACCCTAGCAACTTCTCCCCGCCTGACAGATCTCCCCAGTTTCTGGATTACCTCCAGGCAGTTCGATCTCAGGGGACGTGCATATCACAACAGGAGCATCTGCGAAGGAATGGCTCACAGTTCTCTGTAGAGCTGAGTGGGACGATATATACGGATCAGGGTCGTTCCTATCTTCTGAGTGTCGTTCGAGACGTTAGCCATCGGGTTCAGGCAGAGACTCTGCTCCAGCAGAGGGTGGAAGCGCATTACCGTGAACAATCCACCTTGCTTGAGATCTCCCAAACACTGGCTTCCGCCTTGGAGCTCCACCCTGGCCTGATCCTCGACCAACTACGGGTGATTATCGATTATACGCATGGTGGTCTATTTAAGCTGGAAGACTCAACCCTGGTCGCCCTGGCAGTCCGAGGGCCGCAGGCGCTGAAACAGGCTATGCCTTTCCAAATCCACCTGCAGAGTCTGGAGAGGTTGACGCTGCTGCTCAACGAGCGCCACTCTACCCGAATCGTAGATGTCCAAAGCTCAGACCCACCGGCGCAGCACCTGCGCTCTCTCCTGGTCGACCAGGCAAGCATTCTATTAGAGGGTGTGGCGTCATGGATGTGGGTTCCCTTGGCTATCAAGGGGCGCATTATCGGTGCTGTCGGCATTGCCCATACCGAGAGGAACTTTTTCACTTCCCACCACGCGGACCTGGCCTTTACCGTAGCCAACCAGGCAGCCATCACAATGGTCAATGCCGAGCTGTATGAACATGCCCAAACGCTGGCCGCGCTGCAGGAACGACAACGCCTGGCGAGAAGCCTGCATGACGCCGTTAACCAGTCCCTCTTCTCTGCTGGCCTGATCGCCGAAGTGCTGCCGCGGTTGTGGGAGCGGGATCCGGTGGAGGGGCGCCGGTCTCTGGAGGAATTACGCCGCTTGACCCGCGGGGCGCAGGCAGATATGCGTCTGTTGTTGGCCGAGTTGATGCCCTCGACCCTGACGGATGCAGAACTGGGTGATCTGCTGCGCTTGTTAGGAAATGCCCTGGCAGGCCGGACCAATATTCCGATCGAGGTGAACGTGACGGGAGAAGGGAAGCTGCCCAGCCAGGTGCAGGTAGCGCTATACCGCCTGTGCCAGGAAGGGCTGAACAACATTGCCAAACATGCCGGAGCCAGCAGGGTAGATATCTTGCTCCAATATGAGGCCGGCGCAGTTGAACTGCGTATTCAAGATGATGGGTGCGGCTTCGATCCCGAGCGAGCCCTCCCGGGCCATTATGGCTTGAGCATGATGAACGAGCGCGCTACCGCTGTTGGGGCAGAGCTATCCATCACCAGCCAGCCGGGGCATGGGGCCGAAATTGTGATTCGCTGGGTGAAGAGCCAGGAACAGGAAGCCGGGTAGCAATGAGCCCTTCTCAATCGATTCGGGTGATGCTGGTCGATGACCATACCATGGTTCGTCGAGGATTGGCAACCTTCTTGAAGGTCTATGACGACCTGGAATTGGTCGGCGAAGCCGCTGATGGTCAGGCTGCGGTCGAGCTCTGCGCCCAGGTTCTACCTGATGTCATCCTGATGGACATGATGATGCCGGACATGGATGGGGCGACCGCTACGCGCCTCATCCGCCAACAATTTCCAAAGGTACAGGTTGTTGCATTGACGAGCTTCAAAGAGGAGGGGCTGGTCCGCAATGCTTTGCAAGCCGGGGCGATAGGCTATTTGCTCAAAGATGTTTCGGCAGATGAGCTGGCCAGGGCGATCCGCGCCGCGCATTCCGGGCGTGCCAGCCTATCTCCTGAAGCTGCTCAGGCGTTGGTCCATGCTTCAAACCAGCCACTTGCGCCAGGGCACGATCTGACCGAGCGGGAGCGGGTTGTGCTGGCGCTGATGGTAGAAGGATTAAATAACACGCAGATCGCTGCCAGGCTGGTGGTTAGCCCGTCTACTATCAAGACCCATGTCAGTAATATCCTCTCCAAGTTGGGCGTCGCCAGCCGGTCAGAGGCTGTGGCGTTGGCTCTACGCAGCGGATTGGTTACATGATTTAATCTCCCCCAACTGATGGAGACGAACACCCCCCGGCAGGCGGATGCGGCCGGGGGATATTTGTTTTAAAATGATGGTATGAAACGTGTTTATTTAGCCGATGCGTACCCTGATGAACGTTCAGCACTCCGTTTATTGCTTATGCATCTCAACCTGCAAATCGTCGGCGAAGCCAGCGATTGGCCTAGCACCTTAGCCCTGGCTCCAGCCACCCGCCCAGATATGGTGGTGGTTGATTATGGAATAGTCAGTTCCGAGTCTGGAGCAGCCCTGATGGAGCTTAGAATGGCTTGCCCGGGGGCAGTCGTCATTGTGCTCATCAGCCATCTGGACGCCCGCGAACAGGCCGCCCTCTCGGCCGGAGCGGATGCATTTATCAGCAAAGGCGAGACCTCCGAACGTATCGTGGAGCGCCTGCGTATCGCGGTAGGAAGCCCTCAGGCATGACGGCGCCCTCGTATGACTGGACCTTCCGGCGGGTCGTAGAGGCGACTCTGATCCTTGTTTCTGTCGCCCTCGGCTTCTGGCTTCTCTATCACTTCAGCCAGGTCGTATTCATCTTGTTTATTGCCATCGTGATCGGCACCGTGATCAGGCCAGCCGTAGCCTGGTTGTATTCGCGTGGTATGCCCAGGATGGCAGGGGGGATTCTGGTTTACTTCCTGCTGCTCACTTTGCTCGCCGGCTTCGTGCTGTTGTTATTTCCACTGATTGCCGAGCAAGCTGAAAAGATTGCCGCCTTAGTGCCCGGCTACTACCAAAGCTTGCGAGATTGGATGGCGAGCAACTCCAGTCCAATGATTGTGCAATTAAGTGAATTCCTTCCAGTTAACCTTTCTCTCCCCGGGCTGGCTCAGCAATCGGGACAGCAAATCCTGGATTCCGCCGGGCAGGCGTTGGGCTATGTGACATATGCCGCAAACATCATATTTATTGGCACGGCTGTCCTGCTGTTGGCCTTTTACTGGACGCTCTACGGCTCGCGTTCTATCCAATCTCTGCTGTTGTTGGTACCCACCGGTCAGCGAGAGCGTATCCGCGACCTTGTTTCCACCATGGAAACAAAGGTAGGCGCTTATGTTGCCGGCCAGGGGATCCTTTGTTTGATTATCGGTATCCTGGCCCTGGTTGCCTACCAGCTGATCGGTTTGCCCTACCCGCTGGTACTGGCGCTCGTGGCAGGGGTCATGGAAGCCGTCCCGATGGTTGGACCGCTGCTTGGGGCTATTCCTGCCGCCATCATTGCCCTGTCCATCGCGCCTTCCAAGTTGGTCTGGGTGATTGTGGCGACAATTGTGATTCAGCAGGTGGAAAACAGCTTCCTGGTGCCGCGCGTGATGCGGAAGGCGGTAGGGGTCAACCCTTTCGTCTCCCTGCTGGCGATTTTTGCCTTTAGCTCTTTGTTCGGCATTGCCGGCGCGCTCATGGCGATCCCCATCGCCGCTATCCTTCAACTCCTGCTCGAGCGCTTTGTTTTCGATCCCGGCCCCAAGGACTCAGAAACCTCAACCGGGCGTAACCAGATCAGCCGGCTCCGCTATGAAGCCCAGGATTTGATCCAGGATTTGCGCAAACAGGCGCGGCTCAAAAAAGGCGGCTCAGATCAGAGGGTTAAGCAAACTGACCAGATCATGGATGAGATCGAAATGCTTGCAGGCGATTTGGATCTGCTGTTGGCAGAGGGGAACACTTCGAGGATAGCATGACCAGGAAGCTGGTATGGATCGCTGTGGCGGTAATGACCACCTTGGGGGCGTTGGTCATCCTGTGGCAGTTCCGCACACCTGTCGTTTACTTGCTGGTATCGCTGGCGCTTGCGGCGACGGTCCGGCCAGTGGTGAAGCGTTGGGCCAGGCAGGGATTCGTCGTGCGCCTGGCCTTGATCTTCCTCTTCGTGCTTTCCCTGGGCAGCCTAGGTTTCTTATTCGTCCTCGCGGGCGGGTCTGTGTTCAGTGAAATTAACCAGTTTGCCAAAACGGTAGCAGTGCAGGATGAGTGGATACTGCCGGAATGGTTGGGCATCTCGATCCGCCTGCCGCTGACGGAACGTCTGCCACCCCCGAGTGAGCTCTTTACCGCGTTGACCGGGGACCAGGGCCAGCTCGTGCTACCGGCTATCCTCGGCTTTTCCCGCGGCATCGCTGGATTGGTTAGCGGCGTTATCATCGTCCTGTTCTTGAGCCTCTACTGGAGCCTGTACCAAGTTCATTTTGAACTACTCTGGCTCTCGCTTCTTCCACCCGGGCACCGTACCCGGGCGCGCAGTATTTGGCAGACAATCGAAGCGGATCTGGGCGTCTATATCCGTAGCCAGGTCGTTCAGAGTCTCCTGGCCGGGCTGCTGCTGGGCTTAGGCTACTGGGCGCTGGGTTCACAGTACCCCACGCTGCTGGCGTTGGTTGGCGCGCTGTCCATCCTGATCCCGATGGTAGGCGTGGGGCTGGCAGTGATCCTCCCCCTTTTCTTCGGGCTGCTGACCAGCGTGCAGCTCGGCCTGCTCACAGCTCTCTATACGCTGGTCGTCTTGGTTGCCCTGGAAGTGTGGGTCAAGCCGCGCCTTTTCAACCCCAGGCAGTACAACCCGATTCTGACAGTGGTCATCCTGATTGCCATGGCAAAAGCTTTTGGTTTTATCGGTATTGTCGTCGCACCGCCCTTATCCGCGGCTGTTCAAATCCTGTGGAGCCGCCTGATTATCCATCGTATGGCGCCAGGATCTGCTAGCCAGCTATCGGATCTGCAAGAGCGGTACAGCTTGTTACGGACTGCTGTTCAGAGCATGACGGAGCCGCCTTCTCCTCTGGTGACCAGCAGCATGGAGCGGCTTAGTGATCTGATGGACAAGGCAGGACCGGTTCTCGAGGAAGTTCTACCCCTTGAGCTTCAGAGCTGATGAACCCATCCTAATCTCCCCCAACCGGTGGAGACAAATATCCACAAGCAGGCGGATGTGCCAGAAGGGTCTATATCGTAGAATATATATAAGCGGGGAAGGCCTATTTGATCCAGGCCAGGGTTTGATGACCAGGCAGAAAAGTAGTTTGAAAACCGGCGCACTACGCTGTTCCGAGCGCCGGCGTATTCTGGGACAGCTTCTAAGCAGAAATTCAGGAGGATTACATGATGAATCAAGTGGTATCCGAAAACAGGCCTGCATCCCGCTTGCAACTGTCCATGCGTATTGCTTTGCGCTGGGTAGTGGTTGCGCTGGCGGCGTTTGGGCTGGGTGCTCTATTAATTGCTTTCGCATTCTACATCCCCGCCTACCAGAAGCTTGCCAAAGCCAGCGCCGACCTTGAAAACGCTAAAGCTGTGATCACCGCCAATACTGATCAGATCACTACATTACAAGCGGATAACGAGACTATGCAAAAGAATCTGGATGCTACTATGCTACACGGATCCGTGCTTGAGGCTTTGTCAGGCGTGCGCGGAGCCAGCCTGGCGGTGGCCGCCGACGATTATGCTGGAGCGCGCCTATCGTTGATCCAGGCCTCCGAAGCGCTGGATACCCTATCTGGTATGCTGGGTGCGGATCAACAAGACGTCCTCACCGCTATGCAAAAGGGTGCTGCTCAGGCCTTGATCGATGTAAAGACCAACCTTAAGTCAGCACAACCGGAACTGGACCAGTTGACCAAAAACCTGGTGCAATTAGAGAAAAACCTGTTCCCCAACCTGTAAGAAGGGTGGATCATTCAGATTCCCCTACACAAGGAGAGATCGTACTGTGAAAGGCTTCCCGATGAGCAAGCCGGGTATTGCGATGATATTAATCCTTATGGTTCTGGCGCTAATGGCGTGTGAAAGCGCCCCTCCGCCCGGACCAGGGATAGTGTTTGCATACCCAACTTTCACCCCTCCACCTTTTTCCGGCAATAACCAGGGACTGGAGTATGCTGCTGCACAGGCTACATTGAATTCTGGACAGAGCGATATGATGGAGCTTTCTCATCAGGCCACCGTGGTCAGCATGAACATGGAACAGGCCGCCAACGCCGCGGCGCAGGCCAAATTGGATGATAACCAGCGCCAGTTGATGGAGCTGTCTATTCGGGGCACCGAGATCAGCCAGAATATGGCCCTGGCTGCTGCCACGCAGCAATTCATCACAGCACAAACTCAGATGGCATGGGATGCTACGGCCACAGCTCAGAGCCAGGCTGCCACGGCCACTTATTCTGCTTACATGTTTAGCGTCACACAAACTGCGCAAGCCCAGTCGATACTGAATGTTCAAGCCACGCAGACTGCCGAGGCGAAGGCTACCCGGACGGCTTATTCGTTGACGGCCACACCATTGGCTGTGATCCAGGCTGATATCGTACGGTCACGGAATGAAGCTGAACGACGGGCCTTGTGGGGAGAGTTTGTCGTCACCCCTCTGAAAGTCTTCCTGGTAACCCTGGTCGTTCTCCTGCTCATCGCGGGCGGGGTGATTACCTACCAGCGGCTTATGCCATTGTTGGAGCTTCGCCTGCGCACCATCTCGCGCTATGACAACAGCCCCTGGCTCTTGGTGGATGGGATGATTGTGGATCCGGATCCCTTTGATCGCTCGGAACCATCAGGAGATTCGTTTCAGGCGCACCTTCCTTCAAATTCGGCTGCTAAAGCAGCGCAGGTGGAAATCGTCGGCCCTTCTGAGCCATCCATTATCAACTGGATTGAGGAAGCCGAGCAGAAATTGTCTACGGATGGAAGGACGACCCAACGATGAATGTTAACCGTTACCTTCCGGCAGCCCGTTATGTCGCCCAGGCTATTCCAGGTATCCTGGCCCAGCGCGGTTTACGGCCGTTCATCAGTCGCTTTGTTCTGACAGAAACCCAGCAAGGCAATGTCTGGTTGTTCGTTGTCTTGGAGGTCAGCCCACTGAATTACCCCGATGACTACGCTGCTGGCGATGTGTTGGACTATATCTCCACCAGATTGCAGGGGCTTCCTGTAGTGATTAGCGAATCCTACGGCCTGCGGTATGCCGTGCTTCTCGGCTCCGGTACACATGAGCTCCCCCTATTGGGGGAGCTCAACATCCCCTGGCAGGCGGATGTTCCAGAAGGAGCTATATCATAGAATAAATCTAAGCGTTGGCACCGCAAGATGAGCCAGGCCAGGGTTCGAGGACCAGGCGGGAGAAGATGTTTGAAAACCGGCGCATATTCCGATTTCCAGATCGCCGGCGAATACTGGGACAGCTGTTCCAAAGGATTAAGGAGGACAATATATGAACAAGGTTATTTTCGAAGGCAAGTGGAAGGAAATGCGTGGCCAGGTCAAAGAATGGTGGGGCAAGCTCACAGACGATGAATTGGAACAGGCGGGCGGCAATGCCGAACAAATCGTTGGCTTGCTCCAACAGAAGTATGGTTACACCCGCCAGCGTGCTGAAGAAGAATTCAACCAGAAATTAGCAGATGTAAAGGAAAAAATCAAATGAATCTCATTCTATGGCTTATTGCAGGGGCCGTAATTGGCTATATCGCCAGCCGGATTATGGGCACCAATTCGCAGCAGGGTTTGCTGCTCGATATCGTAGTGGGAGTCGTGGGTGCGTTCCTGGCTGGGTGGTTCCTCACCCCAGTGTTTGGAATTACCACAATCAACCAGAATAATTTCAGCTTGCCAGCGCTCCTGGTTTCACTTTTGGGCGCTGTCCTCCTGCTTGCCATTGTCAAGCTTCTCACTGGACGAAGGCTGCGCTCCCGCTAACGCTATTGTTCTAAATCCTGGTCATTAAGTAGAGGCCAGCGCTACCTCTTTAGAATGGTTCGATGGGGATTAATCACATGTCCCCATCGAACCCGGTTTCTCGTAGCGCCGCAATCTTAAGAAAAGACGCGGGCAAAAATCCACATGAAAAGCATCGAACTGCGCAATCAGACAGTCGAAACCCTGGGGGATGCTATGACGCAGATCCATACAAAGCCCCACCATCCGGCACTCAGAACAACATCGCCCTCAGCCTGGGCAGCGCTTTTGGGCTTTTGGCAATGATGAGCATGTCTTGGAGCCATGCGGTGAGGATATGCGCAAAGGCGATTATAAGGAGTAGCAGAGTATTTTTACCAGGAGGAGATTAATGGATATTTTAACCAAAGCAGAACTAGAACAGTTGATGCGTAAAGAAAAAGAATTGTGTGTTTCAATTTATTTGCCGACTCATCGTAAAGGGACGGAGACCCAACAGGA
The DNA here is from genome assembly GCA_964486825.1 of uncultured Anaerolineaceae bacterium. Taxonomy (GTDB): domain Bacteria; phylum Chloroflexota; class Anaerolineae; order Anaerolineales; family UBA4823; genus CAZAQS01. The sequence continues at coordinate 19,619 of CAZAQS010000012.1, read as the reverse complement.
TCCGCTTCGGCTGAGAAACCTGCTTGGAGAGGCTGAGAAGCGCCTATCTGATTTGGGAGTGAGCCCGCGTGCTGTGCAAGATATGCTTGAGCCGGCCCAAAAACTCTTGCAGGATTCTTATTTCTGGCAGCATCAGAGTGATGGTCTGGCAATTTTTCTCTCTTCAAACCGGGTTCGTCGTTTTCGTCTCCCACTGAATTTTGAAGAAGCTGTGGTTGTCAAAGACTATTTCTACATCATGCCGCTACTGGCTCTCTTAACTGGCGATGGCCAATTCTACATACTCGCGTTGAGTCAGAACCATATCAGGTTACTGAATGGTACGCGTTTTAGCGTAAGCGAGGTTGATGTCGGGCAGACAGTTGGCAGTCTGGCTGAAGCAATACCATCCGATGATCTTCAGGCAAATCTACAAATCCACTCTTCTGGTTCCGCGGGTGGAAAGACAGGAGATGGTTCAGTAACATTCCATGGGCAAGGGAGTGGCGATGCAAGCGCCAAGAATGAACTCCTGCGCTATTTTCGTCTTATTGCGGATAGCTTGACGGAATATCTTCAGGGAGATCGGGTCCCGCTTGTATTGGCGGGAGTTGAATATTTGCTTCCTATCTATAAAGAGGCCAATACATATCCTAACTTGATCGACGCGGTCATCAAAGGGAACCCTGATTTCCTGAGTGCGGACGAGTTGCACAAAAGCGCCTGGGATATTCTTGAACCTTTCTTCCAGTCAGCGCAAGATGAGGCTATCGCCCATTACCAACAACTTGCCGGCCAGGCAAGCGAACGAGTCTCTGGCGCGTTGGAAATAATCCTTCCAGCTGCTTATCAAGGCCGTGTTGAAACGCTTTTCATCGCCGCTGGAGTGCAGCCATGGGGTGTCTATGATCCGGTAACAAATGAGGTTGAATTACATGATTCTGAGGAGCCCGGCGACGAGCCTCTTCTGGATATGGCGGCTGTCCAAACTTACTTGAAAGGAGGAATTGTTTACCTCATGGAACCAGAAAAAGTGCCGGGTGGTACGCATACCGCTGTGTTCCGTTATTGATCAATCGTCTTTGATCCGATAAATTTGTATAAGCGCGGGAAGGGGATAAATTTTTGGATCTCCCCCAACTGGCGGAGTTAAATACCCCCTGGCCGGTGGATGTGGCTGGGAGATGGATGTTATAGAATGAAGGATAAAGGAGTCATCCATGCGAGGAGATAATATCTTACATAATTGGCAGAAAGTCCGAGGTAAAAAACGAGCTCATTGGGGCATACTCACCTGGGATGATCTGCCCAAAACCAACGGGAAATATAACCAGTTAATTGCTCAACTCAAAGCCCCCCGTGATGCTGCCAGAGGGTTAGGCAATGATGAACTCAGACAGAAATCTTAGGGTTTTTTCCATTTAGGAGGAAATATGGGACGCAAGGGAGTAAGCAAGCGTAAGAAAGCTAAAGTGAAAGTCGCTACAGGTATTGAAAGTAATTCAATTTCGGGTCTCCGGAAAACAGTAAGCCAACCGGTGCAGATGGTTGAGAAAGTAAAGGCTTCAACAAAAGATAAAAAGAAGCGCTAGGTCACCTTGTACCAAACAAGATTGGATCCCAGAAAGCGCCTGTACACGTAAGTGCTGCAATGGAATTGGCATAAATTGCCAGGGAGAAAACCTGGAAAGGAAATCCAATAATGCGTACAAAGAAACGATTTAGCCTCACTGAGGCGAAGCAAATTGGACATGCCTTGGGTATCGATTGGCATGCGTTTGGCGTCGAACAGTTCCATATCGGGCTAGAAGTGGAGCTCGAGCACGGCATTGTAGATGAACAAACGAACGTAAGCAATGATGATGCTTTGATCACAGGAAAAATTGCTTTGGCCCATCTTAAAGAGTTTCCGGATTACTACATACGCCTGACAGCAATGGAAAAAGAGGCCGATGAATATTGGGCGAATGTCTAGAACTCAGCCCTGAGGAAAAGGAGAAAGATATGAGAACGATCTATGGTCCAATCTATACCCTGCGACCTTTCGAACGGGGAATTCGGGAAAAGCTGGGAAAGTACGAAGGGTTTGTGATGCCAGGATTGGGATTGCAGATCCCGTTCATTCATATCACCCGGATCCGCGATATCCGCGAGCATACGATGGACATTCACCCGCAACCTGTGATCACGAAAGATAATGTAGAGATCCAGGTGGATGGGATTATGTGGGTACGCCCCACAATGGATGAAGAATCTATCAAGCGCACTTTCTATAATATCGACGACTGGAAGCGGGCCATTATCCAGCTGGCAATGACCAACCTGCGCCAGGAGTTTGGCGACTTGACCCTGGATGAGAGCTTAGTAGCGCGTGAGACGATCGCCACGAATCTGCAACGTATCCTGAATGGATTCGCGGTCGAATGGGGGTTGACAGTCAGTAAGGTGGAAATCCGCCTGATCGATCCACCCGAAGACATTAAGACAGCCATGCATAAACAAAAGACTGCGGAGCAAGAGCGCCGATCTATGCGTTTACTGGCAACCGGAGAGTTTGAGGCTGCCGAGCAACAAAAGCTGGCCATCATACAGCGTGCGGAAGGCGAACGTGAGGCGGTCATTCAAGTGGCTCAGGGTAAAGCAGAAGCAATCCGCCTGGTTAATGAAGCAGCCGAAAAATACTTCGTCGGTAACGCTCAGGCCCTCAAGCAGCTCGAGATGGTGGAGAACTCATTGAGCGAAAACGCCAAAATCGTCATCACCGAGCACGGTATAAGCCCGAACCTATTTCTGGGGAGCCTGCCGATTAGCCTGTCACATGAAGAGAAACGCGAACTAAACCTCGCTAAATCTAAGAATTAGGTAACGGGTGATGAACGTATATCTCCGGATGTGACCTGGGCTACATCCCTGGCCAGGGCTAAGGATAATCTAATTATAAGGAATTGAAAACAATGGCAAACAAAACAAGCAAAACCGAAACCAAACGACTCCCTAAAGGGCAACGCACATATAACCGGAGGTTGAAGCAAGCTGCTCGCAAGGAGGTTGGCACAAATAGCCCACATTCCGGTAAGGAGCATGCAGTGCGAGTACACAAGAAGCAGGACAAAACCTAAAGAGAGATATGGATGGATTCTCAAAGACAAGAAGAAGATAGCCACAAAGAAGAAAAACTGCCCGGGGCATCCCAGAAGCGACCGTTTCGAAATCCGGTCGGCTTCCTGTTGCCTCTCATCATGCTTTCTATTCTGGTATATCGGTTGGTTGGCGGGATGGGCGACACGACACAGGAGTTCGCTTATAGTGAGTTCAAGAAAGTCCTTGCGGAAGGGCGGGTTGCCAGCGTTCTCGTTAGCGCTGCCAGCATTAGCGGAAAGCTGCATGACGGTACAGATTTCATCACAGTGCGGGTGGAGGACGCGGGCCTTACTCAAACATTGGAAGCTCAAGAGGTGGAGATCCGGGGGCAATTGGAAAGCAATGGTGGAATTTTAGGATTCCTGCTAACCTGGATTTTTCCAATATTATTGATGGTTGGTTTATGGTACTGGTTAATTGGGAGAAACAAGGGCGGGGCTGGCGCGATGGGCAATGTTTTCTCCTTCGGAAAAAGCAAGGCGAGGGTGATTCAAGGTGAGCAGACCGGGGTAACCTTCGAGGACGTTGGTGGCGCCGGTGAGGCTGTTACCGATCTCAAAGAGGTGACTGAGTTCCTCAAAAATCCCGATCATTTCCAGCGCCTGGGCGGAAAGATGCCTAAAGGCGTTCTACTGGTGGGGCCGCCTGGAACCGGAAAGACCCTCCTGGCCAGGGCGACTGCCGGTGAGGCTGGCGTGCAGTTCTTTAACCTGAGTGGAGCAGAATTTGTTGAAATGTTTGTCGGAGTCGGGGCTTCCCGGGTGCGAGACCTCTTTAACCAGGCCAAGAAAAGCGCTCCATCCATTATCTTTATCGATGAGATCGACGCTATTGGAGGCCGTAGAGCCGGTGCTGGAGCGGTCGGTGTGCATGAGGAGCGTGAGCAAACCCTCAACCAGTTGCTGGCAGAGATGGATGGTTTTGAAACCTCCAAGGGTGTAATCGTTGTGGCCGCCACTAACCGGCCTGAAATTTTGGACCCTGCCCTTTTGCGACCCGGTCGTTTTGATCGCCAGATCATGGTTGATTTGCCGGACCGCCAGGGACGGCTTGAAATCCTGGCCATCCATGTTGGGTTAGTTACCCTCGCGAAAGATGTTAACCAGGAGGCTGTTGCCCAGATGACCCCAGGCTTTTCTGGGGCAGACCTGGCCAACCTGGTGAACGAAGCAGCACTGCTGGCGTCGCGGCACGGAAAAGAAGCAGTGGATATGGTTGATTTCGATATGGCGTTCGAGCGTATCGTTGCAGGATCTGAACGCCGCACAAGAACCATAACTCCGAATGAGAAGAGGGTGATTGCGGTTCATGAAGCAGGACATGCACTGCTTGCCAGCCTGACGCCAGAGGCGGATAAAGTTCACAAAGTGACAATCGTCCCTCGCGGTAGAGCGTTGGGATATACCATGCAGCTTCCCACCCACGACCGGTTTTTGCTGAGCCAGCGTGAGCTAGAAACCCGCTTGATGATCCTGGTAGGCGGCAGGGTGGCAGAAACGTTGGTTTTTGGTGAAGCATCCACGGGGGCAGCTGATGATCTTGAGCATGCTACAGACATGGCGCGCCGTATGGTCACGGAATTTGGTATGAGCGCTATCCTTGGCCCTGTGCGACTGGCGAACGGTACGCAGGCGAATTACCTGAGCCAGCAATATAGCCTGGATACCCGGGTTAGTCCTGAAACAGCCACGTTGGTGGATATGGAAACTCGCCGGATCCTGGAAGAAGCTGTTGATGAAGCTAGCAGCATCCTAAATAGTCAACGGTTGGCCTTAGAAAGCCTGGCTGATCTGCTTTGCGAACAAGAAACGGTTAATGGAGCGCAGATCGACGCGATTCTAGGCCAAAAGAAAAAACAAGGAGAAGGAACGGAATTTTCAAAACCTGCTCCAAACGGACATAAGCCCTTGTAAATGCTCAGATCCATAATAATCGATCAAATTTCGATTATTCGCTAGGCACAATGATCCACAGCAAAAAGTAGGTCAGTAACCCGGGTACCCCTCCAGGTATCAGTGCGATTAAGAATGCCAGCCTGAACCAAAAGGCCGAGATTCCAAAGAATTCTGCCATCCCACCGGAAACCCCCGCAATGATCCGGTTACGTCGTGAGCGGCGTAAAGGACCTCTCGATGCACTCATCAAAACCTCCTGTCTATAAATACCATTCTTGCCATTATGTTCTCATTACATATACGCAACATGGCTTGAGGAGTTGCATCAGCCAACCTTCACGCCCACCAAGGTCCCATCTCCGGCAGGGTAGATAGTGCTGAGTAAGCGTTCTTCCCGGGCGAACCTATCATTGAAGTCCCGCATAGCATCCGTATAATCGTCTGGCTCAGGTAATCCGGCTACGCTTCCTTTGCGAAAAGCGTTATGTGCAGCAATAATCCCTCCCAGGCGGGTATTCTCCAGGGCCCAGTCCAGGTAAACTGGGTACCCGGGTTTGTCAGCATCGATGAATACGAAATCGAAAGGCCCTTCGCTGGCCAGGCCTGGTAGAAGCTGGTTGCCTTCCCCGATGCGGATCTCGATGCGGTCCAAAAGTCCGGCAGCTTCGAAATGCTCCCGGGCAACCTCGGCGTGAGCGGGTTTGATCTCCAGCGTGACCAGTTTACCCCCCGCTGGCAGGCCACGGGCAATCCAAATGCCGCTGTAGCCACCCAGGGTCCCAATTTCCACAACTTTCCTGGCTCCACTGGCCCGTACCAGGAATTGTAAAAAACGTCCTTCTTCTGGCTTGATATTAATGGCCGGTAGTCCTCTAGCCGGGGAATCCTGTCGAGCTCGTAAGAGGGCTTCGTCTTCTCGGGCAAATAAATCGCTGATATATTCGCTCACCTGGTCGTTATATACGGTCATTCGTTACATACCTCCTTCACGATTTATAGAAAATAGAATATGCTCTTGCTTATGGTTCCATCAATAATTTTTCCCGCATCACTGGGTCCCTAACACCCCAAATCCCCAGATTTGGCTTGCGATCTGTAAAGTTTGGAAGTGGATATCCACCGTGTCCTGGATTTCTTTCGCATAACCCCCTGCCATGGTCACCGCAACCGGTAGATTGGCGCGCCGGCAAAGATCGAAGACCAGCCGGTCTCTTCGTTCCAGTCCCTGTTTGCTGAGCGCCAGGCGTCCCAACCGGTCTCCGGAGAAGGGGTCTGCTCCTGCCAGGTAGATCGCCAGGTGTGCCTGGGCGCGTCCAAGGGCTTCACGCATGCCGTTCTCCAAGGTTGCCAGGTACTCCTCGTCGCCTGCACCGTCTGTCAGGGCGATATCCAGGCTGCTGATCTCCTTATGGAAGGGGAAGTTCTTCAAGCAGTGGATATCGAAGGTGAAAACCGTATTGTCGCCATTGAAGATAGCCGAGGTGCCGTTGCCCTGGTGCACATCGCAGTCCAGGATGACGAGCCTTTCGGCTCTGCCTTCCATTTGCATCAGGCGCGCCGCTACCGCTACATCGTTGAAAACGCAATAGCCTTCACCGTGATCGGGGTAGGCGTGGTGCGTGCCGCCTGCCAGGTTAGCAGAAACGCCATTTTGTAGCGCTGAGCGACAGGCCGCGATCGTCGCACCCACTGAACGCCGGGAGCGTTCTACCATCTGCGGAGACCAGGGGAAACCAATCCGCCGGATCTCCTTCGCTGTCAGCGTGCCACAGCGTACTTTTTCGAGATAGTCTTCCTGGTGGATTAGCCCAAGCTCTTCATCGGTAGCGGGTGGGGGGACGATCATTCTATCCGGCTTCACCAGGCCTGTCTCAGCTACTCGCTGGCGTAGGAGACGGTACTTCTGCATGGGGAAACGGTGCCCGCTGGGCAGGGGCAGCACGAAATGATCTGAATAGAACAGCTCCATTAAAACTCTGCCTGGGATTACCAGCGGTCCCAGTGAACGATCTCGCTAAATGGCTTGCGCCCACCCTGGCGGAGCGGTCGGGTCAGGACTTCCTTAGAAAGCGGGTAACCGAAGGATATGGCGATGCGCAGGTGCAGGTCATCGGGAAAGCCCAGCAACTGGCGGGCCTTAACGGGTTCGTAAATGCTCGCCAGGCAAGAACCGATCCCCAATCCCCAGGCAGCCAGCTGCATATAGGCCGCGGCCTGGCCTGCGTCGAAGAGCACCTGGAAGCGAGACTGGGGGTCAGGCGTGAGGATGGCTACTCCCAGGGCTGCCTTGGCCAGGTGTCCTGCCCAATCGCCGAGCTCAGACAGGCTTTTAAGGATCTCCTTGTCCTGGATGGCGATGAAATGCCAGGGTTGTGTATTCTTGGATGACTGTGAGCGCCGGCCGGCCTCCAGGATTGCCTGAACATCGGCTTCTGGCAGGGGCTGGTCTGAGAATTCGCGCACGGCGCGTTTGGTACGGATGGCATCAGATACATTCATGATAGGCTTTCCATATTTGTATTTTTTATCTTAGCTCGAGATTCTTAAGCAGGCGATCGAAATCAAAGTGTTGGTTGAGCAGCTCTTGGAACTGCTGCAGTTTGGCTGCCTGTCCGAGGCGGGTTTTTCCAAAGATTTGGTCGATCGTTTCGATGGTCTCCATGGTGTTGGAATGCACCAACATGACGGTCACACCGTGTTCCTGAGCCTGTTTTATAATCAGAGGGCTGGGACGCAGGTTGCCGGTCAAGACCAGGCAAGCCGTGGAGGTTTCCAGGGCTGCCAGCTGGATGTCGGTCCGGTCGCCGCCGGTGATGACCGCTTTGTGCGTCTGTTTCCTGAAGCGACTTAAAGCAGCCTCCGCTGTCATCGCTCCCACCGTCAGGTTTTCAACCAGTGCATCCAGGTCGGTGTTTTCCGTCAGTACCTCGGCCTCCAGGACATCGATCAGCTCCCGGACCGTCAAGGCAGCCAGGCTGCGGGATTCTGGCACGACCGCATACACAGGCACGCCCCGATTCTCCAGGTGAGGAACGGCGATATTGGCAACAAAATCCATCGCTTCTGCCGGAACCCGGTTGATGATGATGCCGGAAAGGACATTTCCCAGCCGTTTTTGGGAGGCCAGGGTGTCGTCCAGGACACGGATCTCGTCCCGGTACTTTACGATGATCAGCACGTGGCTGCTTAATGCTTCTGCCACAGCTACGGTGGGTAAACCAACCACATATCCTTCTCGCAAGCTGGCGCCCCCCTCCAGCAGGAGGATATCCTGGTCGATGCTGGCCTTTTCGGAGGCTTCTTTCACCTTGCGCATCAAATCTTCACCCCCTGGCGGGCTTCGCTGCAGGTATTCTCTAAGGTAATCCTTCGTGACGACAACCGGAGAAAGCTCCTGCAGCTCGCCCTTCAACCCGAGCACCTTTTGAACGAAAACTGTATCCTCATCGGCGATCTTGTCGCCCACCCGCACCGGTTGGAGGCTGAGCGGCTTCAGATAACCGACCCGGTAACCTGCCGACTGGAAGCGAGTGCCCAAGGCCAGGCAGGCAGCCGTCTTGCCTGAATACCGTTCTACGGAGGTCACGTATAGAGATTTCATGCTTGTTCTCCTCGGTAAGACTTAGCTGAGTACCAGGCGCATATCGATGGCGATCGCGCCGCGGTTCTGTGGATAAACCATTAGCGGGTTGATGTCCAGCTCGGCGATCTCGGGGAAATCCTGGACGAGCTGGCCGATGATCAACAGCACCTCGACAATAGCATCTTTGTCGTAGGCCGGCTGCCCTCGTACGCCTTCTAGTAAAGCGTGCGCCCGTATCTCTTTCAACATCTGCTCCGCTTCTTTCCTGGAGAATGGCGCGATACGGAAGGTTACATCTTTGAGGGTCTCCACGTAAATGCCTCCCAGGCCAAAGGTCACCAGCGGCCCAAATTGTGGGTCCCGGTTCATCCCGACCAGTACCTCCAGCCCGCCCTGCGGGACCATCTGCTGGACCAGGCAGCCCCAGATATTGGCGTCTGGGATATAGCGTTCGGCCCGGTAAACCATTAGCTCGAAAGCGTCGCGCACCTCTTCCGCATTACGCAGCCCGACCTTCACGCCACCTACATCCGTCTTATGCAGGATATCCGGCGAGGCGATCTTCAATACTACCGGGAAACCGAGGCGGGTGGCGATCTCTACTGCCTGGTCGGGGTTTTCAGCGATCTCGGACTCGGGCATGCGTAGATTGTAAGCATTGAGAACGGCGCGGGATTCGAAATCCCCAATAGACACCCGTTCTTCCGCCAGGACACGGTCGAAGAGAGCCCGTACGCTCTCCCGATCGACCTCGAAACTGGTGAACTCGGGCTCCGGGCGGGAGCGGATCTCCCGGTAATCCGACATGGCGTGGAAGGCTAGTGCCGCTCGCTCCGGGAAAGGATAGTTGGGGACGCCGTTCTCCACCAGCTTGTCGATGGCCTTTTCTAGGCTGGCCTCGCCCATGAAACACGCCAGGACCGGCTTGTCGATGTTTTGGGAAAGCTCGACGACAGCGCTAGCCGTTTCCTCGATCTCGGTCATGGCCTGCGGGGTAAGCACGATCATGATCCCGTCCACATTGGGGTCGGCTGACACGTGTTCCATGGCGAACCGGTAGCGGTCCGCTCGTGCGTCACCCAGGACATCCACCGGATTGGCTGCGCTGGCGGCGTCCGGCAGGTACTGCTCCAGGGCGTGTTGGGTCTCCAGCTCGAACCGCGCCAGGCTGAGCTCGGCCCGTTCCAGCGCGTCGGTTGCCAGGATGCCGGGGCCGCCGGCGTTGGTGATGATAGCGATCCTGTCTCCAGCCAGTGGAGGCTGGTAAGCCAGGGCCAGGGCCATATCGAACAGGTCCTGCATCGCATCAGCCCGTATTACGCCAGCTTGTTGGAATGCAGCCTGGTAGGCCTGTTCACTGCCCGCCAGGGAGCCGGTATGGGAAGAAACTGCCCGCGAGCCGGCCTGCGTGACGCCTGACTTGATGGCTACTACCGGCTTGACCCGCGCCACCTTGCGGGCTACATCGATAAATTCTGCCCCGTTGGGGATCCCCTCGTTATAAATCAGGATCGCTCTTGTGTTATCGTCTTGCACCCAGGCTTTCAGCAGGTCGATTTCGTTGACGTCGGCCTTATTGCCCAGGCTGGCAAATTTGGAAAGCCCCAACCGTCCCGAGAGGGCGATATCGAGCACGGCTGTCCCCAAGGCTCCGGATTGGGACATAAAGGCCATCGGGCCAGATGGAGGGGTCCCGGCGGCAAAGGAGGCATTCAATGGCGTAAAGGTGTCGATAACGCCCAGGCAATTCGGGCCGATCAAGCGGATCTTGTATTCACGGGCGATCTCGATTAGCTCCAGCTCTCGCTCCAAACCCTCCTCTCCGGCTTCCCGAAAACCGGCGCTTATGATAATGGCGGCCGGAATGCCCTTTTGGCCGCAGGTCCTCAGCACGTCTGGGACTTGCGGATAAGGGATGACGATGACGGCCTGGTCGATCGGGCCGGGGACTTCCAGGACGGAAGGGTAAGCCGGATAGCCAAGGATCTCCTCAGCGCCTGGATTGATTGGGTAGACTTTACCTACCTGAGCGTAGCCCCCATCCACCAGGTTTTTCAACACGGCATAGCCAAGCTTGGTCGGATTGGATGAAGCGCCGATTACAGCTACCGAGCCGGGATCGAAAAATGGTTTGAGCGTGGTCATCCGTTCTCCAATTAATTCAATGATTCTCGGTGTAGATTACCACCCAGTATGCGTTCCAAAGCCGGGCTGTTAGTAGACACAACCCAATTATTAATCAGTTCTGCAGGTGCAGGATACCCCTTGCCAGGGCTTTCAACCCGTTCAGATCGTCCAGCTCGAGCCATTGGAGCATGATGCGCTGTACACCGGCGCGCGAATAGGCGCTGATCTGATCGGCGATCTCACTCGCCGTACCAACCACGACGCCTCGTTCTTTATAATCCGCCGGGGTTAGTCTTCCATTGCTTCTCTGCTTGACCTTCCGGTCCACCTCCTCAGAGTCCTGCCCGAATATGCAGCCTACCATGATTGAGCGCCGCAGGTCCGGGGGCTTACGTCCAAAATCATTCAACAGCTCGTCCAGGTGGCTGTTGAGCTCAGAATAGCGATCTAGGGGTACGAGGACCCCATTCCATTCGGAGGCGTAGCGGGCTGCCATTGGAAGTGTATGCCTGGGCCCATTTCCTCCGATGACGATGGGAGGGCCGGCGGGTCGCTGGGGCCGAGGCAGAAGGATAGCGTCATTTAACCGGTAGTATTGGCCCTCGTAATTTACCGGCTCATCACTCTCCAGTAAGAGCGTGATCACATCCAGGCCTTCACGGAAGCGGTCGAAACGTTCGGGGACGTCTAGCAGTTCCCAGCCGTAATTGGTATGCTCACGCTCCTGCCAACCGGCGCCCAATCCCAGGTGGAACCGGCCGCCAGATAAATCATCCACAGCAACAGCCATTCGCGCGGTATGTGTCGGGTGGCGGAAGGACACCGGTGTCACCAGCGAGCCAAACTCGATTTTTTTTGTGTGGGTCGCCAGCCAGGCCAGGGAAATCCATAGCTCGAGGGAATCCATATCTGGCGGGTTGGCATTCGTATAGTGATCAGAACGGTACAGTGCAGTGAATCCCAGGTCTTCGACGGCCTTAGCGATTCCCTGCCAGCGTGGCCAATTCAGCCCGTTCTGGCCTTCGATCATGATGGCGATCTCTATCACGGTCTTCTCCTTTGAGTCTTACCCCGTTTGGCCGGCCTGGACTGGGTCATTTTCACGTATAAATTGTTCGGCCTTCTCAACCAGGTAGCGGTTGCCAACGAACAGGGGTGTGCGCTGGTGAAGTTCGGTTGGCTCGATATCCAGGATATTACGGACCCCGTCAGATCCCCGCCCACCGGCTTGTTCTGCAATAAAAGCCAGCGGGGCGGATTCGTACAGTAGCCTGAGTTTCCCGTGCGGCTTGTTCGGGTCCTTGCTGTCTGCCGGGTAATAGAATACGCCTCCCGCCAGGAGGTTGCGGTGGAAGTCGGACACGAGTGAGCCTACATAGCGCAGCGACAGGCCCTGGATTCCGCTTTCGTGGCCTTGCAAGTATTCCGTATACGTCTGCACGCCTTTGCTCCAATACACCTGGTAGCCAAGGTTAGCACTGAAGTAATGCGGTTTTTCAGGAATGCGGATATTGGGATGGGACAGTAAAAACTCGCCCACGCTTGGGTCCAGAGTAAAACCATGCACGCCTGCTCCGGTGGTATAAACCAGCATCGTGCTGCTGCCATAGGCTACGTAACCGGCGGCTACGATATCTCGACCGGGCTGCAAGCAGTCCGCCAGGGTTGCCGGAGTATCATCCGGGCTCTTACGGCGGTAGATAGAGAAGATGGTGCCCACAGGGACGTTGTAATCGATATTGGAAGAGCCGTCTAATGGGTCGTACAGCAGGATATATTTTCCGGAAGGGTATTTATCCGGAATGCGCATGATATCGGCGTTTTCTTCAGAGGCCAAAGCTGCCAGGCGACCGGTATGATCGTTGAGGCGGAAAATGGTCAGGTCAGCCAGGCGATCGAGCTTCATGACTTGCTCGCCCTGGACGTTGGTCTCCTCTGTTCTCCCGAGGATCTCCGCCAGCCCGGCCCGGGTGGTTTTGCTAGCGATCACTTTTCCGGCTAGCGCCATATCATATAGCAAGCTGGTGAGAATCCCGGTGGCCTCAGGGTGGCTGCGCTGCCCTTCGAGGATGTGCCGCTCGATGGTCATAATCCTGTACATCTCGTCTGACTGTGTATCCATTTTTCCTCCTCTGGTAGAATCTTTGCCCTGGTAGTGACTGGTGGTCGTTCGCGGCCTTAACTGAAGGACAGGGGGAGGATAGATTTAGCCTAGGACTTACCCCCTTATCATTATAACAGGTAGAGTGCTCCTCCTATTTCAGGGTGAGCTGTAATTTTCTTCGAAAGGCTGCTTCACTCTGCCAACTCTGCAAGGGCGACCCATTCTCCTGGGCGATTTTTCAATTCCAGCCCCCTTAGAATGTATCCGCTGGAAGCCAGGTCATCCAGGGTTTTCTCCAGGGCCGAACTCTCCCACCTGAACAAACGGGCTATTTCCCCGCTTTGGGCTGCACCAACAGATTCAAAATACTTCTCCAGGATCTTCCCGCGGGCAGAGCGTTCGCTTATGGAATGCGCTTCGTCAGGCAGGTTCGGGTAGTGGTGGGGAGTGATCTCGTAGATAAAGGCGTAATTCCAACCACCCGCCTTAGCGACCCCCGTGGGTAGGATTTTGAAATCGGCTTGCAGGTCGGTAATGGCCCGGTTAAAGCGGGTATCGCTATCGCGGCTGGTCATACGCGTGGCCCGCCTTAAAGCGACTGTGTCCATTGGACCTTCCAGCAGCAAGGCTTCGTAAACGGTCTTTGCTTCCAGAGTCAGGCGGCCCTGTTCGTACAGGGTCAGGTAATCCTCTTCCGGGGCCCCGTAGTTATCGGATAAGGCATAGAAATGAGGCGCCAGGTCGAGGGAGATGATGGTAGCTTTCTTGCGCAGTACCTTGGCGTAATACCAGCGTTTTTTCCCGAGCAGGCCATCTTTCCATCCCCAGGTCACGTGGCCGGGGTCATCATGCCGATCAGCAACAGGTCGCTCACCCGCTGTCGCCACCCACAGGCTGGGAAGCATGATGTCCTTGATGGGCCAAAAAAAGATGTAGCCGCGCCGCTTAACGAATTCGATGGCTTCTTCTATAGACCTCAAACGCCGCCCCGGTTTCAGATAGAAGGTATTCTTCCGGTAGGTGCTTAAACGTTCAGGTTTTATGATCCCCATCCCAGCCGTTTCCAATCTACCGCTTATCCGGTCCCGAACTGGCGGTCTCCTGCATCGCCTAAACCTGGCAGGATGTATCCATTTTGGTTGAGCGCTACATCGATGGCAGCCAGGTGGATGGGGACGTCGGGGTGGTGCTCCTGGAGCAACCGGATCCCTTCTGGAGCGCCGATGATGCCCACGAACTTGATCTTGTTGACCCCCCATTCCTTAAGGATATCCACCGTAGCCACGGCTGAGCCTCCGGTTGCCAGCATGGGGTCCAGGATCATGCATACAGATACGCGCGGCTCGATGGGTAGCTTGTTATAGTATTGCACCGGCTGGAGGGTCCGCTCGTCGCGGTACAGGCCGATATGCCATACTTCAGCTGTGGGCATTAACCCCCACACTCCTTCGACCATGCCCAGTCCTGCCCTTAAAATTGGCACCAAACCAATCTTTTCCATCAATTCTACCCCTTGCATGCTCTCCAAAGGGGTTTGTACCGTCCTTGGCTGGATCAATAAATCCGCAGTAGACTCATACGCCAGAAGGGCGGCCAACTCGCGGATTAACTCGCGAAATTTTTTTGGTTCTGTCACTGTATCACGCAGCTTGGTAAGTTTGTGGGCAACCAGGGGGTGAGACGAGGGATAAACATTCGGCATGGGTAAGCTCCAGGGGTGAGATGGGCTTAATTATAAGCGTTCCCGGGAAGATTGGCCTATTCCTTATGAGTAGATTAGGAATTTGCTTTCGATAAAAATATTTTGAACCCGCTAAGATAAGTGAACCAGGGTACAGATTGGCAGCCACAGAGAAGAAGGGGCTTCTGGTTGGCCGAAAATAAAAAAAAGAGCACCTTATTACCGGCGCTCTTGAAGGGTCAAATTTCTCGAACAGGGCCTGGTCAAGCGCGGGCTACTGACCAGGCCCTGAAAGCAAGGGAAGGGATTTAGTCGCTGCTGTTTTTATCTCTCAGCGTCCCTTCGAGCATCTTCTGCTTGCCCGTGTTTATCGGGATGCGCTTGGGTTTCACATCATCGGTTTTTGGTAAGCGCAGAGTCAGGATACCTGCATCGTAGCTGGCCTCGATATCCTCGGCATTGATATTGGTCGGGATGGTAACACTGCGGGTGAAGCTGCCGTACCTGCGCTCCCGCATGTGATAACGGGTACCCTCTTTCTCCTCATTTTGGGTGGTTTCACCCCGGATGGTAAGGGTATTATTCCTGAATGTCACTTCCAGGTCATCGGGGTTGATGCCTGGGAGAACGGCTTTCACCTCGAAACCATCCTCGTTCTCGGCGACATCCAGGGGGAACTGGCTTGGAATATCCTCGTCCCAGCCAGAGAATGGGAAGGAACGGTCAAAAAGGTTGTCGAACGCGCTGCGGAAAGCCATCATCTCTCGAAACGGATCTCTACGTCTTAACATAGTACTACCTCCTTTTCGTTTAATGATTTTTTCTTCGGGAATTACCTGAAAAAGTGGTAAATTCCCAAGAGCTGGATTTGTCTCTCCTCTGATAAGATACTGCCTTGATTCGCCCCATATATTAAGCTAGTATTGTAAGAAAAAAATATGACGTGCATAAGAGAATCATAAAACCCTGGATTTTTGGGTCTTTAATCCGCGTTATAATCAAATTATGAATGACGCACCAGACCGGCTGGTCAATCCCACTCCGCAGCCAGACGATCGTCTGGACCAGGCTTTACGTCCCCGCCTGCTCCGAGATTTGATCGGCCAAGAGCGAGTGAAAGAAAACCTGGAGATTTTAATCGCTGCCGCTCGCCAGCGCGGAGACCCTCTAGATCACGTCCTTTTCTATGGCCCGCCCGGCCTGGGGAAAACCACCCTGTCGCACGTACTGGCGAACGAGATGGAAGTCAATATCAAGATCACTTCCGGTCCGGCGATAGAGAAGGCCGGCGATCTGGCTGCCATTATCACAAATTTACGAGCGGGCGATATTCTGTTCATCGACGAAGTGCACCGCCTGGGCCGGGCTGTCGAGGAAGTGCTCTACCCGGCTATGGAAGATTTCGCCCTGGACATCGTCATCGGAAAGGGCCCATCAGCACGCTCCATCCGCCTGAAGCTCCCCCACTTTACGGTAGTCGGGGCAACTACTCGCCTGGCGTTGCTGACCGCACCGCTGCGGGCTCGTTTTGGGGCGGTCTATCACCTTGACTTTTACGATTTGGACTCGATGAAGTCCATCGTACATCGGGCAGCTGGCGTCCTGGCAGTGACCGCAGAGCCAGACGGGGTGGATGAAATCGCCAGTCGCGGGCGAGGTACGCCAAGGGTTGCCTTGCGTTTGTTGCGCCGGGTGCGCGATTATGCCCAAGTGC
The DNA here is from genome assembly GCA_964486825.1 of uncultured Anaerolineaceae bacterium. GTDB lineage: Bacteria > Chloroflexota > Anaerolineae > Anaerolineales > UBA4823 > CAZAQS01. The sequence continues at coordinate 3,395 of CAZAQS010000012.1, read as the reverse complement.
GCGGGAATGGCACCATCGATCGCTCGACTGCCAAGGATGCCCTGGACCTGCTCAATATCGATCCTTCCGGCCTGGATGAGATGGACCGGCGCGTGCTTACCACCGTGATCGAGAAATACCGTGGCGGTCCTGTCGGGCTGAGCACGATCGCCGCCTCGATCAGTGAGGAGCCTGACACGATCATGGACGTGGTTGAACCCTACCTGCTACAGCTTGGTTTCCTTGAGAGGACTCCCCAAGGCCGCGTCGCTACCCGCCGAGCATACGAACATTTAAACCTGCCCTATGAGGAGTCTTCCCAACCGCGCCTGTTATGAAACCAAATGATTAATATCGCACGCATCTTGATCATAACCGGGATCATGCTTGTCCTGGTAGGGGGATTGGTTTATCTGGCTGCGCGCGCCGGTTTACCCTTGGGCCGCCTCCCGGGGGATATCCGCATCGGGCACGGAAACGCCACCTGCTTCATCCCGCTGGCTACCTCGCTCCTGCTCTCCATCGTACTGACCATCCTGTTGAACCTGATCATCCGGTTGATCCGTTGACCCTTTGAAGACCTCTGATTTTGATTACCACCTCCCGGTTGAACTAATAGCTCAAACCCCGTTAGAGCCGCGCGATAGCTCCCGTTTGTTGGTCCTGGAACGGGCTAGTGGGGGCATCGAGCATAATGTTTTCCGGGACCTTGGGCGCTACCTGAATCCGGGAGACCTGTTGGTCATGAACGAGACGCGCGTCATCCCGGCCCGTCTTTACGCTAACAAGATCCCAGGGGGAGGCAAAGTCGAGCTGTTATTGCTGAACAGGCGTGAGGCCCAGACATGGGAAGCGTTGGTGGGGGGTAAGGGTCTGCGTCCGGGGGTTCGTTTGCAGGTGCAGGACGGGCCCCAGGCCCAGGTGGTAAGCGAGCTAGGAGGCGCGCGCCGCTTGCTGCGTTTTTCGGTGCCTGTGGAAGCGTTCCTGGAAGCTGCCGGTCACGTACCTCTGCCTCCTTATATACACGAGCCCCTGCAAGACAGAGAGCGCTACCAGACCGTATACGCCGCCAGCCCCGGCTCTGCAGCCGCTCCCACGGCCGGCCTGCATTTTACCGCGCGCCTGCTAGAGGAATTATCTGCGGCCGGCATCCGTCAGGCAACCCTTACCTTGCACGTGGGGTTGGATACCTTTGCACCCGTTACCGAAGATACTCCTGCTGAGCATTTTATCCACACGGAGTGGTGCCAGCTCGGTGCAGAGACAGCTGCGTTAATCAACCAAACTCACCTGCAGGGGGGGCGCATCGTGGCGGTGGGCACCACCAGCGTACGAACCCTGGAGACAGCGGCAGCTACCTCATCTGGTGAGCAATTGGTCTCTCCTTACGAGGGGCCCACGCACCTGTACATCCTGCCTGGATACCGCTTTAGAGCCGTGGATGCCCTGATCACTAACTTTCACCTGCCCCGCTCCACCCTGATCATGCTGGTTAGCGCTTTCGCCGGACGCGAGCATGTCCTGCAGGCATACGAGACTGCCAAGCGAGAAGGTTACCGCTTTTATTCGTTTGGGGATGCAATGCTGATTCTATAAGCTCAGGCGACTCCGACCCGGTCGCCGCCCGACTCTTTTGCGATATATACGCCCTGGTCTGCCTGATCGATCAGGAAATCCAGGCTGTGCGTTTTCTTTGATACGACGCTTACCCCCAGGCTGGCGCTGATGACGACATGGTGGTTTTCCCCTCCATACGGGATTTCGGAGATAGCTGCCCGCAGCCGTTCCGCCACCTGGCAGGCTGAAACCAGGTCGGTTTCCGGAAGTAAGATCACAAACTCGTCTCCCCCGTAGCGACCCAATACATCGATATCTCGGACATTATCCTGGATGCGCTTGGTCACGGAGATCAGGATCTGATCTCCCATGGTATGCCCGTAAGTATCATTGGCCTTCTTGAACTTATCGATATCGACCATGATAGCTGCCAGGGGGTGGCCGTAGCGGCGAGCACGAGCGAACTCTCGCTCGCCCAGATCGTACAACTGCCGGCGGTTGTTGACACCGGTAAGCGGGTCAGTCAATGCCAATAGCTGCACTTCCCGGAAGAGGCGTGTATTGTCGATGGCGATGGCAGCGTGCGCAGCCAGCATTTCCAACAAATACATATCCTCGGAGGTGTAAGCCCTGGCCTGGTAGTTTTGTGTAGAGATCATACCGATGACCTTGCCGCGCAAAACCATCGGCACAGCCAGGATAGAGCGCACGTCCTGGCTGTCTCCAAATCGGATCGAGTCAACCTCATCAAATCTTTCCACGTCGTCGATATACAAGGATTTCCCGGTGGTGATGACGTGCCCGCTCAAGCCAGCACCAACCGGAAGGGTGATGGACGGGGTGCGACCGGCCCGGTCTACCAGATAGACTGCCTCGATGGTCTGGCTACTTTCGTCCAGGAGCGAGATGACAAAGGCCTCCGATGGCATGAGCAGGGCAGCCGCGCTGTGGATAGCAGTATAGATGGCCTCCTGGTCCAGGCTGGCTGCCACGATCTCCTGGGTAGCGCGGTGCAGGATCGCCCGCCGCTCTGCCGCCTCCTTCGTCGTCAGGTACAGGCGTGCGTTGTGGATCGCGATGGCAGCCTGGTGCGCGAATAAGGTCAGCAAATGCTGGTCGGAGAGCGAGAACTTGCGGTTTGGATCGGTGTCTACCACGCCGACGGTGCCGAGTAGCTTGCCTCCCATTTGAAGGGGTACAGCGATGGCGGCTTTCCAGGCGCCGGCCTTGTATTGCTGAGATCTACCTTCCCAATTTTGGTAATCCTCCAGGATCATTGACTCCATCCTCAGGGCTGCCTGTCCCATCAGGCCTTCCCCCAGCTCCTGGCAGGTGCCTGTGTAATCCTTCCCAAGGTTGAAGCTTGTAACGATGAGCAGGTTCTGGTCGGATTCGTTGTAGATCCCCAAATCACCCCCGGTAGCGCCCATTAGGGTAACTGCTCTTTCGAGAATATCCCTTAGCAGGTTAGGCAGCTCGATCTCGGAGGTGATATCTGCGATGGTGGCTCTCAGGGCATCCAGCTCCCGGGCGCGCTGCCGCTCGGCCATATATAGGCGAGCATTTTCGATTGTCCCGGCTGCGTGCTGGGCCAGCGCCTGCACCATGTCCTTTTCTGCCTGTGTAAAGGAACGCGCCTGGCGTGTCTCCCATACTTCCGCTTCTCCCAATAACCTGCCCTGGAAGATCAATGGCACGATCAGGCAGGCTTTTATCCCGTAGCATTCCAGGACGTCCCGGTCTTCCTGGCTTAACTTTGGAGTGTTGGGATCAAAGGAGATGACTGCTCCCTGTTGCAGCATCCGCACGGCTTCCGGATATTGGTTCAAGGAGATTGAAGTTGGGCAATTGGTATTACG
>CAZAQS010000011.1:0-42668 GCA_964486825.1 uncultured Anaerolineaceae bacterium | reverse complement strand
GAAGTTCGAAAGTGCACCCCGCACACCCTCCAGGCGTTCTTGACGAGCGGCCTGGAGTAACAATTGCACACCTGTGGCATATCCGCTCAGGGCTTGTTCTGCCTGTTCTAATACTTCAAGTTTTGCACGCAAGCGCGAGCTTTCGGCTTGCAAGCTCGATTTGTCGTCTCCCGCAGAGTTGTATGAATTTTCTACCTCTGCCAGTTTGAGTCGGTAGCTTTGCCTGATCTCTTCAGCATTTTGCCGGTCAGCCCGTGCTTGCTCCAACAACTGGGTAGCTTTTTCAAATACAGCGACAGCTTCCAGGTGTTCCCTTTCAGCAGCTTCTAGAGCAAGTCCAGCTTTTACCATGGCTTGCTCCTGCCGCTCAGCCTGGGACTGCCTATCAGAGAGGCGGGCCTGCAAATGAGATCTCCGGGCAGTAAGAGTCGACAGGGCTTGCCGGGCAGCTTGTACCCGCTCTTCTGCATGAGCTCTTTCTGACAGGCGTGCGGCAAGCGCCTGTTTTGTTGCTTCAGCTTGCTGGCAGGCTTCTACCCTTTCTGTGTTAAGCTGATTTAGCTCCTCGTTCGCTTCCTTCAACCGTTCATTGTGCAGTGCAATTTGTTCGTCCAGGCTGGTTAATTCTTGCGCCCATTCCTTTTGCTGGTTTTCCAGCGAACGAAGGCGCTCGTCCGCGACAGCCAGGTCACGACTGAGCGACTCTCGCTGCGAGTGGAGCCCAGCAGATTGGCGGTGCCATTCACCCAGCCTGGATCGTAAGTCTTGAATTTTTTGGCGTGAGGTATTGGCCTGATCTTCTAAAACGCCTTGTTGGTTTCGAATCCGGTCCAGTTCTTTCTCTTTGTTACGCGCCTGGTCACGCGCTTCAGAAAGATCCTTTTGGGCCCGATGCCAGTGATAGCCATACCATTCACGCAGGAGCACCCTCAGGTCAGCCTTGACCAACTCGTATTCCTGAGCCCGGCGGGCCTGTCGCTCCAGGCTGCGTAGGCGTGGCTGTAGCTCAGCCAGGATATCCCTGACGCGCTCAAGATTTCGACGGGTAGTTTCCAGGCGCTTGAGTGCTTCATCACGGCGTGAACGGTGCAGGCCTATCCCAGCCGCTTCTTCAAACAATCGCCTGCGCTCTTCTGCCTTTAATGAAAGGGCTGCATCCACCAAACCCTGGCCTATGATCGTATAAGTCCTTTCAGCCAGTCCTGATTGAGCCAGCAGCTCGGAAACGTCTCGCAGCCGCACTCGTTGACCGTTTAGCAGGTACTCGTTCTGTCCATCCCGGTAAGCGCGCCGTGTGATAGCTACTTCGCTAAAATCGATCGGCAGCCATCCATCGCTATTGTCAAAAACAATCGTGGCAGAAGCCATGCCCGCCCTGGCTCGCTGCTCTGATCCGGCGAATATCATATCTTCCGTCTTTTTGCCGCGCAGTAATGAATAGGATTGCTCTCCTAAAACCCAACGGATCGAGTCGGCGATATTCGATTTGCCCGATCCATTGGGCCCTACGATGGCGGTGACGTTTTCGGCGAATTGGAATTCTGTCCGGCTGGCAAAAGTCTTGTAGCCGTGCAGTTCGAGAGAAATCAATCGAGAGGACATAGAATTCGAAGCTTTCCTTCTTGCCTTACTCGATATTCAACGAGGCCAGTACGCTACGGGCAGCCGCTTTGGCTGCCGCTTGCTTACTATGACCAGACCCATGCCCGTAGACTTTTCCGTGGATGATAACCTCCACGTCGAAGACTTTGTCGTGGTCAGGTCCGCTGGCCAGGACGGTATGGTAAAAGGGGGTGCCATAGCCTTCGGATTGGGCCCATTCCTGGAGTAAGCTCTTGGGGTCCTGGTCTTTGCGCCCTTCCAGGATCTGTTCGGAAGCGGATACCAGGAAGGGATCGAGAAATTGTTGGACACCAGGGATGCCCCGGTCCAGGTATAGCGCCCCGATGACGGCTTCAAATGTCGAACCAAGCAATGCCGCTCGGTTACGCCCCCCGCTATCATCCTCTCCGCGCCCCAGGCGCATGAGCTCTCCCAACCTTATTTGGCGTGCGAAACTGGCCAGTTGCTCGTTGCCAACCAGAGCCGCCCGCATCCGGGTCAGGCCGCCTTCCGCCATTTCTGGGAAGTGGTTATACAACCAGGCGCCAACCAGGAAATCAAGCACTGCGTCGCCCAGGAACTCGAGGCGCTCATTATCTTCCAGGGCTTCTGGATGTTCATTCACAAAAGAACGGTGCGTTAATGCTCGGGTCAAAAGGCTCCGGTTTGAAAACAAGGACTGCAATTGGGAGAGAACTTCCTGAGGCGGGTTATCCTCCGGACCTTTTTGGCGATTCTGAACCATTACATACCTCCCCGGAACTCAGGGAACGGCAGACACCCGGCAAACCCGCCGAGGATCTGGCGATCCATCAGTTCCTTTCGGATATTTAATATTTGCGGATAACCAAAACAGCGTTATGTCCTCCAAATCCAAATGCGTTACTGATAGCGGTATGGACAACGGTAGAACGGGCTTCGTTTGGTACATAATCCAGGTCACATTCAGGATCGGGTGTCTGGTAATTGATAGTCGGAGGAATCGTGCTCTCCCGGATGGCCTGGACACAGAAAATAGCTTCCAGCGCACCGGTAGCGCCCATCATATGACCGGTCATTGATTTAGTGGATGAAACTGGAATATTATAAGCGAAATCCCCAAAAGCTGCTTTGATGGCGCGGGTTTCTGCCAGGTCATTGAGAGGAGTTGCCGTGCCATGCGCATTGATATAACTGATATCTTCAGGGTTGACCTCGGCAGACTGCATTGCCTTACGCATCGCTTTTGCACCCCCTACCCCGTCCTCAGCCGGGGCTGTAACGTGGAAGGCATCCGCGCTGGCGGCATACCCAGCCAGCTCTGCCAGGATCTCTGCTCCACGTTGGAGCGCCACGCTCTCGCGCTCCAGGATCAACACGCCTGCACCTTCTCCCATCACCAGCCCGTCCCGCCCCCGGTCGAAAGGTGCCGGCGCGCTGGCATCATTCCGCCTGGACATAGCACCTAGGCGGTCGAAGGTAGCCACCCCTACTGTGGATATGGTTGTCTCACTGGCGCCTGCTACTGCAGCGTCGATCACACCAGCTCGTAGCATCATCCAGGCCATACCAATGCCGTCTGCTCCAGATGCGCAGGCAGAAGCCACCGAAAAGGATGGGCCGCGGTAGCCGTGGTCGATCGAGATGATACCTGCGCCGCCGTTTGACATCAACATGGGGATGGCAAATGGGCTGACACGCCTTGCACCCTCCCTGGCAACCGTCAGGATCGTGTCTTGAAGCGAGCTCAATCCCCCAACTGCCGAGGAGACGATCACTCCCACCCGGTCCGCATTACTTTCATCTACGACCAATCCGGCTTGCCGGACAGCCTCACCAGCAGCAGCGCTGGCTAACTGTTCGAACCGGTCTCGGCGTCGAGCTTCTCGGCCCGGCATATAGGTTTCTGGATCAAAGTTTTTCACCTCGCAGGCAACTCGTACCTGGTAATCGGAAGCATCAAAGAGGGTGATAGGGGCGACCCCAGATTTACCTTCCACGGCGTTCCCCCAAGATTCTTTGACTGACAGTCCTAAGGGAGTAATTGCCCCCAGGCCGGTGATAACAACTTTTTCAGGCATCTATCCTCCAAACAAGGCCAGTATTGTCAAACAGTTGATTTAAGACCTGAGCCCGTTAGTACGACTGCCAGGGGTTCAGGAACACGCCCGGCAACCTGCACCAATGCGTTCCAAACGATGGCTGAGGTCGGCTCTACATAAAACCCCCTATTGGATAATTGGTCGCGACCAGGCATGATCTCTTCTTCATCTACTGCCACAAAAATTCCACCACTGCTCTCTACCGCTTGTAAGACCGCGTCTCCCCGCAATGGGAAGCTTACCCGAACCCCTTCCGCGAGAGTCTCTCCTTCAGTAACCCAGACCAGGCCATCCGCGCCGTAACTTGCCAGGGCCCACAGAGGAGCGCAAGCCCTTGCCTGCACGCCTACCAGGGCGGGGCTTTGACGGATCACGCCGGCCTGGACCAGCGCTGAAAATCCACGCGCCAGGCCAAGCAATAGTCCCCCCTGACCTACAGGTAGGATGACGGTGCCGGGAGGCTCTGGCATTTGGTCGACCAGTTCGTAAGCTAATGTGGCATAACCCATTAAGTTAAAGGGCATATAAGCATGGCTGGCATACACAGCACCTTGGGCTTCAGCTGCCTTTCGCACTGCCTCAGATGCATTGGAACGTGGTCCCAGGATGCGTACGACCTCCGCCCCATATGCTTCGATCTGCTGCCGTTTAGGTCCCGAGGCAGAATCGGGGATAAATACCCGGGCCTGCAGGCCAGCCCGAGCTGCGTAGGCTGCGAAGGATGCGCCCGCATTCCCGGACGAATCCTCAATAGCAGCTGTTACTTCACGGGCGAGTAAAAAACTAACCAATGCAGCCGTGCCGCGGTCTTTAAAAGAGCCGGTTGGGTTGGCAAATTCCAGCTTCCAGGCAATATCCCTGTCAAATTCGCGCGACCAAACCAGGGGGGTGGAACCCTCTCCCAGGTTCACAACAGGCGCCTGCTGGGGTAGGCCCAGTGCGTGCCGGTAACGCCAGATTCCAGGTAGGCCAGGGTCGATCTTATGGGGGGCGTAGTCAGGTGAGGAGGTAAAATCAAAGAGCCCGCCGCAAACCGGGCAACGATAAGGAGCACCCAGCTCTGGATAAGGATTCCTGCAGTTTGTGCAATTGATATCGCTCATTGGCCAATTATTTACATCTCTCAGAGTCTATCAATCCTCTGGGGATGGATGGTAATCCCCTTCGACCCATGTTTCTCCGTCAGGGCCGACCTCCTTCTTCCAAACAGGGACGATCTCTTTCAAGCGGTCGATGCCGTAGCGGGCGGCTTCGAATACGCCCGTATCGCGGTGGGCGGCAGTGCAAGCGATCAAGACGGTAGGAGTACCTGGCATTAGCTTCCCGGTCCGTTGAACGATCACCACCCCTTGCACCTGGGGCCAGCGCTTTCGGATTTCACCTGCTACCTGCCGCATCTTGTCTTCTGCCATCGGCTGGTAAGCTTCGTATTCGAGATAGGATGTTTCGTGCGGGTCACCACGCTCGGTCACACCACGCACCATGCCTGTGAACAGGCAGGCTGCCCCGGTCTCAGGCAATGTGATCTGGGATAATAATTGGTTTAGATCAATCTCGCCATCGGTAATTGAAAAAACCGTCGGCAGGTCCTTGCCAGTCAGATCTGAGCCGCCGCTCACCGGTGGAAAGATCGCAATCTCTGCACCGGGGGGTAATTGTGTCTCATCGGGAGCGAACTCACGGTTTACAGCCACAACAGTGGTATCCATAGCCAGTTTCAAAGAAGGGTATTTTTCTATTAGCTGGGCCTTGGCATCGGCAACGCTGGCGCCTTCCGGAAGCTCGAGAGTAGTGTGCCGGGTTCCGGTTAGCTCGCGGATGGTTGCGAAGAATAACACGTTTACCTGATTCATAACTACCTTTTGATAAGATTCATTCGTTGATCACATCCCCGCTCTGCCCACCATGCTTCTCTGCCAGGCGAACGTTCTGGATAACCATGGTCTTCTCGGCCGCCTTAGCCATATCGTAGATGGTCAGGGCGGTGACAGTTACCGCGGTGAGCGCCTCCATCTCGACGCCGGTTTTGCCTGTTGTCCGAACTGTAGCTGTAATGCTTATGCCGGGAATTTCCTGGTCCAGTTCGATCTGCACATCCACCTGGGTCAAGGGGAGGGGGTGGCATAAAGGGATCAGCTCAGAAGTGCGTTTAGCTGCCATGACGCCTGCCACCTGGGCGACAGCCAGCACGTCTCCCTTCTTCACAGCCCCCTGGCGAATGAGCTCCAAAGTCTCCAGGCGCATGCGTACTTCGCCTTTGGCAATGGCTACCCGTTCTGTATCTGGCTTTTTACCCACGTCGACCATGCGGGCACGACCGGTTTCATCTAAATGTGAGAGTGGAGATGTCATTTGGAGATTATAGCATGCCCCTGCAATTGGATGGCGGGGTGACGACTTATCCCTCACTGGGGAACAATTTTGGCAGACTTTCTTTATAAGGAGGGTATGCTACCCCGCGTTCCGTGATGATAGCGGTGATATATTTGGCGGGGGTGATATCAAAAGCCGGATTGGCAGCCCGCGCACCTTCTGGTGTGATGCGCCCGTCATTTATTACGGTTACCTCATCCGGATGGCGTTCCTCTATTTCGATCTCCTCCCCGCTAGGTAGGCTCATATCAATGGTGCTGGTGGGACCGACCACATAAAAAGGGATCTGATGTGCATTGGCCACCAACGCCAGGTTATAGGTACCGATCTTATTGGCCGTATCGCCGTTAGCGGCAATCCTGTCGCAGCCCACGACGCACAGGTCAACCTGTCCTTTGCGCATGAAATAACCCGAGGCTCCATCTACGATCAAGGTATACGGGATGCCGAGCTGCTCCAACTCCCATGTCGTAAGCCGTGCTCCCTGCAAGCGCGGGCGGGTCTCGTCTACAAATACGTGGACCTGGCGCCCGTTCTCGTGTGCGCAACGGATGACACCCAGCGCCGTTCCATAATCTACGGTTGCCAGCGCACCGGTATTACAGTGGTGGATGATACTCGCCTGGGGAGGGATGAGGGGCAGGGCGTTTAGCCCAATCCTGTGATTAGCTTCGATATCCTCCCTGGCGATCAAGTGAGCCTCATTCAAGATAAGCTCTTTCGCCGTCTGGAGGTTGCCCGGCTGTTCCTGATCCAGGCGGGAGAGCAATCGCCTTACTGCCCATTTTAGGTTGGCAGCCGTTGGGCGGGCGGCATTCAATATTTGAGCGGCTTGTGACAACTCCGAGCGAAAGGTCCCATAATCGTTGGCAGTGCTATTAACCGCAGCGAGAGCTAACCCGTAGGCCGCGGCTGATCCGATAGCAGGCGCGCCCCGGATCACCATATCCCGGATCGCGTTGGACACCTCTTCGTAGCTTTGGAATTCTAGATAACGTGTCTCATTTGGGATCAGGCGTTGGTCCAGCATGCGTACAACGCCGTCTCGCCATTCAATGGTTTTATAAGCACTCATCGGGCCTCCCGGATAAAAACTCGCTGACCTATTGGGCATCTTATTCTCGTATGTTTAGGCCAGGGTTGTTCATCTTCATCAGGGCAGAATTCTGTTTTTACCCTACTGTAATTCTCCAGGTTGAATATAAGAGACCTGAGGGTTGTTGTCAAGGTCGTCCGTATAAATGTCGTCCACATCCTGCTCATTATTATCGTTGTCCTCTTGATCATCCGGCTGATTTGATAGCCACTTGAGATATTATTCTTAGCAAGTTTAGAGAAAAGGTATCCAGGTTCGAAATATCTCGGCCCGATCAATAGGTCTGCCGTTTCACCTGAACGCATACCCGAATAAACAATAGCGATAAGAGCAGCGTGATATAATCGTGTGCTATGAATAATATCTTCTCCAAATGGAAAGATGGTCTTTCCAAGACCAGCAAGGCCACCTTTGGCCAGATCGCGACCTTGCTTGGGGCCACGGAGATCGATGAAGAGCTCTGGGATGACCTGGAGGCCTTGCTGATCCAGGCGGACCTGGGTATCGAGACCGCTGACGAGGTGCTGACTGCTCTGGAAGAACGAGTGGACCGGCAAGGCCTGACCAAGGCGCACGAGCTACGCTCTGTCCTCCGGGAAGAGCTGCGTGCTCGCCTATCATCGGTCTCGCCGCCTGATTTTTCGGAGCGCCCGGCGGTCATCTTGATCGTTGGCGTTAACGGCTCCGGAAAAACAACTACCATAGCAAAGCTGGGGCGTTATTTCTCAAGCCAAGGCAAGCAGGTTCTATTGGGGGCTGCTGATACATTCCGTGCTGCCGCCGTGGACCAGTTGGAGATCTGGAGCGACCGCCTGGGTTTACCCATCGTATCGGGCCAGGCAGGAGCAGATGCCGGAGCAGTTGCCTTCGACGCAGTGCAATCTGCCATGCACAGAAATATGGATGTCGTCCTGGTCGATACGGCTGGCCGTTTGCATACGCGCTTCAACCTTATGGAAGAGCTTAAAAAGGTCCACCGGGTTGTGGGAAAGGCAATCCCAGGGGCTCCGCATGCAGTATGGCTCGTAATGGATGCTACCACCGGGCAAAACGCTCTACCGCAAGCCCGGGCCTTTAAAGATGCGGTCAAGGTCAACGGTATTATTCTGGCCAAACTCGATTCCTCGGCTCGGGGAGGCATGGCTTTTGCCATCCAGCGAGAACTCGGGTTACCGATCCTGTTCGCGGGGTTGGGTGAGAAACCCGAAGATTTAGAGCCATTTGACCCAGATCGATTTGTGGATGGTGTATTAGCCTACGAATAAGCAAATACCGTCTTTGTATTTGAGGAGATTTAAGCATGCAAGATCTTATTGAGCGCCTGGAAGAGATCCAATCCAAGGTAAAACACCTCCTGGAGCGTCTTTGACTTAGCTGACAAGGAGGCTAGATACAAAGATCTTCAAGAGCAATCAGAGGATCTGCAACTTTGGGAAGATCCTGAACACGCTCAAAGGATCATGAAAGAAATGTCTGCGCTTAGGGAGGAAGTAGAGGATTGGCAGACATTCAACCAACGCATCCAGGACACACTGGAACTGGCCCGCCTCGAAGATGAGGGCCTAAGGCCGGAACTAAGCGAGGAACTGAAAGCCTTTGAATCCGAGCTAGGCCGTCGTGAGCTGCGCGCCATGCTCTCCGGTGAACATGACCGTGGAGATGCATTGCTCGCCATCCATGCCGGCGCAGGGGGTACAGATTCGCAGGATTGGGCGGATATGCTCCAGCGCATGTACCTGCGCTGGGCAGAGACCAAGGGCTTTAAGACCGAAATTCTGGACTTGAGCGAGGGCGAGGAAGCCGGTATTAAAAGCGTAACTATTGCAGTCAATGGCCGGTACGCCTTTGGTAATCTTAAATCGGAAAAGGGCGTCCATCGCCTGGTGCGTCTTTCCCCTTTTGATGCTGCCCATCGCAGGCATACCTCATTCGCGTTGGTGGAAGTATTGCCAGCGGTTGAGGATATCGGGGAAGTCAAAATAAATCCCGATGATTTGCGTATAGACGTATACCGTTCTGCCGGGGCAGGCGGGCAGAACGTGCAGAAAAATATGACCGCTGTGCGCATCACCCACCTGCCGACTGGTCTGGTTGTCACCTGTCAGAACGAGCGGTCTCAGACCCAAAACCGTGAGAACGCCATGCGTGTGTTGCGCGCCCGCCTTTTGGAGATACTGGAGAAGGAGAAAGCTCAAGAACTGGCCGACCTGCGCGGCGAATACACCAAAGCCGAATGGGGTAGCCAGATACGCTCTTATGTACTTCACCCGTACCAGATGGTCAAGGACCATCGCACGGAGCACGAGGTCGGTAACGCCCAATCCGTTTTGAACGGCAATTTGGACAGTTTGATCGAAGCCTACCTGCGCGAAAATGTCGGCAATGGCAATTAAGGCCTTTGTCAGTTTAAAAATCCTGCTCATTCTCCCATTCCTGCTGGCTGGTTGTATCACCTTGCCCGATCCTGAAACATCCCAGGAAAGCAACCGGGAGATTATTCCGGGGGGAATTGAGGGGTCGAACACCGTCGGTCAGTCTTTTATCGCCCGGCGGCCTCGCTTGAATGGCCTGACCTTTTGGGTTAGTCATGAAGCGTCTGTTGAAAATCAGCAAGCCTGGGTGACCGTGCGCTTATTCGCTTCCATCGAGCAGGCCATCCAGGGCGTGCCTCCCTTATACAATACACATATATCCATACGCAATAGCGGCCCCATCTCCATTTCTTTTCCCCCACTAGGCGGTGGGTCGGGTGAAGGATACTATCTGGAGCTTATGCCGTCTGATGGTAGTGTAAATTTTCAGGGGCAGAACCTGGATGCCTACGCGGCAGGCCAGGCTTATATCGACGGACTTCCCCAGGATGCAGACCTGGCCTTCAGAACGTCTTACGAGTATGATCCTCTTGCCCTGCTGACCGACCTGGGCGAAATCGTTCAGCGTATTGGCCTGGTCGTTCCGTTGGCGCTTACCCTGATTGTCCCGGGATGGCTGACCCTCGACCTGTCGGGGTTGCGTCGTCGTTTTGATGGCGGCGAACAGGTAGCGTTATCGCTAGGTTTAAGCCTGGCCATGATCCCCCTCCTCATGTTGTGGAGCTCCACATTGGGGATCAGCTGGTCGCAGGCGGGTGTCCTTGGGGTCTCGGTTCTACTCGTTATCCTGATGCTTTGGCGAGTTTTCCGCCGGCCCGGTTCTTATCACTTCAGATGGACAGGTATTGCTGTAGGAGTAATCTTTATTGCTTCCATGGTCGTTCGTATCATCATGGTACGTGACCTGGTTGCCCCGGCCTGGGTAGACCCGGTGCACCATGCCCTCATCACGCGCTTGACAATGGAGATGGGGACTTTCCCAGAAACATACGCCCCTTACCTGGAACTCGGGTCGACTGTGTACCATGCCGGGTATCACAGCTCACAGGCGGTATTCCAATGGATATCCGGGTTAGATCTGCCAGAAGGCATGCTTGTATATGGGCAGCTGTTAAACGCTGCCTCGGTATTCTCTGTTTACTTGCTTACGACGACTTTGACGGGAGATAAGCGGGCTGCTCTTTTGGCTGCCTTGATTGCCGGCCTTTTCACGCCGATGCCAACCTATTATGTAAGCTGGGGGCGTTACACCCAATTGGCCGGCCTGCTGATCCTGCCCGTCCCGCTGGCTTTCCTCAAGCTGGCCTTCGAAAAATCGCCAATTGCTAATAATATAAGAGAAACCAGGCCTGACTCAGAAACCGTGTTGAAGAGCGATGAAGATACACAATTCAGCCGGGAGTCATTAGGACTTTCCTCTGCCATAAATCTAAACCGGGATGAAATTAGTCTATGGCTGTTAACCTGCCTGGCGGCTGGCGGCTTGCTGATCGTGCATTACCGGGTGGCTGCTTTCCTGGGCGCCCTGGCCCTGGCCTATTTCATAAGCCTGCTCTTCGAAGGTGGGCGATTGAGCGGGCAGGCTTTCCTTGGTTACCTCAAACAACTCCTGGCAGCAGGTACCTTGCTCCTGTTCGGGACGTTGCTCCTGAGTTTGCCGTGGATGGGCGAGGTGATCTCAAACCTGCTTATCCCGGCCCTTATACCCACGAATGTTATTTCAGCTGAACTCTTCGCTGATTTCTCCTGGCGTTTCCTGGAAGCCGGGATGGGCATTTACACGCTCTACCTGGCATCAGCCGGCGTTGTGATCGGTTTGGTATGGAAAAGACGCTTTGTCATTACCGGCCTGGTTTGGGTGGCGCTGCTCTTTATTCTCGCTAACCTGGGTGCGCTTGGATTGCCCGGAGGTTGGCTCATCAATAATACCTCTGTCGCCATCATGCTTTTCATGCCCATCGCATTGTTTGGTGGGTACGCCCTCAGCAGCTTGTATTTAGGGGGGGAATGGCTCCTGCAGAGACAAGAGGCCTGGTCTAAACTGCTCCTACCGTTTCGTTTAAGTTTTGTAGCTGTTGCAGTGGTAATGTCGATCTTTGGGGCCAGGTCCCTGCTTCCGCTGCTCAACCAATCCACCTATTTGTTCAGGGCTGCCGACCGTCCTGCACTGGCCTGGATCGAAGAAAATATACCCCAGGAGGAAACCATCCTGATCAATCCCTTCAGTTGGGGCTACGGGTTATGCGCCAGCGCTGATGGAGGCGGCTGGATTAGCGCTCTGAGCGGCCAACCGACCATGCCTCCCCCCGTGATCTACGGGTTTGGCAGCCAATCCGAAATCCAGCGCATCAACTCGTTCTGCTCGGAAGTCTTAATGAACGGCGGCAACCCGGACCAACTTTGGGAGCTTATGCGTTCTGCGGGTATTCGCTACATCTATACAGGGATTCAAGGCGGCCCAATTTCACCCACCGCATTTAGCGCCAGCCCGCTCTTCGATAAAATCTATGCTCAGGATGGAGCGTACGTCTTTCAAAGCCTGGGTTGGTAAGTGGTAAATTTCCTGAGCCCGTTACCTTGACAGGCTGGGCTCCTGATCGTATAATCCTTCACTACCTGCCCGAGGGGCAGGATTTATTATGAGGAATGTGCTTCACGACCCGGGTGCCAGGAGTTGCCAGGATGATCCAGGGATGGAGCTGAAACAGGAGTAGGATCATGCCCCCACAACCAAAACGGAAACATTCATCTGGTCGTCGCGATCGCCGGCGCGCGCACGATGCCCTGCAGGGCCACAACCTGGTCGTTTGCCCAAATTGCGGAGAGATGCGCCTGCCGCACCGCGTTTGCCCCAGCTGCGGGCATTACAAAGGCCGCGAGATCATCGAGATAGAGAGAGAAAAGAAATAAATCCAACGGGCCGTGAAACTCACGGCCCGTTACATAATCCATGAAACTGCAACCGAACAGCACAGCGTACCTTTTTCCAGGACAGGGCTCCCAGGCTGTAGGGATGGGCCGGGAGCTGGCGGCAGCTTATCCGGTGGCTCGAGAGATCTTCGAGCAAGCTGATCAGCAGTTAGGTTTCTCCCTCTCCCGGCTTGCCTGGGAGGGACCCGAGGCTGAACTAAACGATACGGTTAACACCCAACCGGCTCTGTTTGTGCACTCAACGGCTGCCTTAACCGTTTTCAATGAAGCCTTTCCGGGATTTCAACCAGCATTCGTAGCAGGGCACTCCATGGGAGAGCTCAGCGCGTTGGTGGCTGCCGGCGCTTTGCCTTTCGCCGAGGCCCTTCATCTGGTGCGCAGGCGTGGTGAACTGATGAAAGAAGCCGGTATCGTCTCTCCGGGGGGTATGGCGGCAATCATGGGCCTGGAAATACCCGTCGTAGAGGGTGTTTGTGCGCAGGCCAGCCTGGCAGATGCTGATCCACCAGAAATCGTCCAGGTAGCCAATGATAATTGCCCGGGCCAGGTTGTGATATCGGGAAACAAGGCAGCTCTGGAAAGAGCGCTGCCCCTGGCAGTTGAGGCAGGCGCCCGTCGTGCTATACCTTTAGCTGTGAGCATCGCCGCTCACTCCCCGTTGATGGAGCACGCCCAGGCTGGTTTCAACCAGGCTGTTGGAGGCGCCCCCATCATCGATCCTGTCACTCCAATTGTCGGCAACGTTACCGCTCGCCCATTGGCTTCAGCGGAAGAGATCCGCTCTGATCTAAGAGACCAACTCACCCATCGTGTACGTTGGACTGAAGCGATCCAATTTATGGTCGGGCAGGGGATCAATACCTTCATTGAATTCGGGAGTGGGTCCGTGCTGACCGGGTTGCTCAAGCGCATCGAGCGAGAGGTGCAAGGCATCACCTTTGGAACTCCCGCCGATCTGGAACGCCTGGACACGCCAAGGGCATAATTTATTCTATTGTTAAAATAATTTCCGCCAATCACAGGTATAATAACTTGAATGCTAGACTGGAGGATGAAGAGATGCCGGAGAATGACAGCCTCTCTCTTGATGGACGTATAGCGATCGTGACAGGTGCATCCCGGGGTATTGGCAAATCGGTTGCCCGATTCCTGGCCAGTAGGAGAGCGGCTGTGGTGATCAACTATAACCAATCTGCCCAGTCTGCTGAAGAAATAGTCGACGAAATTTGCACCGGCGGAGGACAGGCGATTGCTTTCCAGGCGGATGTATCTCAAATCGACCAGGCCCAAAAACTGGTAAAGATGGCACAGGATAGTTTCGGAGGGCTCGATATCCTGGTCAACAACGCCGGAATCACTCGCGACACGTTGATCATGATGATGGGCGAAAAGGAATGGGACGAGGTGATTACCACCAACCTGAAGAGCACTTTCAACTGCTCGAAGGCAGCCGTCCGGCATATGATGCGCAAACGTTATGGGCGGATCATTAATATCACCTCTGTCTCGGGGCAGCTCGGTAATGCCGGGCAAACCAACTATTCTGCTTCGAAAGCCGGGCAGATCGGTTTTACAAAGGCGCTGGCCCGCGAGGTAGCTGGAAGAAACATCACCGTCAACGCGATCGCGGCAGGGTACATTGATACAGATATTTGGGCAAATGTACCCTTGGAAGCCCAGGATGCTGCATTGTCGATCATCCCATTAGGGCGAAAAGGGCGACCCGAAGAGATAGCCTACGCGGTCGCATTCCTGGCTTCTGATCAGGCTGCCTACATCACCGGGCAGGTCCTGGGTGTAGATGGCGGCATGGCAATGATGTGAGCCGAGTGGAGGAGATATGTCTGGCTACAACGATATGCCCGGTAAAACAACAATTGCACCCGAAGTGCTTTACACAATTGCACGCCTGACGACCCTAAATGTCGAAGGGGTCAGCCGGATGGCGCCGGTGCCTGCACGGGTAGATCGTCTTTTTAAACGCTCCCAGTTAGAGGGAGTATTGATCGAAGTCGAGGATGACGCTGTTTACGCGGACATCTATATCATTCTCCAAGGCGGCGTAAACGTTCGCGATGTTAGTAAAACCATCCAGCATGACGTCGCTCGAGCGATCTCCGAAATGGTTGGTATGAGTGTTGGTAGAATAAATATTCATGTGGAAGATATTGAGTATCCTAGAGAGGTAGAAACCTAAGATTTATGAAACCCCGCACCCGGGCGCGGAGCATCGCTCTACAGGCACTTTACGAAATCGATATAACCGGTCACCCACCTGGAGAGGTGCTCGCAGAAAGGCTCGCGGAAACACCGTTGGAGGACAAGCTGGTCGACTTTGTGCGCGAGATCGTATTGGGTGTGATGCCCCTGGCTGAACAATTGGACGGGTTCATTGCACAACATGCTCCAGAATGGCCTCTTGACCAGGTTGCCATCATTGACCGGAATATCCTGCGGATCGCCCTGTGGGAGATCGCGGTCAGCGACCAAACCCCAATTAAAGTAGCAATTAATGAGGCTGTGGAGCTCGGAAAAATGTTTGGCTCTGATAGTACACCGAGATTTGTAAATGGTGTTTTAGGAAGCCTTGCGACCAGGCAGAACGAAATCACTCAATTTTTTAAGCCAAAGGATGAAGGTTAGAGATTTGTTACCAAACTGAAAGATGCGGATCCTCGAAGATAAGTAGATGCGAACTTAATTAATTTATGGAACTATTTGGTGTCGGTCCCCTTGAATTGTTGTTTATCTTGATCATAGCTTTGATCGTGCTCGGACCGCGGGATATGGTCAAGGCAGGAAACACCTTAGGCCGTTTGATGCGCAGGACGATCCTTTCGCCTACCTGGATGAAAATTCAGCGTGAGATCCGCAACCTGCCCTACCAGATGATGCGGGAGGCGGGTTTGGAAGAGGATGACTTACGCATAGATACGGGTCTCGACAAGGCATTCATAGAGAAACCGAACTCTATCACCAGTTTACCTGAACAAAATCCAACAATACAGCCACCCGCACCCGCCGGTAATTCTATTGGGCAGGCGCAGGATGTCCCAAACGAATGGCTAGGATTGCCGGACTCGGAGTTGGGACAATCGGATGGCAACTCGCCTTCAGAGGGCTTACCACCATTGGTTGAGTGGACCAGCACGCCAGAATTTGACGCCTCCGCAGAAGGCCCGGAAGAAGCAAAGGATTCCCCCTAAAATGGGCAAGAGGTCAGACACCATCGGTAATTCTCCTGTAAATCCTTTTCAATGGGTCGGCTCCAAGTTCCGCCAGGTGCGCAACTTCCTGACGGAAGAACCGGAGGATACTCCCCTTCCAGATGTGATTGCTAAATCCGTTAATGATATCGAAGGTGTTTTCTACCACCTGGATGCGTTGCGAAAGCATCTGATGCGGGCAGTCCTTTTCCTGGCGTTCACAGTCATCGTATCTTTCGCTTTTACATCTCGGATCGTTGACCTGCTGGCGCGACCCATCGGCGGGATCGAATCTCTACAAGCTATTGACGTAACCGAACCAATTAGTGTTTTTATGCGGGTGGCATTATTGTCCGGTTTCGCCCTGGCAGTCCCCTACATTGCCTTTGAGATCTGGCTGTTCGTTGCCCCTGGTTTGAGTCCAAAAGCTCGGATATATGGACTCCTATCGTTACCGTTGGTGGGAGTATTTTTCATCGGTGGAATGATCTTCGCTTACCAGTTCTTTTTACCCACTGCGCTTCCCTTCTTAACCCAATTTATGGGCATATCGACCATCCCGCGCCCGTCTACATATATCTCTTTCGTTACGCGGCTGTTGTTTTTTGTAGGGCTATCCTTTGAGTTTCCTTTTGTGATCTATGTCCTGGCCAGTATGGGCCTGGTACGCGCCCGGTTCCTGGCCAACCAGTGGAGGATCGCGGTAGTGATCATTGCGGTCCTGGCGGCGGCTATCACGCCTACGGTTGATCCGGTCAGTATGGCTCTGATGATGGCTCCGATGATCGTGCTGTACACTGTGAGTATCGGACTGGCTTATATTGCTGCCCGAGGTCGCTCTTAGACGTCTAACTCACTTGGGGGAGAATTTTATTGCTGGAGAGGGGTCAATATTCCAAATGGAAGTCATCCAGTCTTCCGTTGATTTATCCAATAAAGAATATCAGAAGAATGATAAATACCAGCGCGGTCTGGCAGAGGAGCTGCGCGCTCGAGTGGCCAAAGTACGCCAGGGTGGGGGGCCGAAATACCAGGCCAGGCAAGAGCAGCAGGGAAAGCTATTCGTGCGCGAGCGGATCGAGCGCCTGCTGGACGCGGGATCCCCATTCTTAGAGCTGTCTGCTCTGGCCGCGTGGGACTTGTACGGTGGTGAAGCACCGGGCGCCGGTATCGTCACCGGTATTGGACGTGTTTCCGGTCGAGAGGTGATGATCGTAGCCAATGATGCCACCGTAAAAGGTGGCTCCTACTATCCCATGACCGTAACGAAACATTTGCGGGCCCAGGAAATCGCCGGGCAAAACCACCTGCCCTGTATTTACCTGGTTGATTCTGGCGGCGCTTACCTGCCTCTCCAAGATGAGGTTTTTCCAGGCGCAAATCATTTCGGTAGGATCTTTTACAACCAGGCTCGCATGAGTGCCAAGGGAATCCCGCAGATCGCGGTTGTCATGGGCTCTTGCACGGCGGGAGGGGCCTACGTTCCTGCGATGAGTGATGAGGCCATCATCGTCAAAGGCACCGGTAGTATTTTCCTGGGCGGCCCGCCTTTGGTGAAGGCGGCTACCGGTGAAGATGTATCGTCTGAAGAATTAGGAGGCGCCGATGTACACACACGGCTCTCCGGAGTTGCCGATCACTTTGCTGAAGATGATGAGCATGCCCTGGAAATCTGCCGCTCGATCCTGGAAGCCATTCCCCCCGGGCCTGGTGTGCCGACATTTTTGGACCGTTTGACCACCGAACCGCCTGAAGAGCCGCTGTATGCCTCCGAAGAGATTTATGGCATCTTGCCCTCCACTTTTCGGGAGAGCTATGACGTGCGCGAGGTCATTGCCCGCCTGGTAGATAGCAGCCAGTTCCGGGAGTTCAAAGCACGCTACGGGACCACCCTGGTTTGTGGATTTGCCAGGATTCACGGTTATCCAGTTGGCATCCTGGCAAACAACGGTGTGCTCTTCGGGGAAAGCGCCTTGAAAGGTACCCATTTCATTGAGTTGTGCGAGCAGCGTGGCTTGCCGCTCATCTTCCTCCAAAACATCACCGGTTTTATGATTGGTAAGGAATATGAAGCTGGAGGTATTGCCAAAGACGGCGCCAAGATGGTCAACGCGGTCACAAATGCCCGCGTCCCAAAGCTTACCGTTATCATCGGCGGCTCGTTTGGCGCGGGGAACTATGGCATGGCCGGGCGTGCTTACGATCCTCGCTTCTTGTGGATGTGGCCGAATGCGCGCATCAGTGTTATGGGGGGAGAGCAGGCCGCAAATGTTTTGCTGACGATCAAGCAAGACCAACTATCGCGCAGCGGGGAGCCTGTTTTAACTTCAAAGGAAGCAGAAGATTTCAAGCGTCCGATCCTTGAAAAATACGAACGGGAAGGCAGCCCCTACTACTCCACTGCCCGTTTATGGGATGATGGGGTTATCGACCCGGTTGAGACTCGCCAGGTGCTCGCATTAGCCCTATCGATCGTTCTAAACGCGCCCAGGGAGGAACCTCCCCTGCGCGGATACGGCGTCTTCAGGATGTAGACATGATTACCAAGATCCTGGTAGCCAACCGTGGGGAGATCGCTGTACGAGTCATACGCGCTTGCCGTGAGATGGGCATTCGTTGCGTGGCGGTCTATTCCGAAGCTGACGCTAAGGCCCTGCACGTGCGCATGGCGGATGAGGCGGTATTGATTGGCCCGCCAGAGATCAGCCAGTCCTACATGGATATCAGGCGTATCCTGGATGCCGCCCGCCAGACCGGCGCCCAAGCCATCCACCCCGGCTACGGATTCCTCTCGGAAAACGTAGGTTTTGCGGAGGGCGTGCGGGAGGCAGGATTGGTTTTTATTGGCCCTTCTGCTGGGGCCATCCGCGCTATGGGAGATAAAGCCCAGGCTCGCTCCCAAATGCTGGCTGCGGGTGTGCCTGTCGTACCCGGTTACCAGGGATTGGATGGAGAGGCGGACTTTCAGAAGGCTGCCCTGGAAATCGGCTATCCGGTGCTTGTAAAAGCAGCCGCAGGCGGCGGGGGAAAAGGAATGCGAGTGGTTTTGGAGGAAACAGGTTTGAAGGAAGCCGTCGCGGCAGCCCGGCGTGAGGCTTTGCATGCCTTCGGCTCTGAGCGCCTGCTCTTGGAGCGTTATTTACCCCTTGCCCATCATGTGGAGATCCAGGTTTTGGGCGACCAGCACGGGAATCTGCTGCATTTATTCGAAAGGGAATGCTCGGTTCAACGCCGGCACCAAAAGGTGATCGAGGAGACACCTTCTCCAGTTTTAGATCAATCCTTAAGAGAGGAAATGGGAACTGCTGCACTGGCTGCGGCAGGGGCGATAGGTTACTTTAATGCAGGCACTGTGGAATTCATCCTAAATCCAGCTACACGCGAGTACTATTTCCTCGAGATGAACACCCGCCTGCAGGTAGAACATCCAATCACTGAAATGGTGACAGGCCTGGACCTGGTGCAGTGGCAGATACGTATCGCGGCTGGAGAACAACTGCCCTATCGCCAGGAGGACCTCAGGCAGCGGGGCCATGCCATCCAATGCCGTCTGTATGCGGAGGATCCATCAGCCGGCTTCCTGCCTGCTACTGGCCCGTTGCTTAGGTTCATCGAACCAGGTGGGCCTGGGGTACGGGTGGATTCGGGTTTCACAAGCGGCGATGAGATCAGTATCCATTACGATCCGCTGATTGCCAAGGTGATCGTCCAGGCTGAAGACCGGGCGGGCGCCATCCATAAGATGTTGGATGCCATGAGATCGACGGTCCTGTTGGGCGTACCGACCAACTGGCAATTCCTGATCGATGTCTTGGGCCATCCGGACTTCCAGGAAGGCCAGGTGCATACGACCTGGGTGGAAACGACCTACCCGGAATGGCAGCCGCCAGATTGCAGCATTCCCCCGGAAGTGCTGGTTGCAGCAGCCATGACCCAATTTCAGTCTCCTGTGGGTAGGCAGGCTGTACAGAGCGGACGAGATCTCTTTAGCCCCTGGAGGGCCTCTTCCGGATACCGGAGTGGTGAGTAGCATGAGATACCGTTTCCAATGGGGCCAGGAGGTTTACGATATATCGATTGAGCGAAACGCGGAGGGCTACCTGGCTCAAGTTGATGGAGTTCCTTACGAGCTGAATGTCTTGGATGCACAGCCCGGGCAGCTGAGCCTGCTTTTTGAAGGCCGTCCGGTGACCTTGTACTGGGCCGAGCAGGGGGGGAAGCGTTGGATTTCTATGGATGGCTGCACGTACCTGCTGGAGAAGCCCACCCTGGGGAGCCGGCGCGGGATAGAAGGGGAAAGCGCCGGCAGCTTGCGCGCTCCTATGCCAGCTCAGGTCCGCGATATCCATGTTGCTGAGGGCGTGCTGGTCGAAAAGGGGGGGACCTTGATGTTGCTGGAGGCGATGAAAATGGAGATCCGTGTACAGGCTCCGAAGGCAGGCCGGGTCGCCCGCCTTGCTGTGCAGAAGGGGCAAAGCGTCAATCGCGATCAGGAGTTGGCATTTATCGAGGATATCCAATTGGATGAAGAGCCTCACTCTCGGACCGGTACAAATGCATCTTAATGGCGACCCGGATCGAATCACCACTGGAGGAGCAATGACCGGTAAATATTACGAAGATTTGCAAGTTGGCGAACGGATCCGGCATGCCAATGGGCGTACGATCACGGAAATGGATAACGTGCTGTTTTGCTCACTTACCATGAACACCCAACCCTTGCATATTAATGAAGATTTTGCTGCTCGCAGTATACACGGGCGTCGTATCGTAAACGGGATTTTCACATTAGGCCTGGTGGTAGGGCTATCGGTGAGCGAGCTTACGGAAGGGACAATTATCGCTAACCTGGGGTACGAGCAGGTATCGCATCCTCAGCCTGTCTTTCACGGCGATACCCTCTATGCTGAGACGGAAGTGCTCGAGAAGCGCGAGTCACGCTCCAGGCCGGAAGCCGGGTTGGTTCGTCTGAAGCAAACCGGCCGGAAGCAGGATGGTACAATCGTATTGGAGATGGAGAGGACTGTCCTGTTCCTGAAAAGACCACCCTCTGGCATGGATAGCTGGACTAGCGCCTAGAACACGCTACCCAAATTTAACTTCTTACAGTTTAATTAAGTCCTCTGATATGATTAGTGGGAGGTGAGTATGCGGGCTCGGCGGGCCTTGTTGTATATGCCCGGAGATGATCTGCGTAAGATCCACAAAGCAACTACGCTGGATGTGGATTGTGTTTGCCTGGACATGGAGGATGGGGTAGCCCAAAACCGCAAGGCAGAAGCGCGCACGATCATCATGCAGGCTCTCGGATCGTTAGATTTTGGGCGCTCAGAGCGCCTGGCGCGTATCAACCCGGTGGGTTCGGGACTGGAGATGGAAGACCTGGAGGCCGTCCTCCCCGCCAAACCGGACGGCATTGTTGTCCCCAAAGTCGAGCAC
The DNA here is from genome assembly GCA_964486825.1 of uncultured Anaerolineaceae bacterium. Classification (GTDB taxonomy): domain Bacteria; phylum Chloroflexota; class Anaerolineae; order Anaerolineales; family UBA4823; genus CAZAQS01. The sequence continues at coordinate 21,568 of CAZAQS010000011.1, read as the reverse complement.
CCCGATCAGGTCCGCTGGGTAGGTGCACAGATCGATGCTGCAGAGGGCTTATCGAAGGCGGAGCGGGGCAGGATGGGTATGATCGTGATCATAGAGACAGCCCGAGCTATCGTGAGCCTGGCACAAATTGCATCCGCCCACCCCCGCTTACGCGCTCTGGTTTTCGGGGCTGAAGATTATGCCGGAGATATGGGCGCCATCCGAACTCCTGAAGCCTGGGAGGTATTCTACGCCCGTAGCGCTGTCGTAACACACGCGGCGGCTTTCGATTTGCAAGCCATCGATATGGTTTTTGTGGATTTCCATGATATCGAGGGATTACGTGAAGAGGCCAGGCGAGGGGCACAGTTAGGCTACGCGGGCAAACAAATCATCCATCCGAACCAGGTCGTTCCTGTCCAGAATGCTTTTACCCCTGGCGATGAGGAGATCAACCATGCAGAACGTATCCTGCGGGCCTTCGAAGAGCACCAACAAGCCGGAAGGGGCGCTTTCGCCTTGGACGGAAAAATGATCGATGCCCCTATTCTGAAAGCCGCGCAAAGGGTTCTAGCACGGGCTCAAGCGGCTGGGAAAATCCAGGCCGATAGTCAATGACGGTGGCTGCCTGCAGTCCGCAGGACTGGTCTATCACGGTCCCGGATATGAGCAGCTTTCTCCCCTACCAACATTCGGAAAGGAGATAGTCCTATGAGACCAGTGTATGCAGTTTCCGGTGGTGTCTCCAAGTTTGCCAAAGCTCGACCCGATAAAACCTTCCAGGCCGTCGTCAAGGAAGCCTACGACTACGCTATCGCTGATATTGGCCTGGACTTCCCCACTTTCACGAATATCGTGGATGGTTCCGTGGCTTCCTATTTCTCCGACCATTTTACACGCCAATTAATGGCCGCCATCATGGCCCAGGACTACCTCGGCTTGTGCCCAAAGCCGGGTCATCGCGTGGAAGGTGGTGGGGCAACAGGTGGCATCTGTTTCCAGGAGGCCTGGAAATCTATCGCCAGCGGGCATATGGACGTATGTGTAGCCTATGGATTCGAGACGATGAGTCATGTGGAAACCTGGAAGGGTAACGAGTTCATCGCTCTGGCCTCGGATGTTTCCTTTGATTACCCGGTGGGCGGCTTTTATTCCGGATACTATGCCATGATGGTCACGCGCCATATGAAGGAGTTTGGAACCACCGTGGAGCAGATGGCGGCGGTGAGCGTGAAAAATCACCTGAACGCTTACCATAACCCGTATGCACAGAAGCGGAACCGCTACACGATCGAGGACGTGCGCAGTTCGCCCATGGTAGCCTGGCCACTGACCCGCCTGGATATTTGCGTGATGTCAGATGGGGCAGCGGCAACCATCCTGGCATCTGAGGAGGGTCTGCAAAAGCTAGAAGCGGCTGGAGCAAGAATTCCACGCCCACTGGTCCTGGTGAGCGGCGTCGGGCGGGGCACGGATGCCATGCGCATGGCGGACCGGCCGCATGTGAATTACGATGATTTCATGGAACATTACGCAACAGAGCAGGAGCGCTCCTCTGAAGAGACCGCCACTTATTACCGCCGGTTATGGGAGCATGGTACACGCTACCCAGGCATACACTCATTCAGGGCGGGCCGGACAGCCGGGAATATGGCCTGGAAGTCGGCTGGTATCTCAGATCCACTGCATGAATTGGATTTCGTTGAGCTGCATGATGCTTACACGTCAAGCGAGATTCAGACATACGAAGACCTTGGCTTATGTCGCTATGGCGAGGGAGGGCCTTTTGCAGCCTCCGGTAAGGCCTATATGCCTGGGATCGAATACGGCCTCCAGTTGAGCGAAGCGCCCATCTGTCCTGTAAATCCCTCCGGCGGGTTGATCGCTTGCGGGCATCCCGTAGGCGCGACCGGCTTAATGCAGGCTGTATTTGCCATCTGGCAGCTGCAAGGCTCGATCGGTGTTCATTTTGGCGACGAAACCTTGCAGGTGCCGGATGCGCGCAAGGGCGCCATCCACTCCCATGCAGGGACAGGAACGTACGTGACCGTAACAGTCATGGAAAAGGAAGGCTGACCGGCTTCGGTCAGCATCTGGAAAAAATCGGAGAGGATTACGATGCCAACACTTCCTACTAGAAAAGATGAAAGCCTGGGCGGGTACATCGTCCATAACGTGCCCTTCCCTGTAGATAATGATCCCGAATCGCTCTCGATCCTGAAAAAGTTAACTCCTATCTCCATCGAGCAGGAATACAAAATTACCTACCTGCATTCTTATGGTCAGGACAGTCCCTGGTTTGCTGCGCTAAGCAACCGGCGCTTGCTTGCATGCCGAGAAACCGAGTCAGGTTATACCTACGCCAACCCTCGCGGCCATGACATGTTCTCCGGCCGGGAGACGGAATGGATCGACATCAGTGATCGATCTGCTCGCGTGCATGCCTTTACCGTATGTTTCTTTGGATCGGAAGAGTTCTTGCCTGAGACGCCCTTCGTACTGGCTTTGATAGAGTTCGAGGGCGTCAACACGCTCTTGTTGACCCGCCTGCTGGGCGTCGACCCCGACCAGGCCAACCTGGACTGGATCGGTATGCAGGTACAACCACAATTTCTCAGGAACAGCAAGCTTAAACCTACGGACGTTTACTTTGTGCCCGCTTAGTGAGGATACACAACCGGTCAGGCCGGTACCGGTTAGCCTGGCTACTACAGCAGGCCTCGCACAGGCGAGGCCTGCTGGTATATCCTCGGGGCAACAAAAGCCAGGCAGCCCTCCCACTGCCGATACCCAGCCGGTGAAAACCCAACCCGTACGCATTGCTATTGAAGATGAAGCCAGCTCTTCGGAACCGGAGCTAGGACGCCTGATTTATGCTTACCGGCCCTCTCCACCTGGCCGGGCTTTCAAATGGGCCTGGGATGTGGGTGGCGCAGTGCTCAGCATAGCAGTACTTAGCTATGGCGGATACCTGGCATTCATTAATTATGATCGTTTTGGACCGGTTCCGGCTCTCTTCAAGAGCGTACCCTGGCTTGTACTAGGGGGTGGGGTGCTGCTTACCTGGTTATCGGTAGGCATTATCTATTGGGCCAGGACTCAGCCTGGGGTTCGTTTGCATGCGAATGGCCTGTACATCGAAGGCCGGCGCAAACAAAGCCTTCCCTGGGAGCAGATCGACGGAATCGCCCAGGGAGTCACTGCACCTGGCCGTCTCAGGCCGGGCGATATGCACTACAAGGTCAGCCTCTATCCAGGTAAGGGCCGGCCCCTGCACCTGCATGGATGGGGGGATGGGAAGCGCGGAATGCCCTACCTGCCAGAATTGGTCAGCAGAATCAAGGCCAACTTGTATCCAGGTCTCCAGGTGGAGCTGGCGCGCATGTTCCGGGAAGGACTGCCGCTACGTTTCGGACCGGTTCGAATCGATCGCCAGGGGCTTAAGGTGCGCCATTGGCGCCTGTTTCCTGGCATGTTTAGTGTACCCTGGGAGCATGTGAAGCGGATTCACGTTCAATCTGGCTACTTCTTGGTAGAATCAATCGACCGTCGCAGCCCTTACCGGCTACCGGTTTCAAAAATCCCTAACCTGGAGATCCTTTTGAAAATCATCGACCAGGGTGTTCAGCAGTAGCCCCCTGTTCGCTTGCCTGGTGAATTCATGATACCTTTGAAACCCCTCCGTACGCTGATGTTGTTTGTTCTGATACCTGTCGCGCTCCTTTTGGTTAGTTGTACTCCTAACAATCCCTTTGTGATCGATGAACCGGAGGCAACGGCTGAAGTGTTGCCCACGCCGGTCGTAGAGGCTATGGTGACTTTCCGGGTGGAATTGCCAGAACCGCTGCCATCAGGCGACTCGCTCTACCTGACCTTGTTAGATGAGGTGACCGGCCTGGCGTTAAACCCCACCAGGCATCTGATGCAAGCGGAAGACTCCCTGCATTTCTTTGTGATCCTGCCATTCGAGCTGGATACCTTGCATAAATATCGCTACAGCCGGGAAAGCGCACAAGAGCATATTTCGGATGGACGAATGGTGCGCTACCGCATGTATCGAGTAGATGGGCCGGGTATAGTTAGTGATATCATCAGCCGCTGGACGGACACGAATTTCAGGGGGTCCAGCGGCCGGATACAGGGGCAGGTCATGGATGCAGATACGGGCGATCCGATACCGGGCCTGATGGTCTTGGCAGGGGGGGCCAGCACATTGAGCGCTTCAGATGGAGGTTTCCTGTTGGAAGGACTTCCGCCCGGCACCCATAACCTGGTGGCATATTCCCTTGACGGTTCCTACCGCATGCACCAACAAGGGGCGACCGTGGCGGCAGAATCGACTACACCTGCCCAGCTCGAACTGGTACCAACCCAGACCGTCCGGGTTGAATTCATCGTGACCGTCCCCCCTGGGACGATCCCGGCCACGCCCATCCGCTTTGCAGGAAGTCTTTACCAGCTCGGCAATACCTTTAGCGACTTGAGAGGCGGGCTCAGCCTGGCGGCCCCACGAATGCCGGTGCTCCAACCGCTACCCGATGGGCGTTACCGGATTGAGCTTGAGCTACCGGTTGGCGAAGACCTGTACTATAAGTACACGCTGGGAGATGGTTTTTGGAATGCAGAACGGTACAGAAATGGGGGAACCCGTTTGCGCCGGCTGGTGGTTCCTGACCAGGATACCCGCCTCGAAGAAGCAATCGATACCTGGAGTAATGGCCCAACCGGGCCGGTTACTTTTGATATAACTATTCCCGAGAATACCCCTCCAGATGAGCTGGTCACCCTCCAGCTCAACCCGGGTTTCGGTTGGACCGAGCCGATCCCGATGTGGCCGGTGGGCGGCAATCGCTGGATCTATGTGTTGTTCAGCCCGTTAGAAGATATGGGGGCGCTGGCATACCGTTACTGTCGTAACGGGCAGTGTGGGATCGCGGATGACGACCGCACCCAAGGAGACGGCGCGACGGGCTTCCAGGTCAACCCTGGGGACGAAGCGTTAACTGTTAACGATGTGGTGGAAAGCTGGGCGTGGCTGGATGTCCCGTTCAGCCCGGCAACCGTACCCAATATGAGCATCCCCAGTCGTGGTCCGGGGTTCGTCGCCGGGATCGAGTTCCAAGATGGTTTCCATCCCTCCTGGCAGGCTTATATTCCGAAGGCGTTGCAGCAGGTAGCCGGGTTGCACGCAAACTGGGTGGTTCTGCGACCAAGCTGGTCTTTTACGCGCCAGAATTTGCCGGTGCTCGAGCTAAAGCCGGGGGCTGACCCGCTATGGGCAGACCTTGTTACGGATATCGAGCACGCAGCCGGGCTGGGAGTACAAACAGCTCTGTTCCCCACGGTACGCTTTCCTATGGAGACTGGCGCCTGGTGGAAGGAGGCGGAGCGGGATTTCGCCTGGTGGGTGGCATGGTTCGAGCGTTACAAGGAGTTCGTGCTACACCATGCCGACCTGGCTGAACAACATGGAGCCGGAATCCTCATCCTGGGCGGTGAATGGCTTACTCCAGCCCTACCGGACGGCTTGATTGCAGATGGCTCCAGCTCGCGCGTGCCGGAGGATGCTGAACAGCGCTGGCGTACCTTGATTGGCGAAGTGAGATCGCGTTTTCATGGTAGGGTATTATGGGCAATGCCCTTGGTCGATGGGACAGAAATACATCCAGTATTCATTGACGAGTTCGACCAGGTTTATCTGATGTGGTCAGCTTCATTAACGGATGAGGATGTGGGGGAAGCGGAAATGACTGCCCGGGCTGCCGAATTGCTGGAAACCACCGCTTATCCTATCTATGAGGAGACGGGGAAACGGATGGTCCTTGGCCTGGCATACCCTTCCGCACAGGTTGGAGCGGCTGGGGCGCTTGCGGATGGAGAACTGCCCGAGCGTGACCTGCAGGAGCAGGTGGATGCTTACAACGCCATGATGGCGGCCACCAACCAGCTAGAGTGGGTAGAGGGAATTGTGTCGCGCGGTTATTACCCACCGGTGTCCTTGCAGGATGTGGGAATATCCGTGAACGGGAAACCTGCTCGGGGCGTGCTATGGTATTGGTTCCAAAGGCTGGTGGGGGAATAAAATAACAGTTAGGATCCAGGCCTGGTTTATCCAGAATTTTCTTTAAGAGGAGATAGAAAGAGCAATAAGGTGGAAATCTGCCAGGTCTCCTGTATGCCAGGGGAGAATAAAAGGCCAATCAGGGCGTTGCGGTCCGTGACGCGCAAAGTCTGCATATCGAGGCAGGCGAACAGGTCAATTCCGGCGTGCCTGGCCAGGTGGCTTGCCAGGGAGCGGAGGATGCGCGGCATGGCGCCAGCCTGTACCCAGGTGTAGTATCGGCGGCGGCAAGTCTGGTAGGATGGGTAGGTATCGGGCAGGGAGTACCAGGGAGTGCCTGCTCGCAGCTTCCAAAGGATGCCGTTCAAGACGGGGCGATCAGGCGCCGGTGGCCGGCCGCCCAGCAACGGGAAGCGCCTGGCAGGCACTGCCATTCGTCCTGGAAGGTCTTTATCCCAGGTAGGTAGCAGAGGGGCGACGATTTGCCACTGCTCATCGGTCAGGTCGAATGGGCGAGTATGGATGGGGGAAAGGCGTTTGCGCATAGTAAATATACGATAAATTTTTCAGGGCAATACTAGAACAAGTGTACAATATTGGAGGTCTGATTGTCAAGCAATTCCTGGACTTTAGGGATCCTTATCCAGGGCAATGATGGAGTCCAGCCTATAGTAATCAGCGGCGGCGCGGTTGACCAGAAATTCTGGGTCAGAGCTGTAATCACCAAGCCTGTTCAGATCGCGGATATACCAGACCACAACATGCTTTTCCCCCGACTGGACTGCTTGGCGGATGATCTGGTCGCGCTCATCCCATTCGACAGCCCTTGACCTGGCGGGTTCGATCATTGTAGATATATAAGCCGAAGCATACAACGGGCCGTACAGAAGCATCAGCCCAATCAAAACGGCGCCTATAAGCTTCAATGCTGAAGGCAGCGATCGCAGGGGTTGAAGCACGCCTTTCAAGAGGCTGCCACTCCAATAGCCCCATAGAATCATTGCCAGCGTCAGAAAATATCCTGGGATAACCTGGGCGCGGGCAGGCAGGTTTCCGGCCAGGGCAAAATAGCCGGTGGCAAAAGCCGAGAGCAGCACCAGGTATACGACTAAAAATGAAGCTAGCAGGTTGTGTAGGATAGCTTTTTCCCGCCTTGAAAGCTCGCCGATCCCCATCCGGGGTTGGTGGAGCATAAAACTGGACAGGGCCGGTAGGAAGAAGGCCATACCGGCTAGCAGGGTATGGTCCTTTATCCAACTTGCGATGAATATGACAGTGTTGATATTGGCGTGCAACGCCAGGGGAAGCAGGCCCGGTCGGGGTTCTCCAAGGGCGGAACGCACTGCATTTCCTGGCGCTGTGAAGAGGATAGCAAAACCGATCAGCGTGCTGACCAGCATGGCGCCCGAAAAAACAAGCCCTGCCTGTCGATTTATTGGGTCATCGAGCCGGATTAAGTTGAACAGCACCATCAGGGTCGCGATTATGAGTTGTAGGGAGGCGCTGACTTCAGATATCCCGGTCAGGACGAAAACATATACTGCGGCAAGAAGGATTTCCAGCCAGTGGAGTCGCCAGGCGCTACGCCAGCGGAAAATTATCCATCCCAAGAAGATCGTCAACAGAACCAGGTATGTGGTATAGGTTAGTATGCCGGTCACCCAAAAAAGGATTTGATGGATATGAGCCATGCTGCGCAGTGTTACTACAAGCGCAAGCGCGGATAGCAGGATCGCCAGATAGGTTGGGTGCTGAACCGAATCGGTTCTCAAAAGCTGGTAGATTACCCAACTCAAGGCTGCCAGCCACAGTACAAGGCAAACTGTGGTCAACGCAGGCGCAGCCCTTACCCCCAGCATTTGGAATAAATTGGCAATAATAAAGTAAGCATAGCGGCCCGACCAGCTGAGGTACCAGAAACGCTGCGAGCCCCAAAAACCATATTTATTCAACGAACCGGCTGTCTCGTAATCATCGGCTACATAGCGGGTGTATAGGCCCACGATGCAGTACAGGGCCAATGGCAGCAAGAAGGAAGCCAAAACCGCCACACCGGCTAGATGCTCCCAGAGTTCTGGGCGCGCGAGCCAACCCTTACCAGGGTGCCTTTTCAACAGCATAGTCCTTCCTTGATGTTTCCCGGGTATCTTATTAGCTTTCATTACAACAATTGATTGCTGACAAGTATTCTACCATTGGCTGCGGCTGGGCTCTACCTTTTCTAAACCCGGTAGGTTGGATTGCATCCTTGATTTTAAGTGGATTGCTCTACGTCCCTGGATGTAATTAGACTTGACAGTCTAGACCTCCTGGTCTATAATTTGCCAATCCCTGTCATGGATAAAGAAGGACGATCAGGATGGGTTTTAAAAAAGATTTCCAACACAGCCAAGAACTATTCGAGTACGCCCTGGAAGAATTTTCGAAACAGGGCTACGAGCAGGCTTCCATCAATACGATCCTTGAAAAGGCCGGAATGAGCAAGGGGCAGTTCTATTACCACTTCAACTCAAAGGAAGACTTGTACCTGGCATTGATCGCGGTTGTGATCGAGCGGAAACGGGCCTACATGGAAGCAGTGATGCGCCCGGAAGAGTTCGACCAGGATATTTTTTCCATCTTCAGAGCGCAGATGAAACATAGCATGGCCTATGCCCGGGAACACCCCCAGATTAGCCAATTTGCGGAAAGTTTTCTAAGGGAAAAGGGCAACGCTATCTACAGGAAGGCCCTGTCGATCCACAACTTTGAAAATGATGTCACGGTGACCGGTTTGGTGGAAAAAGCGATGGAGAGGGGTGAGCTCAGAGACGACCTGCCGCTGCAGTTCATTCAAAGCCTGATCGGATACCTGTTCACCCATTCTGGGGACCTGGCAAACCTGGTCAAGGTAGAGGATTTCAATCAAGGGATGGACTTTATCATCGATTTTCTTAGAGATGGCCTGGCTAAAGAATGTACTCGGGAGCGAGAACTCAGCGCTTGAAGGTAAATTAAGGAGATACACATCATGGATAAGCAAAAACAAGCCCCATTGGCACAGCGCAGCCTGGAAAGGTTGCATTTCAATCACAAAGATATGGATTATTACCTGTCCTGGATCATCGGACGGAATGTCTTCGAGGGCAGCCAGCCTGAAGAATGTATGGCAACAGCCGCCAGAATCCAGGACGGAGATCCGGTCAGTTGGCAGCGGGAATGGGAAGCGTTGGCCAGGCGAGTGGAGGAAGAAGCCAATTCTGCCTTCGAGCTGGGAGAGCGTGAGGCGGCTCGAGGGGCATACTTGAGAGCCTGCACGTACTACCGGGCGCCTTTATTTATCATGGATCCTGGAGATTCGCGTTTCAGAGAGAACCGGCGCAAGATGCAGGACTGCTTCCGCAATGCTATGCGGTTGTTTGAGTTCCCCATCGATGCCATCCAGGTACCCTACCAGGGTTCCATGCTAGAAGGGTATACCTGGAAGGTCGATCAAAGCGCAGGCAAGCTCCCAACCCTGTTGGTGGTGGGCGGTATCGAGACCTTTGCGGAGGATTGTTTTTTCATGGTTGGAACGGCGCCCCTGGAACGGGGATACAACGTAGTTACTGTCGACCTGCCCGGTCAGGGGATAAACCCGGAAAAAGGCCTGTTCTTACAGGCGCGCATGGGTTTGCCGGTTAAGGCGGTGATCGACCATGTGCTGGATTTTCCTGAGGTGGATCAGAGCCGGCTGGCTTTGTTCGGATTTAGCTGGGGAGGCCATATCGTGCTGCAAGGCGCCCAGGATGAAACAAGATTGAAGGCCCTGATCGCTAACCCGCCTATGCCAGATGTCTTCCGCGCCGCTCGAGCCCAGCAAAGCGGCAATGGCAGAGGCGATCCAGTCGCCCGGCAGGTGTTCGCCCAGATCGCGTGGCGCTTTGGGGCAAAGATCAAGTGGGAGCTCAAACCGATCTTGAAGCGTTTCGGTATGGCCTACGATTACTTTGCTCACGGCAAAGCCGATTGCAAGCGGATCACCTGTGCGACTCTCTGTATGGCTGGGGCAGGGGAAGCTCCCATTACCCATGAGATGGCCCAGAAATGCTTTGCAGAGTTGCCCCACCCCCAGAAGAAATTGGTGATCCTGACGAGGGAAGAGGGTGGAGAGGCACACTGCCAGGTGAACAACCTGCCGTTGCTGAACCGTGTGATCTTCGATTGGTTGGAGCAGGTCAGCCGTTGACCGGATAAGCTTTGACCTCAAATCGAGCCAGAAGCAGGTTCTGGTTGCTTGATATCATAAGCGATGCCCTTACAGGGAGCGGTAAATATGCACAGGGATACCGTCCGGGTCATGAATAATATAAAGAACCTGGGTAGATTTTTACCTTTACTTCCCACACGACATAGCAGGAGCGGGTACAATGTGTTTTCTGTAAGTTTGCAAATCATACTTCTTGAAGAAAAAATAAACAGGAGATCCAAGTATGCTACCCAAACCTGGTTATTCCACCCGCGTCCTGCACCCAACCCAGAAGTTCATTCCTACCAACCACAACGTTGTGCCACCATTAGTTGAGAACGTGGCCTTCGCTTACGGTGACCTGGACACGTGGAGGGAGGTAGCGCTTCACCAACGCTCAGGGCATATCTACAGTCGCAATAGCAACCCTACCACAGACTTGTTCGAGCGGGTGATAGCCGAGCTGGAAGGAGCACAGGCAGCCACCAGCTTTGTCACAGGCATGGCTGCCATCAGCACAACCCTGCTGGCGTTGCTTGAGTCAGGCAAGCGAGCGGTCACCGTAAAAGATGCTTACGGCGGCAGTTACTTGCTTTTTTCACAGATCCTACCGCGCTACGGTATTCAATGCGAGATCCTTAAGACGGAAGATACACAAGCTATCGAAGCGACTATCCGAGCGGGCTGCCAGGTGCTGTATCTTGAATCGCCCACCAATCCTACCTTGAAGGTGCTGGACCTGGAGCGCTTAGCGCGGCTGGCCCGGGAGGCAGGCGCAGTCACAATTGTTGATAATACCTTTGCTACACCTGTCAACCAATCTCCGATCGAGCTTGGAGCGGACCTTGTGATTCACAGCGCGACCAAGTTCCTGGGGGGACATGGAGATGTGATGGGTGGGGTAGTATGTGGCAACTCTGAGCTTGTGGAGAAGGTCTTCCGTCTGCGCGAGATCAGCGGCCCAGGCATGCAAGCCCAGGCAGCTAACCTGTTACTGCGTAGCTTGAAGACTCTCGCTTTGCGGGTGGAGCGGCACAACCAGAACGCGTTGGCCATGGCGCGCTTCCTCGAGCAGCAGCCTCAAGTAAGGCGTGTCCACTACCCTGGATTAGATTCACACCCGGGACATGCTGTGGCAAAAAAACAGATGCGCGGCTTTGGAGGGGTGCTTAGCTTCGAGCTTGAAGGCGGTATGCCGGCGGTCGAGGTAGTGCTGCCTGCACTACGTTATGCCTACCTGGCGGCTAACCTTGGCCAGGTGGAGACCGTTGCCGGGCCACCTGCGACGACCAGCCATGTTGAGCTAACGCGTGAAGAGCGAGAAGCAGCCGGGATTCCAGAAGGGCTGATCCGCTATTCGATAGGTATAGAAGATATCGATGACCTGTTGGCAGATATGCGGCAGGCCCTTGAGCTGGTGTAGAGCTTCATCCGCCTAAAGACATCCCCCGCGGTAAAATGATCTCGATCTTTCGAGCTGTTCTCATCTTGACGAGGAGCCATGTACGCAAAAAGAACCGATCACTTGAGACCCGAGGGCGCTTACCAGGTGCTGGCCCTGGCCCAGCAAATGGAAGCAGCCGGCCGTACGATCATTCATTTTGAAGCCGGCCAGCCGGACTTCGATACCTTTGCAAATATCAGCCTGGCGGGGATACACGCCATCACGGAAGGCCAGACTCGCTATACTCCGCCTATCGGCATGACGCAGTTGCGGGAGGCAATCGCGCAAGACGCTGAGCAGCGACGGGGGATCCAGGTACATCCCAGCCAGGTGGTTGTCAGCCCGGGCGCCAAACCTAACCTGTTCTTCCCGACCCTGGCCCTGGTCGAGCCGGGCGACGAAGTCATTTACCCGGATCCTGGTTTTCCGACCTATGAAGCCATGATTGTCCTGGCGGGCGGCGTGCCGGTCCCGATCCCATTGAGGGAAGAGAGTGGATTTTCTTTCGACCTGGAAGCCTTCGACCGGGCGCTTTCTAACCGCACGAAGATGGTGATCTTGAACTCACCCGGCAACCCGACCGGCGGAGTTATGCCGGTCGAGGATCTCGAGCATATCGCCAGGGGAGTACAGCGTTTCGGGGCCTGGGTGTGTTCGGATGAGATCTACTCGCGTATCGTTTATGATGGCCTGGAAGCGCCCTCCATCGCGCAGATTGATGGTATGCTCGAGCGTACGGTCATTGTTGATGGCTTTTCGAAGTCGTACAATATGACCGGTTGGCGGCTGGGGTTTGGGATCATGCCGGAGCAGTTGGCTGAGCGGGTGCAGCTGCTATTGACGCATTCCATCGGTTGTACAGCACATTTCACGCAAATTGCAGCGATAGAAGCCATATCCGGTCCACAGGAACAGGTAAATCAGGTCGTAAAGGAATACCAACGCCGCAGGGATGTGATCGTGGCTGGTCTGAATGCCATACCGGGCGTAACCTGCCAGGTTCCTCAAGGGGCGTTCTATGCTTTTCCGAATATTAGCCAGTTGAGACGTTCTTCTTCCGAGTTGGCCGACCTGTTATTGAAAGAGGTTGGCGTGGCTTTACTTCCCGGGAGCGCTTTCGGAAGGCAGGGGGAAGGCTATCTTCGGCTGTCGTACGCCAATTCAATGGAGAATATCTGCCAGGGCCTGGAGCTGATCGGCGCGCTTGTGGAGAGGCTCAGAGGATAGGACAAAACCACATCAATGGCCTCTACCACTGAAAAAATAGAACCTGAAAAGAAATCGAGACCCGGGCTGGCATTTGCCTATAGTGTGCCAATTGGTGCTCTTGGCGGTTTGATTGGGCTGGGAGGAGCAGAATTCCGCCTCCCGATCCTGGCAGGGCCGTTGGGATTTTCGGCTTCTAAGGCAGTACCGCTTAACCTTGCGATCAGCCTGGTGACGGTAGCTGCCTCTCTGGCTATTCGCAGCCAGTCCCTCTCTTTGGAACCGGTGTGGTCTTACCTGCCGGAAATATTGGCATTGATTGGTGGAGCGGTATCCAGTGCATTTTGGGGCGCAGGGCTGGCCAGGCGCATCTCCAATAAAACGCTAGAGCGGATCATATTCACATTTCTGACCGTTATCGGCCTGCTGTTGATCGTAGAGAGCATGTTGCCAATGGAGAGCCAGGGGTTATTGCCGGAAATCAAGGCCATTCGGATCGCGGCTGGTTTCTCATTCGGCCTGCTCATCGGGCTGGTCAGCAGCCTGTTAGGGGTAGCGGGTGGAGAATTGATCATCCCCACCCTGATATTTGGCTATGGCGTGGATATCAGAACTGCAGGCACAGCCAGCCTGCTCATCAGCTTGCCCACCATCCTGACCGGCATGAGCCGTTATGCTCGCAAGGGAGCGTACTCGGATAACCGGCAAATCTCCGGAACCGTGGCTCCGATGGGCGCTGGCTCGGTATTGGGCGCCGTGATCGGGGGTTTGCTGGTTCAAGCAGTCCCAGCCCAGGCCCTCAAGCTGATCCTGGGAATTGTATTGATCATCTCTGCTTATCGAGTTTTCAATCATTCGAACCAGGCAAAGTGACCCTGTTATTCCGTTGCATCAGGATGCGCCTCGATCCATTGTACAGATGAGGGAATAAACAAGGATTCGCCAAATTCATCGACTCCGTAATTTTCGATCATCTCCTGGACCGGAAGTGAAATGATCCAATCGATGAACTGGTTGGCCAGCTCAAGTTGGATGTTGGTGTTTTTGTTGGGATTCACGGCGATGACCCCGTAAGGGTTGAAGAGCACCGGGTCGCCCTCTGCCAGGACGAGCAGATCGAGGCCGGCTTTCGAGCGGGCCAGGTAGGTAGCCCGGTCGCTGAGTGTGTAGGCTTGCTGCTCGTTTGCCATTGTAATCACTTCTCCCATACCCTGTCCGACGGAGATATACCATGCGCCTGCAGGCTCGATACCGGCTGCCTTCCAGACCGATAGTTCCTTGGTATGCGTGCCAGATTCGTCTCCTCGTGAGATGAAGGGGGATTCCGTCTCCGAGATCATACGCAAGGCTTCAGCTGCGTCCTTCATACCCTGTATGCCGGCTGGATCAGATTCAGGGCCGATGATGACGAAGTCGTTGTACATGACGTCTTCCCGGCGCACACCATGCTCGGCATCCATGAACTCGTCTTCCCTGGCGCGAGCATGCACCAGCAGTACATCGGCGTTACCGTCCTGCCCGAGGGTCAGAGCTTGACCAGTGCCTACTGCGATCACATCCACATCCACATTGAATTGTTCTCGAAAGTCTGGCAAGATCACGTCTAACAAGCCGGAATCCTGGGTGCTGGTGGTCGTGGCTAGGATCAGTTTAGCACGTGGACCTGTGATAGGAGATGGGACATCTGTAGGTGCGGGCTCGGTCGGGGCTTCCACGGGTGCTTGAACCGCTGTCGCTATCACCGGTTCAGGCGTGGGAGCAGTCTGTGTTGGGGTAGCGCAGCCACTTAATACCAGCATTACCAATAAGAGCACCATTAAGATGTAATGCGATATTGTTTTCATATGTCCTCCAGTAATGAAACGAGATAGAGTCTTATGCGGAGGGTCAGTAGATCATTTCTCCGCGTACAAACGCGGCGGTGCGTGGGTCCGATGGACTTTCGAAGAATTGAGCAGTTTCTGCGACTTCGACGACTTTTCCATCCAATAGAAAACCGGTCCTAGAAGCCAGGCGTCTTGCCTGGAAGACGTTGTGAGTGACCATCACGAGTGTTGTCCCGTGTTGGTGATTGATTTGCTGGATAATCCCCTCGATCAGGCCGACGTTGTATGGATCCAGGTTTGCCGTAGGTTCATCCAGGAGCAGGACATCCGGTTTCAGCACCATGGCGCGTGCTAGAGCCACGCGTTGGGCTTCGCCCCCTGAGAGCGTGCGCGCTCGCTGCCGGGAGAGGTGGGATAATCCGACTTCCTCTAACGAGGCCTGGATCACCTCCTTCGAATGGTTCGATCCGCGTAGGCGCAGGCCATAGCTTACGTTATCCCAGACGCTACGTTCTAGAAGCATTGGGCGTTGAAAGACAGTGGTGACTTTTCGGCGGAGCTCCAAAGTCATATCTCCCCCTGCCTGGAAAGGGACACCTTTGAAATTTATGGTGCCTGAGGTAGGGAATTCCAGGAAGTTCAAAAGGCGCAGCAATGTGCTCTTGCCGGACCCGCTGGGGCCGACCAGGGCTAGAACCTCCCCGGGGAAGATATCCAGGGAGCCGATGTCGAGCACTCGTCGACCGGCGTAGTCTTTTGCCAGGTCATGCAGCTCGTATATCGGGCGTGTAGGAGCATGTTCCGAGGCGCTCATTCGTCGAAAGACCTTCCTTGCAGGCGCATCATGGCCAGGTTGGTGATGAAGGCGATCCAAAGCAGGACCGCGCCTAGCGCGAGGGCCAGGGCAAAGTTTCCTTTACGGGTCTCGAGCACGATGGCTGTTGTCAGGACGCGCGTCCGGCCTTCGATATTTCCGCCCACCAACATAACAGCGCCGACTTCGGAGATGATGCTGCCGAAGCCAGCTATGATCGATACGATCACACCGATACGGGCTTCCTGGAGCACGGTCAGGGCGGTCTGCCGTTTGGTAGCGCCGAGCGCCATGACCTGTTGGCGGAGCTGGGGATCGATTCCCATTACGGCAGCCATGGTAAAACCTGCCACCAACGGGAATGATATGATGGTTTGGGCCAGGATCATGGCGCCGGGGGTGAACAGGGTAGGAAGCCAGGACCAATTCAACCCGCCCAGCGGGCCGCTGCGCGAAAGCAAAAGGTAAACAAACAGGCCGATCACGACCGGTGGAAAACCCATGCCGGTATACAGCAGAGCGATAACCACCTTCCGCCCACGAAAGCGCGTCAACCCCATGAGGGCTCCCAAGGGGATACCGACCAGCGTGCTGAAGAATAGGGCTACACCCGAGACGGTTAGAGAAAGGATGACGATATCGATGAGTTCAGCGGTCATAGTAGATAGCAACTTGTATCGGTTGAACTAATACAAGTATAAATTTAATCAATGAGTCTGTCCAGGTGATATTTGTCACCTCCGGTGGCATCCTCCCCTACAGAACAAAAATGGTCTGCTCTGGTAAGAGAGCAGTCCTTGAGGTCATCTAATTAACTTTTGATTTTATCAAGAGAATTTGCTCAACCGGTTAGCCGACCCATTCGATCTTCCCGGTGGAGCGGGTATCGTAGCCGCCCAGGCTCTCAATGATGGCGTGGGTGGAGGGGGCTCCGAGCCAGTCGACCAAGGAGCGTATGGCAGGCATTTCCATCATAGGAGCAAGGGTGACCAGGTCGTACCGGTCGTGAGTCAGGAACAAAAAATCCAACCCGTAGCTAAGGGCAGCGGCTTCCAGGCCGACGCCAGCGCTGGCTTTTCCTTCAGCAACTGCGCCCGCCACGGCGGAGTGAGTGACCAGCTCATCATCGTATCCCTGGATCTGTTCTGGCTTCAAGCCTGCCTTTTGGATAGCGATGTCCAGCCAGACACGCGTGCCTGATCCGGACTGGCGATTGATAAAGCGCATACCCGGTTGCGCCAGGTCTTGTAATTCCCTGATCCCTTCCGGGTTCCCAGGTGGAAGGATCAACCCTAATCGGCGATGAGCCAGTGTGATCAGGGCGACGCGCTTTCCAGGCAGCAAGCGCCGAACGAACGGGCGATTATACGTATCACTTTCCTCATCCCATAAATGGCTGCCAGCCAGATCAGCTTTGCCTTCGGCAAGGGCGATCAGGCCACCCAGGCTGCCTGAAAAGGATAACTGCAAATAGTAACCTGGAGCCAGCTCGGGGAAATGCGATGCCAGCCAGGTCATCACCAGGTCGTGGCTCCCGGCAAAACGCAGCCGCTTTGTGTCAGCTGGAGAGTCTTCCGGTTCTACCATGCGCCAGCGATCCATAGCCTGCCGGAAAGCCTGGTCGATCTCTTCGAGTTGATATCCCCCAGTCAGCACTTCTAGCAGGAAGGCTTCCGCACGATGGATCAGCGTAGCCCGGCGCAGTGGGGTCTCATCCAGCCTGTGCGGATGATCGATGACGCGGGTGCCTTGCCCGGCGCGGCTTGTAACCAGGCCTTGTCGGGCCAGCTCCTGGTAGGCGTGTTGGATGGTTCCAACGGTACAGCCCCAGCTTTCGGCGCTTTCACGGATGGAAGGCAGCCGGTCGCCCGGCTTCAGGCGCCCAATGAGGATCTCCTGGCGGATGGACTCTGCAATTTTGCGATACAGGTGAGATTCATCCATGCCATGAGTATATTGCTTTATGGGGGGATTGGCAAGTGAAGCTCTATGGGAGGGGATTCCAGAGCATGGATAAGAGCAGGGCTACGGAAGCCAGCAATGCGCCGACCGATGCAAAAATAACGCTGATTTCTGTGGTCTCCTGCCTGACATGTAGATAGGTAGGCAGGCTCCCGAACACTTTTTGCAGCTCGCCCGCGCTGGTGGCCGAATAGTATTCTCCCCCGGTAATCGCAGCAATTTCGATGAGAGTCGCCTCGTCGATGCCACGCCGGAAGCCTCCCATGCCACCGTAATGCAGGAAAGATCCTTCTTCTGTCCCAAACCCAATGGTGTAGATACGGACGCCCCGCTCGGCTGCCTGCTGGGCGGCATCAAGTGGCATGGGGCCAGTAGAGTGCACCCCGTCGGTTAACAATACGATGATATCCGGCACATAGGTGCCTTCCACACGTGTGGAATTTTGAGCTCCACCATCCGTTTCATTTCCGCTTCCAAATACCTCCTGGTTGACTTCAGAAATGGCCTCTAAAGATTCCAAAATGCCTGCTCCGATCGAGGTCCTGCGGCCTGTAGTCAGGCTTTTAACTTTCGCCTCTAGCTCTTCCTGATCTGTTGTAGGTACCTGGATAAGTTGGGCGTAGCCAGAGAACGCCACAATCCCGATTTGGGTGTTTGAAGTCCGCTTTTGGATAAAGGAGAGAGCGGCATCCATAGCAGCGTTCAAACGGTTGGGTGGGATATCCGCCTGCAGCATACTCCTGGATACATCGATTGCCAGGATAACGGTGGCCTGCCCCACCGGAACAGTCGTATGAGCTACAGGACGTCCGAGGGCGATAATGAGGCTGGCAAGAGCCATCAGGAAGAGGGCAAAGGGCAAATGGCGCTTGTAGCGTGATTGGTAGGGAAGCGCCTGCCGCACCAGGGCCAGGGTGGAGTAACGAAGCGGATGGCGGCGCTTTCGCTTGATACTCCACAGGTAAAACCCCAGCAGGACCGGGATCAGTCCTAGCAAGAGCAAAGACCAGGACCAAAGCAAGTTCATCGCATACCTCCTTACCCACCTATATACACCCGTGGGGATTCTGACTCCCTCAAGCACCTGGTAATTGCCTGGTATCTCATGGCGCTCGCCTGAACCATATCATTGAAAATGCCGCGCCTACCAGCAGCATCGCCAGGCTGGCGCCTGCAAATACGGAGGTCACTTCCATATTTTCAGATTTGACGACCAGTTGTGGCGTGATGTCACTGTAAATTGCCTTCAAATCTCTTTCGTCCCCTGCATGGTAGTATGCTCCGCCAGTAATCTCCGAGACCTGGCGGAGAGTTACCTCATCTAACTGCGTGTGTACGATAAAGCCGTCGACTTCCAACTCAATTCCCTCTGCACTGCCCACTCCGATAGAGTAAATCCGCACGTTACGCTCGAGAGCTGAAATGGCGGGCAGTAGCGGATCGGTGTTTTCGTGGTTTTCACCGTCGGACAGCAGGATGATGATCGAGTTTGAGAAGTCCCCTTCCGGAATATCCATCTGGGACCCATCTTCAAGCTGGTCAAAAGCAGGCTGGGAATTTATTCCGAGCGGAGCCTCACCCGCGCTGACCGCGATGGCATTCAAGGATGCAAGTATCCCCTGTCCGAGGGAAGTGCTGCTTTCAGGTTTTAATCGCTGAATCGCGGCGAAGATGGACTCCTGATCATACGTGGGTACCTGCACGGAAAAACCGCTGTTGCTAAATGTGACTACCCCAATCTGGACTGTTGGAGGTTGGTTTTGAATGATTTCATATGCTACAGATTTTGCTGCCTCCAGGCGGTTTGGTTCCAGATCTTCCGCTGCCATACTTCCTGATACATCGAAGAGCAGGATGACGGTCCCTTCGATGCGCGGCAGGATGATTTCCGCTTGTGGACGAGCCAGTGAGATGATCAAGATGGTCAGGCCGGATAGAAAGAGCACAGCCGGGAAGTGACGCCGAAGGCTATTTGTTTGAGCTGTTGAAACACGACTAACGCTCAAACCGCCAAAGCTGGAGGCAAGACGCTTACGACGCCCATTTAGCCACAGGTAAAGCAGCACAAGCACAGGTACAAATATCAAGCCTGCCAACATTGAAGGCCACAGGAAAGACATGATTTAATGCGCCTCCCTCATTTTCCCGCCTCCCCTGACGGCTGGCTTGATGATCACCCGGCTGGCCTCGTTCTGCCCCGGGTATATACGCCAGATACACGCTTGCCTGGGCGTTGTTTTCGTATGGAGGCAAAGCGCATGATGGAGCGAACCAGGTCATCATCCGTTGAAATAGACAACAGGTCTATCCCTGCCCGGGAGAAGGTGGCGTTTAATTCGTCTTCATGTTGTTTTACCACCTCGCGGAAACGGCCCCGGAAACCCTTGTCGTATGTATCTACATACACCTGCTCCCCGGATTCGGCGTCTTCGATAATAATGGGACCGATCTCGGGAAGCTCCAGCTCACGTGGATCCAAAATCCGGATACCCAGGACTTCATGGCGCTGATTGAGCAGGCGCAGGGGACGATCCCAACCAGGCGCACTGAAGAAATCCGAGATCACGAATACAAGAGAACGTTTTTTAAGGATATGCAGGCCTCCCTCGATGAGGGTGGCCAGGTTTGTGAAAGTAGCCTGCCTGGAGTCCTGTTCGTGAAGGGTCTGCCTGAGCAGATCGTTGATCAGGCGCAACACATGGTTGCGACCACCGCTGGCAGGGATTACCAGGTCCAGCCCTTGCCGGGCGGGCTTGCGACCGTTTGAAATTGAACCAGAGCGAGGCAAGCTTTGGCCAGTGTAGAACAAAGCACCTACACGGTTCCCGTGACGAGTGAGCAGCCGCGCAAAGGTGGCCACGAAGTCGGTCAGTACAGCCTGCTTAAAATTTTGAGCAACGCCAAAATCCATTGAAGCGCTTAGATCGAGTAAAAACCAGGCTGTGATCTCGCGATCCTCGATATATTGGCGTACATACGGCGTATCCATTCTGGCGGTGACATTCCAATCGATATAACGAATATCGTCTTCGGGTTGGTATTCGCGCAAGTCGGCAAAATCTACACCATACCCATAGAACAGGCTACGGTAATCTCCTTGCAATAGCCCGTCCAGGCGCCGGATAACCTGCCATTCGAGGCGTTGCAGGATGCGTTCGGGAGTCTGGCGCTCAGGCGTTCTCGCGGACATGAATGTGCTCATGGAGTGGCACCGCCGGGACAGGGATGCGATCGAGGATTTTTTTCAGCAAGTCATCACTGGTCAGGTTGTCAGAAAGCGCTTCATACGATGGCACCAGCCTATGCCGCAGTATATCCAGTGTCATATCCAGGAGGTCCTGGGGTAGCGCGTAATTACGCCCTCGGACGAAGGCCAGGGCGCGAGCGGTCAGGATCAGGTTGATCGAAGCTCGTGGGCTGGCCCCGAACAAGATATAAGGTTCCAGCTCTTTCAATCCGACCTCAGCCGGCTGCCGGGTGGCGGATACCAGGCGGACCGCAAACTCGATCAGGGCTGGGTCAACGTATACTTTATAAGCCTGTCGCTGTAGCTCTAAGAGCTCCTCGGAGCTCAGCACCTCTTGCACTTTTTCCAGGAACCCGGTCATACGCTCCACAATAACGAATTCCTCTGTTGCTGTAGGATACCCAACGAGCACTTTCAGCATGAAGCGGTCGACCTGGGCTTCTGGAAGGGCGTAAGTGCCTTCCGTTTCGATTGGGTTTTGGGTTGCGAGCACCAGGAAGGGATCGGGGACCTGAAAGGTCTCGCGGCCAATGGTCACCTGGCGCTCCTGCATCACTTCCAGTAAAGCGCTCTGCACCTTGGCCGGGGCGCGATTGATCTCATCGGCAAGCAGGAGGTTTGTAAATACCGGCCCCAGGGAGGTGTTGAATTCCCCCGTCTTTTGATTGTAGATGCGAGTGCCTACCAGGTCGGCAGGTACCAGGTCGGGAGTAAATTGGATACGCTTAAACTCGCAACCTATCGCCTCCGCCAATGTCTTGATAGCCATCGTCTTTGCCAGACCGGGCACGCCTTCCACCAGGATATGGCCGCGCGCCAGCA
>CAZAQS010000010.1:0-43231 GCA_964486825.1 uncultured Anaerolineaceae bacterium | reverse complement strand
AAACAGATATTTTCAGACATGACCGTGCGGGCTCCGCTCTCGAAGAGCGCATTGCTGGAAGGATCGGACAGCCGCACGCTGATCCCACTCTCCCCGAATAGCGTGCACCAGAACGGGTAATTTTCATAGAAGTTTAGCGCACGCGGTATACCGATCGTCAGGCGGGAGTCGCCAGGCGGCACAACCGGCCGGTCGAAGAGCAGTTCGCGCTTCCGAGCGTACAAGTTCGCGCCGCGCTCGACTTTCCTCCCCCGGTTGCTGAAGGTCCGCTCACAGCGGTTACCGGTGTAGAAGACATTCTGGTTACTAAAGGTCAATTTGGTTATTGCGCATGTGTTTTCACAGCCGCGACAACGCAGGGACTGCATCCGGTACTGGCTGGCTAAGGCCAGGTCATCCAGATGGAACCCATCCCTGGACGGCTTGTTACCCTCCCGCGTCAGGCACAGGTGAGTAGCGCGCGCCTCCAAGGCCGCCCCAAGAGCGCCCATCAGCTCGGCTTTGTCCGGGCAGACCACCGCCACATCCAACACCCGCTCTAGCGCCTTGTGGATGGCAGGGTTTCGGAAGGCCCCACCCTGTACGACGATATGCTCGCCCAGTACGGAGGTATCCGTGATCCTTAACACTTTGTGCAAAGCGTTCTTGATCACCGAATAGGCCAGGCCGGCAGAGATATCGCCCACCTGGGCGCCCTCCCGCAGCGATTGTTTGACGCTCGAGTTCATAAACACCGTGCAGCGGGTACCCAGATCGCAGGGCGCATTGGATTGGCAGGCCTGGCGGGCGAAGGATGAAACGTCCTGTCCTAACGAGCGGGCGAAGGTCTCGATAAACGTCCCGCAACCGGAAGAGCAGGCCTCGTTGATCTCGATGCGCTGGACGTGCCCGTCCCGCACGAAGATGGCCTTCATGTCCTGCCCGCCGATATCCAGGATAAAGGAGACCTGGGGATCGAAAGCGCGCGCAGCCCTGAAATGCGCCAACGTCTCCACGATGCCCTGGTCGCAGCCGAAAGCAGCCCGGATCAGGTCTTCGCCATAGCCGGTGGCTGCGGAGCGGGCAATCCTGGGCGGCTTTGGCAAGCCGGCAAACATGCAACGCAGCTTTTCAAGCCCTGCCTGCACCGCCCCGATTGGATTGCCATCGTTGCCCTGGTAATGCTCGAAGAAGAGCCGTCCCCGTTCATCGACCAGTACGATCTTTGTGGTTGTAGAGCCCGAGTCGATTCCCAGGAAACATTCGCCACTCACTTCATTTGCAGTCACCGCTTCGACCCTGTGCCGTTGGCGTCCCAGCTCCCACTCCTGAAATTCTGCCTGGCTGGAGAAGAGCGGCGCCAGCCGGCCTTCTTTATCCCCAAACGATGGAATGCTATCCAGCAATCCGCATAGCTCGGTAAGCGCATAGGATTTTTGACCGTCTGCTTGCCCGGCCTCCCGTCCGGCTACCAAAGCGGCCCCCCAGGCCGAGAGCAATTCGGCGTGCTCCACTTCCAGCCATTCTCCAGGGGCAAGCTCGAGCGTTTTCACAAAGGCCTGTTTGAGCTGCGGTAAGAAGGTCAGCGGCCCGCCAGCAAACAAGACCACCGGGTTGACCTTGTGGCCGCGCGCCAGGGTAGCCAGCGTCTGAAAAACGACAGCATTGAAGATGGAGGCGGCGATATCCTCCCTTGCTGTATCCCGGCTGAGCAGGTTTTGCACGTCGGTCTTGGCGAAGACCCCACAACGCGAAGCGATGGGATAGACGGATGAATGCTGGGAGGCGAGCTCATCCAGCTGCGAAATGGGCACGTTCAACAGCGTCGCCATCTGGTCGATGAAGGCGCCAGTGCCACCTGCACAGGCTCCATTCATGCGAATATCCGGCTGGCCTCCGTCAAGGAAAATCAACTTGGCGTCTTCACCGCCAATATCCATGAGCGTATTCACATTGGGGTACAGCTGGTGAATGACTTCGGCCGAGGCTATTACTTCCTGAACGAAAGGCAGGTTGAATTTTTCGCACAGCCCCATCCCCGCCGAACCGGTCAGGAGCACCTGTACCTGCACATCCCCCAGTGTCCGGCGGGCTTCTTCCACCAAGGCTCTCGTCGAGGCCAGTGTCTCGGTATTGTGCCGGCGGTAGGCCGAAAAGACCCTCTCGCCGGCAGGATTCAAGACCACGATTTTAGCAGTGGTCGATCCGATATCGATGCCCAACCGGTAAATGTCTGTCATCATCTTAGCTGCTCCCCTTTGTTACTGTGTGGTCCTAAATAGAAATTCGGTTGATTGCTTATTGAAGTATATGAAAATCGCATCCGCCAGTCAATGACGTTCTCTTTGATTGTCCCCTGCTAAATGTCACTTATTTCCTCTTATTTATAAGTATATTCCCCCCTCAAGTCGCCTTCAGTAGCGTCATAGCAGCTCCTCGATGGCTTCCAGACGGGCCGGAATGATCAGCGGGGCGAGCATCTGGCCCATGATGATGCCTGGGTCTTTCAGCCCATGCCCTGTGCAAACGGCTACCACACGCTGGCCTTTCATATCCAACCTCCCCTGCTGGATTTCCCCTGCCAGGCCTGCCAGTCCGGCTGCGGAAGCCGGCTCCACCCAAACACCCTCCCCAGCCAGGCGACGCTGCATCTCTAAAATTGCTGCGTCACTGGCAGCCACGATGCGCCCCCCGGATTCCTCCGCTGCCTTCAAGGCCTGCTCGCCACGCGCCGGGCGCCCGATACGGATGGCTGTCGCTACCGTTTCTGGCTTGTCCACTGCCTGCCCCAACACCAACGGCGCCGCGCCTTCAGCTTGCACGCCCAACAAGCGTGGCAGGCCTGTACCCCGGGCGTTGTTATACTCCTGAAACCCCATCCAGTAGGAGGTGATATTCCCGGCATTTCCTACCGGCAGGCATAGTAGGTCCGGGGCCGATCCCAGGGCATCGCAAATCTCGAAGGCAGCCGTCTTTTGACCTTCCAGGCGGTAGGGGTTGAGCGAA
This sequence comes from uncultured Anaerolineaceae bacterium, assembly GCA_964486825.1. Classification (GTDB taxonomy): domain Bacteria; phylum Chloroflexota; class Anaerolineae; order Anaerolineales; family UBA4823; genus CAZAQS01. The sequence goes on along the minus strand of CAZAQS010000010.1, from coordinate 40,246 downwards.
TTGACCAGGGCGATGGGGCTTTTTTCAGTCACCGCCAGCACCAGGCCGAGCGCCTCATCGAAGGAACCCTGCACCTGGACAACCCTGGCGCCGTAGGCGACTGCGCCGGCCAGCTTTCCAGCCGCTACCTTGCCTTCCGGGATCAAAACGATCGACTGCATGCCGGCTCTGGCAGCATAGGCGGCCGCCGAGGCAGCCGTATTGCCAGTTGAAGCGCAGATGACGGATTTCACTCCCCGCCCGGCAGCCTCACTGATGGCCACAGTCATGCCGCGGTCTTTGAATGATCCGGTCGGGTTCAGCCCCTCGAATTTGACCCACAGCTCGAAGCCGCCGCCCATCTCTTTGGCCAGGCGAGGGACAGGGATCAAGGGCGTGTCCCCCTCCAGCAAGGTGATGGTTGGTGAGGTTTCGGGGAGATGGATCAGGTTGCGGTAACGCTGGAGGATGCCGGTGGGGGACATACAGGGTAACTGCCTTATAGCGGAGGTCGTTGGAGGTCAGTGCCAGCCTTGCCCACCAAGTATAATCTATGATCCGCCTTCTAATGCAAATTATTGTATAATTTTCCTGAGGGGGATTGTCTGCTTGTTGAAGATAACACAAGCCTGATTAAGAACTTATACCGGTAAAGTTCAAGCTCAAAAACAGCCTGCTCCGGCCTGGCAATCCCTCAGGGCTGGCGTAGCTGTTTCAAAACGAATATGGGTGGAAACGATCAATGGATACAAAACTAGAGACTTTCGAACAGTTTGGCTTACAACCCGAATTGATGCAAGTAATTGACGACGTGGGGTATGAAGCGCCTACTCCCATCCAAATCAAGACCATTCCGCTCCTGATGGAAGGGCGGGACGTGATTGGCCAGGCCCAAACAGGAACCGGGAAGACAGCCGCCTTTGCCTTACCCATCTTGCAAAAGCTTGATCCAAACCAGAAAACAGTCCAGGCGCTGGTACTGACACCCACCCGGGAGCTGGGTATCCAGGTGGCGGAAGCCCTTCATACCTACAGCAAGCGACTGGGCAACCTGCGCACCGTGCCGATATACGGCGGGCAATCGATTCAGACACAGATCCGGCGATTGCAGAGCGGGGTTCAGGTCGTGGTGGGGACTCCCGGTCGCATCATGGATCACCTGCGGCGTGGCACGCTAAGCTTGGCCTCTCTCAAAATGGTCGTGTTGGATGAGGCTGACGAGATGTTGCGCATGGGATTCCTGGAAGATGTGGAATGGATTCTTTCCCAGGCGCCTGGAGGAGTTCAGAAAGCGCTCTTTTCGGCCACCATGCCAAAGGAGGTCCGTCGCATCGCCGATCGTTACCTGCAGGACCCAACTTATGTCGAGATCGAGCACAAAACCATGACCGTGCCCACCACACAACAGCGCTACCTGATCGTCACCGATCATCAGAAACTGAACGCACTGACGAACGTACTGGAGACGGAAGCCGCACCGGGTGAGGCAGTCCTGATCTTTGCCAGTACCAAGATACGTACAGCAGAATTAGCAGAGAAACTGCAGGCGCGCGGCTATGCAGCCGAGGCCATGCATGGAGACATGAACCAGCCACAGCGCGAGAATGTCATCCGCAGGCTGCGCAGCGGGCAGCTCGAAATCGTCGTCGCCACAGATGTGGCTGCCCGCGGTTGGGATGTGGAGCGTATCAGCCTGGTGATCAACTACGATATCCCCTACGACAGCGAGGCATATGTACATCGTATCGGGCGTACCGGGCGGGCCGGTCGCGCAGGCAAAGCGGTCTTGTTTGTAACCCCTCGCCAGAATCGGATGCTGCGCGAGATCGAGCGCTTTACCCACCAGCGTATCGAGCCCGAAAAAGTGCCCAGCAAAGCAGATGTGGCGGCCCGTCGTATCGCGCTCTTCAAACAACGCATCCTGAAGACCCTGGAAGAGGAAGATCTAGATTTGTATCTAAACCTGGTCGAAGAGCTGGCCCTCGAGAGCGGCTGCGACCTGGCTGAGATTGCCGCCGCATCCGCACGTCTGGCCCGCGGAGACAAGCCTTTGGAGGTCTTTCTGGAGCCCGTGCCGGAGGAAGCAGCACTGCCAGTGGACGGTATGACGCGCCTGTTTATCGATGCCGGTCGTAAAAGCGGCGTCCGCCCAGGCGATATCGTCGGCGCCATTGCCAACGAAGCCGACCTGCCGGGGAGCCTGATCGGCGCTATCGATATTCACGATCATTTCAGTTTTGTGGAAGTGCCTGCCCAGTATCTCAACCAGGTACTGGAGCGCATGGAAGGCGTTACGATCCGTAGCCGGGACGCGCGCATCCGGGTAGCGTCGCCGCGCGAGCAGCAGCCTCCCGAACGGCGACAGGATTATAAAAAGAAAGGCAAACGGATTTCCCGGAAACCACGCAAGCTCTCCCGCCGGACCTGAATTCCGGAGGGTATTTCAGACTAAACATGCAGGTCTGGTTGATTCGGCTATAACAGGCGTGCTACCTGACCAGTTCCTCCAGCGCCTTCAACAGCAGGCGGACGTTCTCCTGCCGCGACGAGTAACCCATAAAGCCGACTCGCCAGACCACCCCTTTCAGCTCCCCGAAGCCGCCTGCGACCTCGATATTGTATTCCTCTAGCAAGCGCTTACGGACTTGCAGGTCGTCCACGCCCTGTGGGATACGCACAGTTGTAAGTGAAGGCAAACGGTTTTGAGGCGGCACGTGGCAGACCAGATCGATCGCCTCCAGACCCTCCCAGAACAGCTCGGCGTGGCGCCGGTGGCGCTCCCAGCGCCCTTCCAGGCCTTCCTCAGCTACCAGGCGCAGGCCTTCATGAAGCCCGTAGAGAGCGCTGATCGGAGCGGTGTGGTGGTAGACGCGCTCCGGTCCCCAGTACTTCTCCAACCCGCTCAGATCCAGGTACCAGTTACGGACAGGGGTTTGCCGGGCGTGCAGGCGCTCGACAGCACGCGCGCTCAAGGTGACCGGTCCCAGTCCCGGCGAGCAGCCCAGGCATTTCTGCGTGCCGCTGTATACCAGGTCCAGGTCCCATTCGTCCACGAGTAGGGGGATCCCACCCAGTGAGGTAACCGCATCCACGATCAGCACTGCGCCGTGGTTGTGGACGATCTCTGCCAACCCCTGCAGAGGTTGGAGCGCTCCGGTGGAAGTCTCAGCGTGCACGATGGCGACCAACTTAGCCTGGCTATCTTCCAGTGCCTTTCCGATCTCATCCAGCTCGAAGACCTCGCCCCAGGGACGCTTAAGCAGGGTCAATGAGCCACCGTAGCGCTCGACCATCTCGGCTATACGCAAACCAAAATAACCGTTGGCGCATACCAGCACCGCATCCCCCGGCTCGACCATATTGGCCACCGCCGTTTCCATAGCGGCTGTGCCTGTCCCGGACACAGCCAGCGTCAACGGGTTGCGCGTCTGGAAAACGTAGCGCAGCATCTCCTGGACCTGGTCCATGACCTGCAAAAAATAAGGGTCCAGGTGCCCCACAAGGGGCTGGCTCATCGCCTCCAGCACACGCGGGTGAGCCATGCTGGGACCCGGCCCGAGCAAGATGCGCCCCGGCGCAGCCAGGGATTGGAAATCCTTATGAGCTAAGGGGTAGGCAGCTTTCATTATCTTTGCTCCTGATTGATATCTGGCGATGGTTCTGAATGAGGGATACCTGAAATATTTATACCCCAACTCGCGCCTCCCGGCAAGCAGGCCGGGTGTGAAATGCTTGGAGCTCGTGGGAAGTTATTCTTTAGCGCAGCGATAACAACGCGTTGTAGCCGAAGCGTAGGGCAAAGCCGAATAGCACCAGGCCACTGAAGATCGAGATATATTTGATCACGCTGCTGCTGAAGACCCGCTTGCTGAAGTGCGAGACGATTGAAAGCCCGGTATGCCAGATCAGGATCCCCACCACAATGGTCAGGGTGTATAACAAAGTAACCAGGTTACTCGAGGCTTGCGTAGAAGTTGCCAGGACCGAACCGATTACTCCCAACCACCATACGACGGCCATCGGGTTGGAGATATTGACGGCGTAGCCCTGGAAATACAGGTTCTTCTGGGCCCGGGGCTCGACGGCCTCTACATCTTTTGTCTTGGAGGCGTCTTTGATGGTCAGGAAGCCCAGGTAAGCCAGGACCAGCATGCCGAAGAACAAGATCAGCGTCTTCACGGTCGGGATGGTGATAAAGCGAGCCAGGCCAAAATATGCCACGACCACGTAGGTAACGTCTGCGCTGACCACTCCCAGGGCGACCGTGATGGCCGGCACGAACCCGCCCCGGAAGCCGCTCTTAAGAATAGCAATACTGGCCGGCCCGATCGGTGCAGCGATGGAGAGACCCAACAAAATGTTTTGGAGGATGATGTTCAAGGCATGCCTGTAGAAGCGCGTAACGACCAGCGCTTGATTTAATAGACGGGTTGGCGCGATAATGAAAGTGATTGAAATTATACCGGATTATACCTGGAGGAGACGATGTGGGTTAAAGTGTATCGCAGACTGTTCTATATATCCATGATGCTATCGCTGGCCGGATGCGGGGCCCTGGAGGGGATAGGCAAAGGCGTCTCCGGAGCCTTCAAAGGTTTCGGCAAGTTCCTCCCATAAATTGTTACGATCTGGGTAATCTGAGCTGCACCTTAGCAGCCAGCTGCTTCTTAGCAGCCATAATCCATGGGTCACTCAGCCACAACGAAATTGAAGAAGACCAGCTCTCGGCCTGCCTCATCCTGACCGGCATAGCTGACCAACAGGTCTGGCGCAGCCGCAACATCTCGAGAGCCCTCACTGCCGGGGAAGTATAGCTGGGTGGTGAGCAGCTCACTGCCCTGGGCAGCGAACACCTTCACGTGGATATGAGGGGGACGCCCCGTGTACAGGCCGGGCTCGATCGTCTCCATATCATAATAACCGTCCTCCCCGGTGATTGCGTACCCGCGTAAGGTATAGCCGGCGTTATCGTAGACCCCATTCATGTCCGCCTGCCAGAAATCGACCTTTGCTCCCGCCAGGGGGTTGCAGTCCCGGTCGAACACCCTCCCGAGGATCAGGATCGGGGTGCCCGGCATGCCCGGTTCGATCAGGCTGGTGCGCTGCGGCGCTCCGGCCGTATAGTACGGACCCTCCATATTTGAAGAGGTAAGCACCCCACTACAAGGGGGAAGCTCTGGTAATACACCCTCTTGCCTGGCATCCGTCTCAGGGATTTCCATGGGAGCCAGCGGTGGGGTGGTTTCAACTGCCTCTTGCCCTGTCTCAGGGACTGGGCTATCCGGGCGGGCAGTCTCTACCAGCTCACCATTCGGGCTGGAGAATACTTCCCCAGGCGGCTCGGTAAGCGCCGGTGTTGGGCCGGCGTCGGTGCAGCCCGCCAAAATGGTCCATAACAGGATTACAACCAATAAAGATAGATATTTCACGTTCTCTCTCCTCGTATTGACACAATTCAGCTCTCTACATCTGGCTCTTTCAGGATTCTCTTACGCCCCGTTCTCGATCTGCCAGATGATATCCTGGGCTGCCTCGATCAGGGGTTGGGCCTGTTCCGAAGCGAGGACGCCCTCCTCCAACTGGCTCTCCACTTCCCGGATAAAGGCGTCCAGCTGGTTTACAGCCGGGACCGGCCGGTTGCGATCCAGTGAACGGATGGCTACCTCCAGCTTGCCCACCAGCGAATTGGTCTGGCCCCGGTTCAGGATCCCCTGTTCATACAACCCCTGTACTTCCTTGATCAAGGTCTCGATACGCTCCTGCGGGCGGGCGTACTCAACGAAGACGGCCGTCGTGCGCCCGGGGATTTCGAATTCGCCAGCTGCCCGCTCGAAACTGCTGGTCGTCACCAGCGGTTCGACCGAAACCCGCTGCACGGGGTGCAGCACCAGGCGGGTGCCTGTCAAACCCGTGGATTGGAAGACTTGCGCCTCATCATTGGCATTGATCAGCACCACGATCGACTCGAAGACCGGATCGAGGTCTTCGTCCAGCTTGTCCGATAGCGCCATGACGATCAGCCCGGGCAGCTGCTCGGGGCCGGTGTTCAGGAAAGACACTCGCGCCTGGATTTCATCGGCGGTTTCCAAACGGAAGAGCCGGGAGCTATAACGAATAGCCAACAACTCTCGGGTCATCTCTGCCATGCGGGTGATATGTTCCTGGTTTGCTTTCAAAGCCGGGTCGGCCAGCAAGGGGCGCATAACGCTCCAGCTGCTCTCGTTGGCCCAGGCTGGCGGCAGCCCAACCCCGAAGTTATTCTCCTGGTAGGTAAAGTCCAGCTTATTGAACCAATCGCCGGAATTGTAGCTGTCCCGGTCCAGCGATTTCGAGCGCAACAGGTCGCTACCGGCATGCAGGAAGGGTATACCCTGCCCCAACAGCACCGTGCTCAGACCAACGTTCTGCATGCGCACTCTGTCCTCCATGCTGGTCGCCTGTGGGGCTGCAAAGACGTTGATATCGAACAGGGTCTGGTTGTCGTGCTTGGAGATATAGGTGATCTCCTCCTGCGGGTCCAGGGTGTATCCGGCCGGCGAGCCGTTATAGTCCACGTCCGCGCCGGTGACCAGGTCCCCAAAACGGTCGATGAACAGGTAATCCCGCAGGTTGCCAGCCATGCCCACGCGCACCTGGTCGCTTTGCAGCAGCAGGCGGTCCAATTGGTTCTCCGGTGAGCCGGGCACGCTGGGCTTGGAGTCGTAGTAGCTGCCGTTGGCAAAACCCTGCTTATCCAGCAATCCAGCCCCGCTTTCGAACGGTCCGATGCCGCGCACCGCATCCCGCAGGCGATCGTTGAAGACACCGATGCCGGTGCCCGCCATATTGGTCTGGGTAGCGTTGACGCCGCGGGCGTTGTTCGCCACTTCCCCAAAGTTCCAGCCCTCACCGTACAGGTAGATCGATTTACCGTCCACCCCGTGTTCCTCTAGCGTCAGGGCATCTAGCGCAGCGCGCACGTTGAGCATATTGGATTTCATATGGTGGCCCATCAGGTCAAAGCGGAAGCCATCCACTTTATACTCTACCGCCCAGGTGAGCAGCGAGTCGATCATCAGCTTTTCCATCATATGGTGCTCGCTGGCGGTATTCGCACAGCAGGTGCTGGTCTCGACCGCCCCGCGCTCGTTCAAGCGGTGGTAATAGCCTGGCACCACTTTGTCCAGCACGGACTTCTCATCCTGCCCGGAGGCGTTGGTATGGTTATAGACTACGTCCATGACCACCCTCAGCCCCATCTGGTTCAGCGCCTGGACCATCTCCCGGTACTCTACGACCCGCGCCGGGCCGTCCGGATCTGTGCTGTAGGAACCCTCTGGCGTGGTAAAGTGGAAGGGATCGTAGCCCCAGTTGAAGGGGTCTTGATCGCGCAGCTCTCCGATTAATGCCTGCTGCTGGTCCGAATCGGGTGGGAAGCTTGCCAGAAGTTCTGGATCGGGCGTCTCCCAGGTCGACTTGTCCTCGTTGATGGTAGCGATATCGAAGGTCGGCAACAGGTGCAGGTGGGTCAGGCCAGCCTGCTCGAGGGCGCGCAGGTGTTGAATGCCATAGCTGTCCGGCAAGGTGAAGGCTTTGAAGGTACCCTTCAAGTCTTCAGGCACGGATGGATCGTGCACGCTGAAATCGCGCACGTGGATCTCGTAGATGCTGATATCCTCTAGAGCAGCCAGTTCGGGTTTCTCCACAGTTTCCCAACCCGCTGGCTTGAGGGCCGCGTCGCGCAGGTCAACGATCTGGCTGCGGGTGCTATTCATGGATAGGCTGTGAGAATAAGGGTCGGTGACCAGGTTCTGCTCCACCTGCCCGGTAGAATGCACGTATACCTCCACCTCGTACAGGTAGAACTGTCCTTTCCAGCCTGCTTCACCGGTGATCGACCATACCCCTGTAGCCGGGTCGAGCTGCATCGGCAACGGGTCAGGCGGGGTGGACGGGTCCGAGTCAGGGAACAGGTGCAGGATCACGGATTTGGCAGTCGGCGCCCAAACCCGGATGGTCGGTAAGTCGCCATCCCAGCTCACGCCCAACTCCCCACTGTAGGTGTACAGGTCGTCCAGCACCCCAGGGATCTGCAAACCGGTGGCAGCTACCGAGTCACCCTCGGCGTTCACCGCTGACACCGCCATCTGGCCTTTCAAGATCTCCGGAACCAGGGGCAGGTCCTCCGGGCTGATCAGCAGGGCTGGCAGCGCCGCCAGATGGGGGAATTTCTCTTTTACATCATCCGGCAATCCGGCAGGATCGCGCTGCAGGATAAGCGCGCTTCCTCCAGAAACCCCTGTCTCGGTTGCCACCAGCCCACCCTCAGCGGCGTAGTGCAGGCTGTAGATATGCCCGGGATCTTCAGCAGCACCCCAGGCGATCCGATCGTCGCTCACCCAATAAGCGCGCTGTTCGTTGATATTCCCAATCACCGGTCCGCCGGTGAACGTTACCGGAAGGATATACGGGTTCTCTGGGTCTGCGCCTTGCAGCTGCCAGACCTCATAACCGTGTTGTGCAAAGTTCAGGAACTGGTCAGGGCCGGGGTCCTTCTCATCCCCCCGGTGGAAGATATAGCCCATCTCCTGTGCGTCTGAAAAGAGGGGTACTTCGAAAACTGGACCAAAGGTATCGAAGGCTACCGGTTTTCGAGGGGTAGTCCAACCGGGGTCTTCGGCTCCGCCCCAGGTATGTAAGCCCCAAAAGTCGGCGAAGTCCTCGCTGTCATAGTTGCCGTAGTCGCCGGCCGGGCGATGATAGTGTAGGGTGGCGAAGCCAAGCGCGGCGCCTTTTTGTTTGTAGATGCTTTCATCGCTAGACATAATCCATACCGTAGCGTCCTCCTGGGGGATAAAGCTCTGGTCGGGGCCGGGATCTTTCTCGTCGCCCCTGTGGATGATGAAGTTGACCGCCTGGGAGGCGTCCACAATGGCAATATCCCAGTATAGGCCGAAATCGTCCGTACCGGTGGGCAGCTTGGGTTCTTCCCAATCCGTAACCTCGTCGGGATGAATGGCATCGCCCCACAAGTGCAAGCCCCAGCCGCTGTAATCGCCATTCGGGTTATGGTAGTGAACCGTCACATAACCCTGAGCCTCGGCCTGCGAGGTATATGTTGTGGCATCATCCGCCTTCAGCCAGATCTCTGGGGTAAGGGAGGGGTTAAAGAAGCGGTCTTCCTGCGTGCCGTCCTTGGTATCGCCGCGGTGCACGATGAAGCCGACCTCATCTGCATTGGGAGCTAACTGGACCCAGGCGAAGCGTCCATACTCGTCCTCCCCCAGGAATGGCTTTGGAGCGGCCCAGTCGATCGTCTCCTGGATATCGCCCCACAGGTGCAAGCCCCAGAAGTCGTTGAAATCGCCCGTAGTATGGTCGCCATAGTCGCCGTCCGGGCGGTTGTAGTGCAGGATGGCGTAGGCGGGCCCACCGCTGGGTGGCGTTTCCTGCTCGGCAAAGACCGTGACCTGGTCGGCGTTCAGGTTTCCGGCCAGGTCGCGCAGGATGGCCTTGAAGGTGAGCTCCGTGCCGTCTGGGAAACCGGCTGCGTTGTAGAAGACCCGGTAAGGGGCGTTATCGTCCACACCGATGACCTGGTAATCGACGCCGTCCACTGAGACCGCGAAGGTCACTTCGGCGTAAGCGCTCGTATCCAGCGTAGCGCCGATTTCGAATCGCCCGCCAACGGTGGAGCCGGGCGCGGGCGTGTGGATCGAGATACCGGCTGCCATCTCCGGTAACGCAACCGGGCTTTCAGCCCTATAAATAACGAAATCCAGGGCTGGCAGGTCCAGGCTGATCCAGCCACCGGCGTCGGAGCTTATAACGGCTGCTCCCTCGGGGTAGATCCGGCTGAAAGCGGCGTTGGGAGTCTCCGTTTGGAAGCTGGCCGAAGCCGGGCTCAGGCTGTTGTTAAGGGCTACGATATACTCGATTTGCTCATTCCGCTCGATGCGCGAGAATGCGTAGATACCGGGGGCATCCTGGCTGTAGCGGTGGATTTGGGCGCCCTGGCGCAGCGCCAGGTGCTCCTGCCGCAGAGAAGCGTATTCGCTGAAAGCCTGGTAGAGGGGGTGGCCGGGATCAAAGTTATCGTCTGCTGTCGTCGCGTTTGTGCCGATCAGGTTATCGTCATTGTAACCCGCTACCTTGCTGGGGAACATATCCTGGCGGGCGTCCTTGTCACCCCCGTCGCCGGTGAAGCCCTGCTCATCGCCGTAGTACAGGATCGGTGCGCCGCGGCTGAAGTACATCAAGGCCGTAGCCAGCTTCGAGCGCGCCAGCCTCTCGCTATCCAGCGCGCCTGGGTTATTCGAGTCGATCGAATAACCCAGGCGGCCGATATCGTGGTTGCCGGTGAACTTGACGATGCCGTACACATTGCTGTCGTCATCGGTGTAATAATCATCCGAGGCGAAGAAATCTCGCAGGCTGTCCGTCGAGGCGGAAGCGGTTGCAAATCCCCTGGCAGCCCCGTCGAAGCCGAAATCAAGAACTGCCGGGAAGGGCAGCGTGGTCGTGTAATGGCTGGCTAAGGCCGGGTCCCCTTCGAAGACCTCGCCAAACAGGTAGAAGTCCGGGATGCCCTGAACAGCAGCATGCTCCAGGATCTCAGGCACGAACTGCTCCCACAGCTCGTCATTGACGTGCTTTACCGTATCTACCCGGAAGCCGTCCACCTGGAATTGGGTGATGATGTCTTTGTGGATCTCGATCAAACCACTCACCACCACCGGGTGCTCGGTAAACAGGTCATCCAGACCGTAAAAATCGCCGTAAGTCGAGCTCTCCCCCGCGAAGTTGGTATCGCCACGGTTGTGGTAATAAGTTAGGTTGTTCAACCAGGCCGGTGTCTTGGCGGTCGCATCCTGCGGATCGAGGAAGATAGGTGTGTAGGGGAAGCTGATAGCCGGGTCGAGCGGAGGGAAAGTTTCCGTTCCTGCGTAATCCCGGTCATCGAAGAGGTTGCCATCTGCATCCCGGTAGGGGTAATCGGCCTTGTTCCTGTAGCTGAACTGGCCCTCCTGGTAAGAAATGACGTCCGCGGTATGGTTGAGGATCACATCGAAGAAGACCTTCATATCCTGATCATGGGCAGCCTGGATGAAAGCCTGCATCTCAGCGTTCGTGCCGAAGTGCGGGTCGATCTGGGTGAAGTCGACCTGCCAGTAGCCGTGATAGCCGGCCGATGAGCCTGCGATCGTGCCGTCGCCCTGCACCCAGCGGTTAGTAAAGGGGGGCGAGAGCCAGATGGCGGTCACGCCCAGCTCATCGAGGTAGCTCAGATTTTCCGTTAGCCCTGCCAGGTCTCCGCCGTGATAATAGCCCTTATCCGTAGGAAGGAAACCGTGCACCAGCGGGTCGCTGCTCGAGCTGCCGCCCGTATCATTGGACGGATCGCCATTGGCGAAGCGGTCGGTCATGGTGAAGTAGAAAACCTGGTTGGCAGCGGAAGTGCGCAGCGGATCGCGCACCAGCTCTTCATCACCGGGTTCCAACCCGGTCTCGGCGGTGATGGCAAGGAGATGCGTGGTTGGATCGTAGGAGAAGCTGACCCGGGCGCCGGACGGGACGGAAAAGGTGTAATTGTCGCCACCGGGTAAACCTCCCACGCCATAGTTTTCATCCCACGATTCGTTAATGGTGACCTTGGCTTCATAGACTCCGGCAGGGATGGCGCTGGTCGAGAAGGCGTAGATCCCATCGCCGTCCGGGTCTTGCAGCCAGGAGCGCAGGCAACCGGGATCCCAATCGCTGGAGCAGCCCAGCTCGGACTGGAAGCTGCCGGGGACGGTAGCGATGATGGAATTCTGGTTGTCCGTGATCCAATGGGTTGCGTGATCGTAATAAAATTTGACCGTGGTCGCGCCAGCCAGGGAGAGGGGGATATTCGGTCCATCTCGGGTGGCGTTTAGCCCGTAATTCTCACCCCAGGACCCGTTCAAGGCAGCCTTGTACTCCCAGCTACCTTCAGGCAAATTAAACGCGCCTTGCCAGACTGTGTCCTCGTTATCGTAGGTAAGATAGGTGGCTGCACAGTCCGGCTGCCAGTCACCAGGGCAGCCCAGCTCGCTCTGCATGCTACCAACGATAGTGACATTACTCGGATCAGGTGTGTGATCAGCCAGGGCTGGTTGAGGCGCCAACGCCGGAACCAGCGGGTTGAGCAGGCCGAGGCACATCGCCAGCAAGACAATGGCAGAAACGAACTGTTTAGCTTTCATCACTACCCCTCCTTAAACGATAATACCGCGCCCTCAGGCTTGGAAGCGCGCTTAGACGGCAAGACCCGGGCGAAGCTCGCCCTTCGTCTTGCCTGTCGCTGGATGGTAAACAGTGGAGTTTCACGAACCCGGTGTACCGGCATAGGCTGCCTGTATACGGTCGAACTTAATAGAAATATGGAGTGTATGGAACTCGTACTCTAGATAACGCCCCGATTGTTTACAGTCCTAGTATAAATAAACTGGGGGTGAATGTCAATCAGCACTATTGATTTTCTTTATGCTGAAGCTTGTGCTAAGGAAGCACTCGGCTTCAAGAAATCGAATGCGCATGATCACAGATCAAAAAGGGGACAAAAAAATAAAATAGCGTTTATAATTGTCTATATAAAGTATCTATTTGGAGACGCTGAAGATGGACATTTCTATTGCAGAAGCTCACAACCGCCTGTCTCATTGGCTCAAGCAAGTAGAGAAGGGAGTCCCTGTGCGTATTACGAGGCGCGGCGTACCTGTAGGCGTTATCATTGATCCTGATGAATATGACCGACTACGCCAAGTGCAGGCATACTTGGAAGTAATTAGCCTTTCACGATCCCTTCGGGAAACCAATCTCGCGGCAAGTGAGCTATATCGCACGGGGCGCGACGAGCTGGAGCAGCGCTCATGATCATCGATGCCAGTGTAATCTTGCGCGCCTTTTTCCCTGACGAAGCTCAGGCTAATGCACAAGCAATCCTACGCGAGCATGTCGCAGGTAGCCTGGTTCTCAAAGCCCCTGACTTATTGCCTTACGAGTTGGCAAATGCTGTATGGCAGGCAGAAAGGCGCGAGAGAATAAGCTCAGATCAAGCTAACCAGATCATGCAGGCAATTGCAGGGCTTCAGATTGAAACCTTTCCACTAGATTGGGGTGAGATGCTGCCATTAGCGCGCCGTTTTGGGCGCAGCGCTTACGATGCTACTTACCTGGCATTGGCAGAAAAGCTGAATGAGCCGCTCTTAACAGGTGATGAACGCTTATACCATGCCGTGAAAACACACCTGGAGTGGGTGCAGTGGGTGGGTAACAGCAATGGCGCTTGACGGTCCCGATGGCAATATACAACTGGGAAGCAATCTCACGGTTCGTTAAACCGGATGCGATAAGCTCGAGTAGCATCAGCTCACACCTGGAGTGAAGCACTGGCGTGTACGACTACGGGCAAGGATGGCCAGTTGCACCTGCGGGGGAGACTCTCGATCAGGTTCCCAGGCCTGCATCCCTGGCCCGAATGATGGCTTGAGCCCGGTCCACTACCTGTAACTTATTGAAGATATTGGAGACGTGATTCCGGACGGTCTTGCCGCTGATGACGAGTTGGCTGGCAAGCGTTCCCAGCAGGAAAATCCCAGCCCATCTGGCATGCAATATGGATGTATCCACACTGTCATTCATTTTTCAATCTCCTTCTACTTCAATTTGATTCACCACATCCCACTCATTTTATAAATCAACCCGTCCCGGGGTCATGGGACTGCTGTCCTGACTCGATCAGGAAACATACGCGGTATCAGGCCCTCTGAGATGTTGTTCTCCGAGGACCCGCTTGTTGTGTGGTTGGTTACACACCTGGATCTATGGACGCTTCACAGCCAGGAACGCAAAACGGGAAAGACGCCGCTCGGAAGCCAGGCGGTGCACGACTTCCAGGAACCTTTGCAGGCCATCATAGCGCTCCTGTCCCTCAACCTGCACCAGGATCTGCTCTCGCCTCCGTCGAGATTCGTACCAGCGCAGGGATATCTCGGCTGTGCTTTGCGTGACGTCCTCGACTTTCAGGATTTCGAAACCGCACGCCTCGAGCAGCCTTTCATTCTCCCCAGGCGGCATGAAAAGGAAAAAGCCGATCGAGCTGCGTACGGCGATCTCATGATTGGATAAGGCCCCCGTCGCGATAATGGGGTCCGTATACAGGATTTTTCCAGAAGGTTTCAGCAGCCTCCACCAGTCCCGCAGCACCGCGCTGCGCTCCGGAAGGTGGTTGATCGAATCGTTGCAAAAAACAATGTCGAACGCCTCCTCATCAAAAGGCAGAGGCCTGGAGGCGTCCTGCACCTGGAATGAGATCCTGCCTGGCAGCCCTTCTCGCCCACCAGTATCCCCGGCTACCTCTCGAGCAGCACGCACGGCCTGTTCATTGATATCGACGCCGGTGACGGTTGCTCCGAGCTCACGCGCCGCCAGGAGAGATAGGCCTCCCGAGCCGCAGGCAATCTCCAGCATGGAGGCGTGCGAAGGAATCGCCAGCCATGCAAAGAACCGGCGCGCCTCGTCCGCTGTAATCCAGCTGGTCTGGCCCAGGTCTTCCCCATAGGTTTCCATTCGGATTTGCCGGTAAGCATCCTCTCCAGTCGAAGCGTAATGACTGTCGTAGAGATCGACCCTGCCGCTCATCGATACCTCCCGGAGGGCATCCCAAGATTCATGCCGGTTCCTACCGCTCCTGGCTTCCTGGCGCGGAAGTTGATCCCTAGCGTTCCGAAATCAGCCGCGCTGGATGATTGAGGGGCGCCGGCGAAAACGTCTCCGCTCCAGGTGATCTCAAAGTCGATAAAACCGGCCGCAACAACAGCTGCCTCAAGCTCTGCTTCCAGCAGAGCACCGGCAATTCAACCCGTCCAAAGATCGATCTTGTTTTTGGCGCTCTCAGGGACCGCTTTCTGCACCAGGATATCGCCGATCTGCAGGCGCCCGCCCGGCTTGAGGACGCGCTGCATCTCTTTGAGGGCCGCTGGCTTATCCAGGACCAGGTTGAGCACACCATTCGATATCACCACGTCGGCCCAGGCGTCATCGACGGGCAAGGCTTCGGCGTATCCCTGGCGGAAATCTATGTTGCCCAGGCCGGACTCGCTGGTTGCGTGGCGGGCTTTCTCGATCATTGCCGGGGTCATATCCACGCCAACCACACGCCCTCCGGGGGCGACCATCCCGGCCGCGATCAGACTATCGATCCCAGCCCCGCTGCCGATATCGACCACCTTCTCCCCGCGCCTGAGTTCCCCCAGGCTGAAGGGGTTGCCCGTCCCGGCAAAGGATTCGATCGAGCTTTCCGGAATCCTCTCCAGCCATTCATCCGCGTAACCCAGCAGCTTTGCCAGCCGCCGCCCGGTGTGGAAGTGGAAGCCGCGTTCCGGTTCCAGCGCCACCAATTCATACTCATCCTGGATGGCTATGCGCAAGGATCCCAAATCTAGCGCCAGCGGAACACTCAATTGGTTCATGTTCTATCCCTCCTTGTCGGTGGTAGGGCGCAGCGATACCCTATGCTTCACCAGTGTCGCCCGTTGGCCGCTGCGCCCTTACCTGTGTCTGAAGTGAGTATTTTCCGTTTCATGGCTTGGCTACCCTTCCAGGATCAATCGGCGATCTGAATGCTGACAGGTACAGGGTTGCGGATGATATCCAGGAGCGGGGAGGTCTTCTGGACGTACTCGCAAAGCTCCAGGATCCTTTGCCTGGGCGCATCGCTCTTGACCCGGTAGGTCAGACGGATGGTATCGCAGCCAGCCCGGGTCTCTTCGGAGAGCCCCAGGAAACCTTGCAGGTCGAGATCCCCCTCCAGGTCGAAGCTCAGGCTCTCGACCGTGATCCCTTGCGCAGCTGCATTGTAGGCAAAGCCGACTGCCAGGCAGGCTGCCAGCGCATGCAGGACCGCCTCGACCGCGTTTGGGCCGGCGTTATCCCCAAGCAGTACTGGAGGTTCATCGCCTACCAGGATAAATGGGCGGCTGCGAGAGCTATCCTGCTGTCCTGCACCATAAAATCCCTGGATGGTGCTGCGCGAGCTACCCCCACCTGTCCATTCGTTATGAGCTCGGAAGGTGAAGCGAGCCAGCTCAGGGCTTTCCTTGACCGCGTTGACCGTGGCAACTAACCTTTCCAGGTCGACGCCATTTAGATGAGTTGATATTTGGGTGGTCATCGTTCAGGCTCCTTTCTGGTTATCCATTGAAGTGTTTATCCAGAATCTACCCCACATACCTCCCAAAAATCTTACCTGCACCTCTCTTTCGGCCGGTATTTTGGGGAACTGTCAGGTTTTCGCGGTTTAATGGGTGGAAATGTGCGGGATCGGAAGATTGCCCTGCTGATCCCAGCAAACTGAATTTAAAGGGGATGCTATGACCCTCGAATGCGGGTGACCAAAGAAGAAGCCATGAAAGCGCTCCTTTGCTCTTCTTCATCCAGCTCACCGGCGAGCCGCTCGACCAGGGAGAGAGCCCTCTGCCGGGCCCGCTGGGCGGCTGGTAGATCCCCGGCCTCTTGAAGCGCCTGTGCCAGGTCCACCTGCGTCCTCAGCAGGTCGTAAGGACGCTCCAGCGCCTCCCAACTCCCGGCTGCACTCGCATAGTTGAAAGCGGCCTGTTCCCAATCCCCCCGTAGGCCGGCAGCATATCCACTCACCTCAAACAGGGAAGCCGTTGATTGCCGGCTCTGCGCTTGCTGTGCGGCCCGATCCAGACGCTCGAGGGCGGAGACGTCTCCCCCTGAAGTTTGCGCCAACCAGGTACAGGCCAGCGCCAAAGCCGGAAGCATTTCGTAGCGCGGCGTAGCGCCCCTGTCGATCATCTCCAGGATTCCTCCAACCAACCGGGCCTTCTCCTGTTTATCCTGGGACAGCCGGGCCAGCTCCCTGAGATGGGGCAAGGTAGTTTGCGGTTCATTAGCGGAGCGGGCTACCATTGTATATTCACCCAGTACGGCCTGGGCTTTTGCCGCCAGTCCCAGGTCATTGTAAGTGTAAGCCAGGAAAGTGCTGGCCCACACCCTGGCGATGGACAGGCCTGGGATGGCCTCCATCCAGGCCACGATCTCCTGCCGCCGTGAACCCGCTGACCTCCAGCGCCCGGCCCACCAATCCAGGTATCC
The DNA here is from genome assembly GCA_964486825.1 of uncultured Anaerolineaceae bacterium. Lineage (GTDB taxonomy): Bacteria > Chloroflexota > Anaerolineae > Anaerolineales > UBA4823 > CAZAQS01. The sequence continues at coordinate 23,146 of CAZAQS010000010.1, read as the reverse complement.
CAAATGCACCAGGGCTACTCCTTCGAACATGGCAGCCTGGACCTTGCGGGAATAAGCCAGCATCTGTTCGTATACTTGCCTGGCCTCTGCGTAGCGCTCCAGGCGCAACAACGAGTCGCCAATGCCGGTATAAGCCCGGCAGGCGTCATGCGGGAACCCGAGCTCCAGGGCGCGTCCTTTGCTCTCCTCCAACATGGCCAGACCCTGCTCGATTTCCCCTTTGACCACCCTGGAGATCCCCAGCGTGGTCAAAGTATGGATCACGACATCCTCCACCAGATGTTTTTTGGCAAGCGCCAGGGCGCGTTCGCCCCAGGCAATGGCCTGGTCGTACTCGTCGCCGAGCATTTCCATCTGGGCGATTGCACTGATGGCACGCGCCAGCTCGGCTTCCCCGAGGCCGCCTTCCAGTAATGTCAGAGCCTTGTGGTAATGATCCATGGCCCGGGCCCGATCAGCCTGTTCCCAATACGATCGCCCGATCAAGCGCAACACAGCGCCCCTGGCGATTGGGTTACCGGTCTGAGCGTAGGACATTTCTGCCTCCGATAAGTGCTTGATCGCCTCCTGGGATTTTCCCGTTGCCAGCAGGGTTTCCCCCAGCTTATGCAGCACTTCAGCCCGGGCGCCGGCATCCTGCTCCTGCCCGTAGACCAGCGCAGACCGGTAGAAATGGACCGCTTCTTCCAGTGCTAAGCGGCGGCGGGCCTGGTCACCCGCCTGGCAAAGGTAAGCGGCCGCTCTCTCTGCCTGACCCGCCAGGCGGAAGTGATGGGCCAGGGTAACTGCCATGTCATCCAGGTGACCGCCTGCAATCCGTTCCAGCGACACCGCTACCTCGCCGTGCAAGTAACGCCGCTCTCCAATGCTGAGCAGTTGGTAGAGATAAGCCTGGAAAAGGTTATGGCGGAACTGGTAACGGGTGAGGGGCTGCCCTGCCAGGTTGAGCGCTCCGGCTTCCCTGACCAGGCGGTAACGGTGGTCCAGTTCCTGCGACAGGTACTGGAGCACGGGCAGGATGCCACGCTCCTGCACCTGGGCCAGGACTTCTACCGTGAAATGCTCTCCTTCCACGCTGGCGACTGCCAGCAAACGGCGTAATTCCTGCGGCAATTGCTCGATCCGCCGGGCGATCACCGCTTCGACACGGGCAGGCAAGATATCCCAGTCCAGGTAGGGAGTCTCCTTCCAGATCCCCTGCTCATCCATGACCAGGTCGCCCTGTTCTTGCAAGGCCCTCAATAACTCGACTGTGAACAAAGGCTGGCCTTTTGTGCGCCGGAAAACAGCTTCCCGGAAGGAGGCATCCAGCTGGTTGGGCTCGCTGTCCAGCAAAGCGTCAACGAAACTGCGGCCTTCGGCCGTCGTAGATGCGTCCAGGTCGATGGGCGCCTCTCCCCGGTAACGCACCAGCTCCAGGACAACCGAGGCCAATGGGTGCGAGGAGTCCCGGGCAGGTGAAACTTCCCGTCCGCCCCAGGCGCCCACCTCGCTGGGCCGGTAGGCGCCAAGCAATAAGACCGGGCTACCTGCCAGCTGGCGTCCCAGGTAGAACAGTAGGTTGGCCGAAGCAGGATCTGCCCATTGCAAATCGTCCAATAAAAGCAGCAAGGGCTGTTCTTTGGCCAGGGAATGCAGGAGCAGGCGGGTTTGCTCGAATACCTGGCCCTGGTTGGTGAGCTGGCCGGGTTGAGCCTGTAGGCCGGGGAGTAGATCTCGCGCCACCAGGATGTCTACCAGGGCCGTAGCCTGGCTGGAAAGGCGCCGCACGGTTAGAGGAGCTATAACCTGCAATCGCTCTTTATGATCGGTTGGTATTTCCCCGCCCAGCCAGGGCCTTTGGAAATCACCGCTCAACATAGCCAACAGGTCGCGGAAGGGCAGGTAGGGGTCTGCATAATCGCCTAGCGCCTGGCAGGCGCCTGCCGCTACCACCAGCTCCGGGCGCAGGGAGTGGGCCTGGTAAGCAAACTCAGCCATCAGGCAGGTCTTTCCCTGTCCCGCTTCACCGCTGATAAACACCACCCCACCTTCCCCGGCCAACGCTTTGTCCAGATGGCCCTCCAATACGCCCAGCTCTCGCTGCCGGCCAATAAAAGCGGGTCGCCGGGGCTGTAAGGCTGGTGATCGGGAAAGAAGCGCCTGGGGATGCCCGTGCTCGTTTACGACCGGCGCAGCTTTTCCTGGCGCCTCTGGCTGGGGAGGGTAAGCGCCCTGTTGTATTTGAAGGTACAAGGCTCTGGTTTCCGTGTCCGGATCGACGCCTAGCTCTGACCGGAGAGCCTCCAGGCAAAGCTGGTACTGGCGCAGAGCCTCCTGGCGCCTGCCAGCCAAGGCGTACAGGCGCATCAGCTCGCAGTGGGCCTGCTCGTCGGCCGGATCCCTTAACAGCAAGGGGGAAATCAAGCCAATTGCGGCAGGCAGATCGCCCTGCTCCAGGCGTCGGGCAGCCAGCGCCAGGCTTACTTCCCGCTGCATCCTGACCAGGACCCGCCTGGGTAATTCCGTCCATTCCTCATAGCGCTGATCGGGCAGGAAATCGCCCTGGTAAAGCTTCAGGGCTTCCGCGAACCGTTCGAAACGCTGCCCAGTGGACTCCCCCGGAATGACCTGGCACATGCTCTCGAACTCGCGTGCATCGACCCATACACCATCCTTCAACTGCAGGATCCCGTCCTGAAAGAAGAAGATCTCGCCAGATGCTCCTTCCCCAAGGCGCTGATCCAATGCCTGGCGCATGGTATACAAAACTCTGTACAGGTTATTTACCCCAGCAGAATAGTTTCCGTCTGGCCACAACTGCTCGATGGCCTGATCCTTGACCAGCCGGCGCTCATAAGCCAGGCGCTGGAAGAGGGCAGCCGCTTTTCGCCGGGGCCAGTCCTGAACTTTTAGGACTCTCGCCTCCCGGCAGACCTCGAATTTCCCCAGCAGATAGATCTGGACCTGCTTCGAGCTGGGTCTCATGCTTCTAATCGGTACAGTCGCCGGCGCCCATCAAGGCCCTTGAGCTCGTGTTCGCCCGCATCGGTAAACGTCATCCCTGATCCTTCCAATAGGGCTACCGTCGCGGCCGACAACCAGACTTCTCCGGGCCCGGCCAGGGACATAATTCGAGCCGCGATATGGATCGCGACGCCATGAACCGTGTCGATATGGCGCTCCACTTCACCGGTATGTACACCGGCACGCACTTCCAGCACATCCTTTCGCGCTGCACGACAGATTGCCTCCCCACAGCGCACTGCCCGAGCAGTGCCATCGAACATCGCCAGAAAACCATCCCCGGTTGTCTTGATCTCATAGCCGCGGTAGCGTTCAAGCTCCATCCGGACTCGTTCGTAGTGATTCTCCAATAATTCCTGCCAGGCCTTGTCGCCCAACCTGGCGGCAATAGCGGTTGAGCCAACGATATCTGTGAACAGGAGCGTTGCCAGGACCCGCTCACCGGATTCCCTGGGTTTGGCCCAATCCCTGGCGCCCCTGAATTCAACCGTCACGAAGGGTTCGTCCCCAAGCACACAAGCATCGTGACCGGGCGGGATGTCGAATACCCCTCCGGCAGCCAGGGTGCGTTTGGCGCCGTCATCGGTTGTAATCAACGCCTTCCCGGAGAGGACAAAGCCTTGATGGTGATACTGGCAGCTGGACGTACCCACCAGCGGCTTCACGTCCTTCGACCAGCACCAGCCCGGTTTGTGGGTATACCGGCCAACGTACAGCTCGCCCAGCACCACCACCCGGCCATCAAGGTTAGGGTGCTTGATAACTTCATCGGCCTCATCGAAGGTTTTGTGTTGGATTTCGCCCATAGAAGGTTCACTCCTGACCGAATACGTGGCTAACCAGGGCCCTGGATTTTGTTGATGACCACCCTGAAAGTATTTGAGAATATTATTATAATTTAGATATATCTTGTCAAGTTCAGGAAATTGTCCACACCTCTGTTTCAGGATTGCCTAGAATGATGTGAGTAAGATCAGGTCATCGCCTGGCGCAACAAATCCACAGCTTGCTGCTCTGCTCGACGTACTTCTATCACGTATTCTTTGATCTTGGAGAGAAATTCAACAAGCGACGGTCCATCCAGGGGGAAATTCTCGCTTGACTCCTTGCGCAGCCTCCCAAGGTGGTGATTGATCTCGCGGATCTCATCTTGTGCTGTGCTGCCGTTCTTTAGTAAAAGTTGCCTGCGCGTGTCTTTCAAGCGCCGCGCCTCTCCTAGCAAAGGCATGTCGACGGGCAGCAATGCGTCCGCCAAATCTCCCCAACGTTCTGCGCTCTGGCGGAAGGCAAGCGAGGCCTGGGCTAATTCAGGTTTCCCGAGCAGTAAAGCCGCCTCATCCAGAAAATCAGCATAAGTAGTCCGGTCAGCGTTCGGCCTGGTGCCCCATTCGATAATCCATCCATAGGCGCCGCCCTGGTAGGCATCCCCCGCCAGAGCAGCCAACAACGCTGGCCCGGGAGGAAAGAGGCGCGACCACCCCTGAGGATTGCGGGTATTGATTAGCATTGCAGCCCACTTATCGAAAGCTGCGAAGCCGAAATTATCCCGGGCGCCCTTAGGAGGCTTTTCCGTGTAAAGCTGGATACACTGCCAGATACCTTGCTGGACTGCTGCGGGAAGTTTGCGCTCGTCCGGCTCGTCCAGCGTTACCACGCGAAATTTATCCTTTTTCACCCGCGCCCGTGCAGCGGCAAGAGCCTCAGCAGGGATGACCAACGGCTGGGAAGAAGGACCTGCCAGGTAAGCCTGCCCCTCCTCCAATCCAAAAACCACAACAGGCAGCATTTCCCAGTTTTTATCCTCAGGATCAAGGCCATAATAAGGCAGGCTGAAATGATCCACCCAAACCAACGCCGGGCGCCCGTTTTCCAGGGCTTCCAGTAAATTCTCCTCTCCCTTTGAAGCGTTACTGGTCTGGTGAACGTTCTGAGGGATACCCAGCCGCTCCAGCAGGGTCTGGAGGGGGTCGAAGGTGTTCCGGGTGAGCAGCGCCAGGATGGGATCGTAACCTTCATAAGCAAAGGTGAAATAGCCGAAGGCGATGCCTCCGCTGACGCCCAAGAGCAGAGCTTCTGAGTAGGGTTGCCCGGTATGAGGAGCCTTCACTCCCTTGTACGCCAATATATTGTGGACGCTACCGGTTTCATAGTGCCGCCCTTCGAAATGTTGGTAACCGAGTAAAACAGGCATGAGAATTTCTCCTTTAATATCGTTTATTTCCCCGTAAATTATTTTCCGGTAGAGTTCGATCGAGTTTATCTTCCAAAAGGATGAGGTTGGTATACCGTCTTTCCTATGCATTTTATCGAAATTACGTCTTTTTGGAAAAATTAGAGACATAGTATGGACTTTTTACCTCCAAAAAACGTAATCACAACCAATCTCATACTCTACCCGCTGATCTGAACCCCCGGACTGGTGATCCTGTGAACTAGTCTACTGGAATGCCCAAATATTCTCGCGGCACCAGGCTTCAAATGAGCGAGCCCGTTTCCCGGTGACCTGTTCGACCGTACTGGTAAGCTGAGCTGCCCGGTCGCTGCGCAGTTCTTTTGCCAGTTCCATCAGGGCATTCACCAGCTCAGCATCCATCCCTGACAAACGCATTTGCAATTTAGCCGCCAGCAAGGGTACATTGACATATTTGACCCGTTTGCCGAGCACACGTCCAATGATCTCAGCCATCTCTCCGATGTTCAACAATTCTTGGCCGGTCAATTCGTAGATCTTCCCAGAATGGCCCGCTCCGGTCAGTGCACAGGCAGCCACCCTTGCAACATCCCGCGGGTCCACCGGCGCGGTCCTGCCCTTGCCACCCGGGAAATAAACCGCAGCTTGCTTCTTGACCGTCTCCGCCCACCATTTGATTGTATTCGACATGAACATCCCCGGACGCAGGAAAGTCCATTCCAGGCCGGAAGCTTCGATAAGCTCTTCCCTTTCCCTATGCCAGCGGCCTACCTGCAAGTGAGCCTGGCTGGCCTCCAGGGTTGATAGCTTTACGAGATGTCGAACGCCGGCACGTTTGGCTGACGAAATAACGTTCCTGTCTTGTTTCGTATCGAACGTCAACAAGAATACCCGCTCCATGCCTTTCATAGCTGAGTCGATGGTCTCGGGTCTGTCCAGATCGCCTAACAAGCGCTCCACACCAGGGTCAAGATGGGCCACTTTACGAGGATCTCGGACGAATACCCGTAATGGCATCCCACTCCCTAATAATTGCGGAACCAGCTCTTTACCAATATTGCCAGTTGCACCGATTACAAGGATCATATTTACCTCCTGATAACTTTCTTTTTTTGTTTTATTGCGATTGAAAACCTGTTATTATTTTTCCGGCTCCTCCCGAAACAAGAATTTCATAACGGCTGGCTGCTTCATGGTAGCCGGGCGATTCTATACGCGGTTGGCCTCCCATCGAGCCAAAGTGCTGCCCGTCAAATGTAAAGGAACCAATTCCACCCCGCACCTGAATGCTTACAGGCACCCCCCGTGGGCGATCGACATACAGTTCACTAACGCCTCCCACAAGCCGTATCGGAACACTGCCTAAGGGAACAGGCAGTGTTACACGGAAATGGCTGACGCCTCCATGTAATTCAATCCCCGATATTTGCAAACCACTGAAATCCCCCAGAAAACTGCTAACCCCTCCGTGACCTTCAATCCTCCAGGGAAGGGATGTGTTCAGTGTAAGGTCGGCCACAGGTTGATTCCAATACACCAGCCAATTTAATAAAGAGTAACCCGGATATAGGATTTGGATGACGCCTTCTTCGACTGTTACATCCGGCAGCGGGCGTTCGAATCTGGCCTGCACGAATTGGGCCATGCGGGGATTACTTCCAATCTTTATTTTCGGAGCGCCTTTCAAGATTTGTATTCGTCCCTGCTGGATATCGCCGAGCGGAGCCTCGAAATCGAAACTCATGCTGCTCGTAATGTCATTTTTGTTAGCCTTCATAGATACTCCTCTATATATCCAAAAATTTCTCTGTAATTGGCCGAAAGTCTTATTACAAATTTCCGTACATGATTGGCTAATTACAGGATTGTTTCGCCGGTCATACCGGGAGATTTTCTCTAACGACTTCCGGCGAAACACCTCATAAGAGCCATTTTCGGTTCTTACTCCAATAGGAGCAGTTTAAGGGAAAGAGGGGTGAATCGAAATCACCCTGACCTGGGTGATTGGCAGGGTGATTCTGATATATATATATGTATATATTGGGAACTTCCTTCAGAATACGGAATAAGCGATTAGATCATCTTCAAATGCCTGGCTACCTCCCTGGCTTCATCACGCGTTGATACCCCCAGCTTCCGGTAGATGCTTTTTAACTGTGTTTTGACCGTGTTCGTGGACACAATCAATTCCTCGGCAATCTCCCGGTAAGTCCGCCCGCCAGCTAATAATCGCAGGACGCGTTTTTCTTGCTCGCTCAAAGCCTCCACGGGCATCCTGTCCCCTGAAACGGAATTAGTTGGTTCCAGGCCTTTCTCCGTAAAGGACACCAGCAGTGCGCGGGCATAAGCTGCCAGGGGTTCCTCCCTTATCTCGGCCAGGCTGTCTTTCAGCAAAACAGCCAGCCTTTCTCCCTCATCGAGAAATATCCGCTTAAAACCCTCAACCCTGGCGGATTGCAACGCTTGTATAAGACATTGCATCGCCTGGGTTTTCTCGTGAAGCACAGACCAGGCCAGCGCCTGGAGGATCAGGGCCTCGGTCTCACCACGCCTGCGGCCTTGCTCCCGCGCTTTGACCAGCCAGGCTTCCAACCGTTCCAGTGCTTTGTCTGCCTCACCATTTAATATTTGGATACGCGCTGCCATAAATGCCCGGCGTTCTTCCAGGAGCGCCAGCCGGATCGCATTCTCTTCCCAGGTTGAGAGCATGCGTGCCGCCGAGGGCAAATCTCCCTTTACCAGAGCCATCCAGGTCTGTGCATATTCGATTTCTCCGGACAAGACAGAGTTGTGCAGATTTCGGTTTAGACCGTTCATCACATGAATGGCCCGGTCCATCTCACCTCGGGCATGGTATACGCGTCCCAGGGTAAATGAGCTATTCACCAATGCGTCATGCTCATGGGCTTGCTGGCTGATTTCCAAACCTTCAGCAGCCAGCTGCCCGGCGCGATCGAGCTCATTCCATTCGTATGCGATCTCGGCCAGACCGGCTAAGGCCTGGCAACGATCCGAAAGGTCCCGGTATCCTTTTTCTAGAGCTTCCTGAAATACCTCACTTGCCTGGTGAAGATCTCCTTGCCTGAGATACATCAAACCCAGGAGCTGGAGCGCAGCGACCAATCCATAGATGTTCCCGGCTGCTTCCAACAAATCACGCCCTTCCATGAAGTGTTGTCTTGCGAGCAGCACCTCTCCTGCCATGAGAGCTTCTCCACCCAAACCGAGGTAGCAGGTACCCCTCCAATGAGCATCATGGATGGCCAGGAAATCCAAAGCTTCTTTTGCGCGCACAAAAGAAGCCCGATAATCCCCTTGCCACCAATCTACCATCGACCGAAAAGCGATCACCCTGCCGACCATCTCTCGGTTGCCTTCCGAGCGCCAAAGGCTTTCTGCTGCTCTTAACGGGGTTTCTACAATGGCTTTTGTCTCCGGTGCGTAGCGGTCGGAGGTGAAAAGGAAGGCATTCGCATACAAGAACGAAAGCAAAGCTGATCCGTGCAGTTGTTCTGGTGGAAAGGCGCTCAACCAACGCCGTAGGGTGAATATCTCATGGGCGAAGCCGGGTGAGGTTTGGATGATACGCTCAATTTGCGCCGCAGCCTGGGGGTATAAGTGGGCAGAAATTGCAGTTTCAACGGCGTCACCCAACCGGTTATGCTCCTCATACCAGTGGCTGGCCTGCTCGTAGAGGGTACGCATGGCCTCCCCTCCATATCGGTTTAATGCTTCTTGTTGCATGGCTTCTGCGAAAAGCGTATGGTACCGGTACCAGCGATGAGCCGGATCAAGGGGTTCGAGGAAAAGGTTAGCCTTCTCAATCTGTACGAGCACCTCTTTACTGTCCTGGCGACCAGTAAGCGCATCACAAAGATCACCCGTCAAGCGGTTCAAGACGCTGGTCTGCAATAGAAAATCCTGCAGCGGCTCTGGTTGGGCATTCAGTACCTCGACCAACAAATAATCGAGGATATGTTTATGGCTGCCAGTGAGATTTTCAACAGCCCGCTCGATCTCTTCGGAGCTACCTTTATCCTTCAGAGCCAGGGTGACCAATCGCAGGCCGGCCGCCCAGCCCTCCAGGCGAGCTTCCAGTTTCGCCAGGGTAGCAGGAGATAGAGCCGCTTCTGTTGCATTCGAGAGAAATTCTCGCATCTCTTCCGTTGTAAACCGCAAATCTTGGGTATTGATTTCGGTCAGCTCATCCCGCACCCGTAGCCTGGCTATGGGCAGGGGCGGCTCACGGCGGGTGGTGATAATTAAATGCAGGTTGGAGGGAAGATGGTCGAGAAAATAAGCCACTGACCCGTGAATTTGTTCGGATTGGATGCTGTGGTAATCCTCCAGGACGAGAATATTGTCGGACGGAAGCCCTGAGAGGTCATTTATCAGCGAGTTAAGTGCAGCCTCGTAAGAGGGACGCCTGGCCCTCTCCAACAGATCCCAAGCTGTTGCACCTGCATTCTCATCGTAAGCTCTACAGGCTGCGATGATATAGCGCCAGAACCGGATCGGATCGTTATCACCTTCGTCCAGGGAAACCCAGGCAAACAAGCCTGGCTGGGTTTGCTTGCTACGTGCGGCGATCCACTGGCTTACCAACGTGGTTTTTCCATAACCCGGTGGAGCAGAGATCAGCGTGACTTTACTTTCCAGGCTTTGATCGAGAGCTGACAGCAGCGCCCGCCGCGCCACATGTGCCGGGCGCGCCTGTGGAATTGTTAATTTCGTGCGAAGGATTTCATACGTATCCATGGATTTTACAAAGTGTAAATTTATCTATCCGGTTTAGGGAATAGGTCAAGATGACTCCCCGCTCTTGAAAAGATTTCGAATCCAGCGATAAGGCGCCAGAACGGTATAGATCACCGTCCGGATCGCAGCGTTATGCCAGATGTTCTTCGCCTTATTCCATTGTACTCCCGGATCGATGAGAGTGTTTCGCTGCTGAACTACCCCTTCGACACCGAAATCGTGAGCCAGGTTCTCCAGGGTCCCATGCCAGAACCTGTCCTCATTTCTGTCCACGACGCCGAAACGGCTTCCCAGTTCGAACAATGGATCGCTGGGCCTGACTAAGGCCTGGATCTGGACAACGGTGATGCCCTCGTCATCGTAAGCACTGAATGTGATCAGCCCGGCGAAGATATGTCCCTCCGGGGTCATGAAACTGAAAGACACATCATCTGCATAAATCACCATGATGCCTGTGGAGAGACGGATGCCGGCTGGCGCAGCCAGGTTTAGCACAGCCACATCACCTGGAGTGATCCCCTTCCCCGATCCATAGAATCGATTTCCTTTTGGCCAGTATTCCGGAAATTTTCTTTTCCAGGTGCGAACCACATCCTGGGGAGTGACATCAATACCACTCAGGCGCATCGTGTGTGTTTTTTGCCAGAGTCGGCCGAAGCCGCGCACCGGCCCTGTGAGCTGCCGCCCTTCCACATTCAGGTTTATCGCTCCACCGGGTACCTCGCCGACCTTCAACCGCGAGACTGGGGCCGCCCAACTTTCCTTGCTCGCCAGTGCCTTAGCTGCCTTGGCCAATTCTTCTACTGTGTCTTGCAAAGGGTCCTCTTTCAAATACATGACGAGCTCGACAATATGCCTTTCTCCATCACTCGTTATGTTAAGTTCGTCCACCATTTTCCTAATCAGGTAGAGCCCCCAGCCGCGCGGCGACTCGTCCCCCTTCAGTTTAGCTTCCAGATCTGGATGCATTTCTTCTGGGATCGGTTGATCGCCCCCGTAATCAGTAATGAGAACAGACATTAACTTCTCTGTAATCTGGATCTGGATTTTTACTTCTTTTTCCGGATCATACCGGTTGCCATGCTCCATTGCGTTCAATGTCGCTTCGGCGACGGCGGTTTTCAATCGTTCCATGCGATGATCCTGCAATCCAACCCCCGCGATCACTCCGGCGACTTTCTCCATAGCAATCCGTTCGTTTCCTGGTTCGCTTTTCAGATAAAACTCTTCCAAAATTCACCTTCCCCATGCTCCGGCATCATCAAGTCAGCTTCCTCAACATCACCAGGGTGATATCGTCCTCTTGCTCCCAGCTACTACCTGAAAAGTTTTCCAATTCTTTGAGCAGAAGATCGATCAGGTCTTCTGCGTTTGAATGCCTTTGTACCAGATCAATGAGACGGGGAGAGCCGAACATCTCTCGATTTTCATTATGCGCTTCCACCAACCCGTCCGAATAGAACAAGAGGCAGTCCTCCTTCTCGAGGGATACTTCTTGTTCCGGATAGTCCTGTTCGGGCATCAGCCCTAGCGGCATTCCGACCGCTCGCAATTCGGCTACCTCACCAGCATGGGAGAGGTAGGGCAGGTTATGCCCTGCGTTGGCAAAACTTAACCGCCCACTTGCTGGATTTAGGATCGCATAGAAGCAGGTAGCAAAGGTCATTGGTGGAATGTGGATATGCAGAAGATCGTTAACCTGAGAAAGCACCCGTCCTGGTGAATTAACTCCGGGTGCAGCCGCGCGCAGCATGGCGCAAGTAGTTGCCATGATGAGTGCGGAGGGCATCCCCTTTCCATTCGCGTCGCCGATAACGATCCCTATTCTTCCATCTGGCAGGGCCATAAAATCGTATAAATCTCCTCCCACCTGGCTGGCAGGCCGGTAGAATGGCTCGATCTCCCAGCCAGGTGGGGCGGGTATTTCCTTAGGCAGCAGGGATTTTTGAATGTAGTAAGCCGAGCTCATCTCCTGATCGATCCGCGCCCGCTCCTCCCGGCGAGCGCTTTGCTCAGCCATCGCCTGGCGCTGCTGAAAGCTTTCGACGAGCTGTTCCGCCATTTGGTTAAATTGTTGTTCTAACTTCCCGACCTCATCCTTCCGGCTTACCGGCACACGTTGAGAGTAATCGCCTTCCGTAAATCGGGAGGTTGCGCTCACTAATCGCTCGACGCGCCGTACCACACCACGCGTTGTCAAAACCCCAAATAAAGCCCCAATGGGAAGCATCAGGCACAGCAAAAGCATCCCCGTTGGTAGAACGATCCATGCAACCTGGGCTAAAAAGGGAACGTTTGGCGAGCCTCCTGTTGGCGCCTGGACATACACGGCTCCGATTGGTTCTCGATCACGACTCCAGACAGGGCGCGCTACAGAGACAAACCGGCCTTCAGCATTTTCGTTCACCGAATAATCTGGTTTTCCAGCTAGAGCACTTCGAATCAGGGATGCATCTTCAGGCAGATCCTGATCGATCCTAATCGAGGTAGGGTATTCATCAGGATAAGAGCTGGCGATGACTTGCTCATCCGGCCCGATCAACAGCCCAAAAACAGGCCACTCTGGTATAGGTGAGTTGGGTTCTACAAAGGGCACATCCATCGTTAGGGTTGAGAGTTCTTGATCAGCTTCTTCTTCGATGAGGCCGAGTGAAGTTGGCCGTCCTGGCTCAAAGGTGGTTCCGGGATTTAGCTCCTCACCTTCCGCCCATAAGGCAGCCTGAAGGGCATACGTCTGAGCGGTACGGTCTGCTATGTACAAAACCAGGTATGCTAACACCGGGGTGCGCGTCAGGGTGTAGATTGCGAACGCGCTAAACAAACTTACCAACCCAAGCACGATGACGAATGAAACAATTACATAAGAAATGGCCATTCTTGTCCTAAGTCTGGCAGTGCTTTTTATCCCTTCATTTTTTCTTAATTGTGATATTTGCATTGTCATTTTGCCTATTGTAGCCCTTGATCAACCTTACCGAACACTCCTGGATATTTGATTCATCTGCTCTGGTTTAATCAATAATAAGACAAATTTTGTCAATATTCCCTGGAATATATCGGAACAACTTACAAGAGTCAAGCAGTGTATTTATTCGGTTTGGCAACGACACAAACAGCCGTGCCCGCACCCAATTTCAAGGATTCGGTCGCTGGGCTTAACGTCTAAAAAACTCACCGACCATACATGTCGTTCTGCAATTTGTTTAGCCATCGTATTTGTACTCCATTCGGACGAGATCCCCTAATCCGAAATCTAAGGTTGCTATTATACCAACACACGATCATCCCCGGCTCCTCGAGAAGCAGTCTGCCTGGCAGACTGCTTCTCTTACTCGTAATTTCCAGTTTACGCGCCGGTTGTTAATGTATCAACAACCGGCGCCATGATTTAGGGTTTATTTTGGTCTGGTTTCTTCCCTCCAGGCATGAGGAGCTGTCATTTGTGTGCTCTGCCAGTATGATTCGTATGGCTCGGCAACGATCTTTCCACCACGTATCGTTGAGCCAATCACTAACCCGGCTCCAATCAGCACCAGGTTCTTAATGATGTACTGGCCCTCCAAAGTTGGAGCGTAAGGGAAGAAGGTGAATGCTTCCCCAGGGAACAATGCCAGGGGCGTTAGGGCGCCAACCATCTGGAAGACCAAAAGGCCAAGTGTCAGTCTCAGGTACTTGCCGGTAAGAAAACCCAGGCCGATGGCAGACTCGAGCGCTGCCAGTAGGATCAAGCTGATGTTTTCGGGTATCATCCCGAAAGTGAGCATATCTATGGTGCGGACAGCCAACCCTGTCGCAGGGCTCAGCTCCGGAAAAAACTTCAGGGCTCCGAACCATAGAAAAACGATTCCCATCCCGATCTTCAGGAATGTCAGGCTATAGCGCGCCAGCCAATGTACCAACCTGAGGTCGACTTTATCCAACCGCTCATGCAAATCTTGTTTATTCATTTTTCCTCCTTCTTTTTCATCTAACGGTAAGTGTCCCGCTCATTCCAAGTTGTTCATGCCCTCGAGCTGTGCATAAATAATCATACGTTCCCGCCTCGAGAGTAACCAGTAACCTGGCGCTCTCTCCTGGCATGATCATGGATGTCTTTTTGTCAATACCATTACCCCGGATCGCGAAGTCGTGGGGCATCAGGCCGTTGTTCTTGACATCGAAAGCAATTGAACCTGGATGAGCTTGAGATACATCCAGCGCCAACGAGAAATCCCGAGCTTCTACGTTAATCGTTGTTCTGCCTTCGTTTTCCATGTCTGTGTTCTCGAGAGTGCCTTCTGGTTGTATGCTGGAGCGACAGGCGAAAGAGACTGCCAGAAAGACGATCCCGGAAACTAAGAAGTGAATCGCTTTTCTTTTCATAGATCTTTTACTCCCTTCTGTTCGATTGTTGAACGGCAGGGAGTTTACATTTCGTTAGGGTGATTCGACATCACCCACCAAGGGGTGAAGCCAGGGGTGATTGGACCAGGTAGTCTCAAGAAGAATACATACATATAAACGCATTAATCAAAATTACATCTAGGCTGTATCATCTTAATGACCTATTCATGCAAACCCTATGGAACCTACGTAGGATATTTACCCACCTTCCAATAGAATTAGGCTATGGTTCTCCCACCAATCCAACAAAAAACGACCAGGGGAAAATACTGTTGAGCGTCGAAGAATCACGAAACGAAATAAGTCGAAACTATATCCTTTGCATTGGATTGAACCACCAAACCTCTGGCGTGTCCTTGCGTGAGCGACTGGTCTTATCACCATACCTATCCGACCCTGGCCACACCTCAAACTTGCTCTCAAGCGAAATACAGGAGCTGGTTATCCTTTCTACCTGTAACCGCGTCGAGCTATACGCGGCCTCTGGGACTCCAGACTTCGAATTTCTCGAAGCCTTACTTTCCAAGACTGGCTATCTCCCGGTCTCTGAATTCTCTTCTTCGCTCTACAGACTTAAAGACGGGGAAGCCGTGCAACACCTCTTCCAGGTCGCAGCAGGCTTGGATTCGCTGGTCATCGGAGAGCCACAGATCCTTGGACAGGTCGCGGAGGCATACGAAGCGGCAAAAAAGAACTGCAGCGCAGGCAAGCTGCTCTCGCGCTTGTTCCAGGCAGCCATACGGGCCGGGAAACGCACCCGGACTGAGACGAGTATCAGCCGCAACCCGGTCTCGATTGCCTCCGTAGCCGTAAACTTGATTTTCGAGACTGTCCCGGACCTATCCAAAGCCAGGGTACTGGTGCTCGGCGCTGGAGAAATGGGCGAGCTTACCGTCGAGGCGTTGCGTAAGCGCGGCGCCAGGGATATCCTGGTGGTCAACCGGACGACCCAGAAAGCACAGGAGCTTGCCGCCCGCTGGGGTGGCCAGGCGGAGTCGTTCGACAGGCTGGCGGGTGTACTGCCTGAGATGGATATCGTAGTTGCATCTACCGGCGCACCGCATACTATCCTGCAGCGCGAGATGGTGGAAAGAGCCATGCGGCAAAGACCCGGCAGGCCAATGGTGATCATGGATATCGCCGTGCCGCGTGATGTGGAGGAAGGGGCAGGAGAAATCAAGGGCGTCAGCCTGTACGATATGGATGGGTTGGCTACGCATCTAGAAACCAGCCTGGCGCGACGTCAATCCCAGATACCTCTGGTCGAGGCCATCCTGGCCGAAGAGCAGGCTGCCTTCGAGGCCGACCTGGCGGCGCAGGATATGGTCCCCATCATCGTGGAGATCCGGCAACAGGCCAACGCCATCCGCCAGAACGAAGTGGAGAAGGCCATGCGGCGGATGCCCCAGCTGACCCCGGAAATGGAGCGTCAGATCGAAGCCCTCACGGTCTCCATAGTGAATAAGATCCTACACAGCCCCACCAACCGCTTGAGACAGGGCGCAGACAGTCCACAGGCCATGGATTACGCCGCTGTTACCCGTTATCTTTTCGGCCTGGAGTAACCCTTTTGGCTCTTCAATTGATTTTCGCTACCCGACCATCTGCCCTGGCTCGCTGGCAGACGACTTATATCATCGGGCAGCTCCAGGAGCATTGGAAGGACCTGGCCTACGATGAGCAGGTCATCACTACCCAGGGTGACCGGGTCTTGGACGTTTCCCTGCCTGAGATCGGGGGCAAAGGCCTGTTCACCTGGGAGCTTGAAAGCGCCTTGCGCAGCGGGAAGCTGCACGCAGCCGTACACTCGCTCAAAGACTTGCCCACGCAGGACACTCCAGGATTGGTTATCGGCGCTATCCCCCAGCGGGCTGATCCCCGGGACGTCCTGGTCAGCCCGGCAGGGAAAAACCTGGAGGACCTGCCCTCTGGCTCCGTGATTGGTACTTCCAGCAACCGCCGGAAAGCCCAGCTCCTGGCTCACCGCCCAGACCTGCAAATCGTGCCCATGCGCGGCAATATCGATACCCGCCTGCGGAAATCCATGGAAGGCCAGTATGACGCCATCGTCCTGGCTGCCGCCGGCCTGGCCCGCCTGGGTCTGGACGGGCATATCACCCAGTACCTGCCGGTTGAGGTCATGCTGCCCGCCCCCGGCCAGGGAGCGCTGGCAGTTCAATGCAGGGCGGACGATCACCAGACCCTGCAGCGGTTGCGGGTAATTGACCACCGGGAGACCCGCCTGGCAGTCCAGGCCGAGCGGGCATTTTTATCCGCCCTGGGTGGCGGTTGTTCCTTGCCGGTCGCCGCGCTAGCAAACGTGCAGGATGATGCCATTAATCTGCTAGGCCTTATCGCCAGCCTGGACGGAAAGCAGGTCATGCAGATAGCTGAAACAGGCCAGGACCCGCTCGAATTGGGTCAGAGCCTGGCCTCCAAAGCCCTGGCCATGGGCGCCCAGGATTATCTCTACGCCGGGGCGTCGGGAGGCCACCAGGCATGAGAGTATTAGTAACCCGCCCGCGCAAAGATGCCGCGGAATTTGCAGATGCGCTCAAGCAAGCCGGGGCGAAGGTCTACTTTTTGCCGGCAATCGCCATTCAGCCAGTTGCAGACACCGCCGCCATGGACCGGGCTATCTCACGGCTGGCCCAGTACAATTGGCTGGTCCTGACCAGCGCCAATGCAGTGAATGTCGTCCTGGAGCGCCTGGCTGCCCTTGGGATCGACCGCCTGCCGCCTGGATTAAAGGTTGCCGCCATCGGGCCCAAGACCGCCGCCCGTCTGCTCGCCGGCGGTATCCAGCCGGACTTCGTACCAGGCGAATATCTGGCGGAGGCCATTCTGCCCGGGTTAGGCGACCTGAAAGGGCGCTGGGTGTTGCTGCCCACTGCCGATATCGCCCACGATACCCTGCCAGACGCCATCCAGGCCGCGGATGGGATCGCGCATGTCATTACCGCCTACCATACCCTGCCGGCAGAGCCAGATCCAGAAGGCCTTTCCGAGCTAATGAATGGCCTGGATTGGATTACCTTCGCCAGCGGCTCCGCCGCCCGCAATTTTGTTGCCATGCTGCAAGGCGCCGGGATCGACCCATTTCAGTTACCCGGGGCGCCTCGAATTGCCTGCATCGGCCCAAGAACAGCCCAGGCAGCCAGGCAGGCCGGCCTGCAAGTCGATTTGATCGCCGGTGACTATACAACCACAGGCCTGGTGCAGGCCCTCCAATCTAGAACCAGCGAGAGACCCAGCTTATGAAACCAGCTTACGATTCTCAACAATCCACCTATCCGCTTTCCCGCCCGCGCCGGCTCAGGTTGAACCCGGCTTTGCGCGCCATGGTCCGGGAGACCCACCTGTCGCCCCAGGATTTCATTTACCCGCTATTCGTGCGCCACGGCCGGCAGATCCAGGAGGAAATCCCCAGCATGCCCGGGCAGTATAAATGGTCTGCCGACCGGCTCCCCGAGCAGGCTCGTTTGATCGCCAGCCTGGGTATACCTGCGGTGATCCTGTTCGGCATCCCGGAGGAGAAAGACCCGGTCGGCCTGGAAAACTTTTCACCGGATGGCATTATCCAGCAAGCCATCCAGAGCATCAAAGACGCCGTGCCTGACCTGGTTGTGGTGA
Source organism: uncultured Anaerolineaceae bacterium (assembly GCA_964486825.1). Lineage (GTDB taxonomy): Bacteria > Chloroflexota > Anaerolineae > Anaerolineales > UBA4823 > CAZAQS01. The sequence goes on along the minus strand of CAZAQS010000010.1, from coordinate 5,175 downwards.
GCGATGTATGCCTGTGCGAGTACACCGACCACGGGCATTGCGGCCTGCTGAACAGAGGTAATGGAGCCAACCCTCACCTGCCGGAGGGTTATGTGTTGAATGACCCGACCCTGGATGTCCTGGGCAGGGTAGCCGTGTCGCACGCCCTGGCTGGAGCGGATATCCTGGCGCCTAGCGGTATGATGGATGGCATGGTCCGGTCGATCCGCAGCGCACTCGATGAAAACGGTTTCGAGCACCTGCCGGTCCTCTCCTACGCCGTCAAGTACGCCTCCAGCTTCTACGGGCCTTTCCGGGATGCTGCCGAAGGCGCTCCCAAGTTCGGCGACCGCCGGTCTCACCAGATGGACCCGGCGAACGTCCGGGAAGCTCTGCGAGAAGCAGCCCTGGATGTTGCTGAAGGCGCCGATTTGCTCATGGTGAAGCCTGCCCTGCCATACCTGGATGTCATCCGGCGGGTTCACGAAGCCTTCCCGGAGCTACCCATGTCAGCTTATCAGGTGAGCGGCGAGTACGCCATGCTGAAAGCCGCCGCGCTGAACGGTTGGATAGATGAAAGAAGCACGGTGCTCGAATCGCTGACTTCAATCAAGCGCGCCGGGGCTGGAATGGTGATCAGCTACTATGCGAAAGAAGCGGCCCGTTGGCTGGCGGAAACCGAACAGCCAGCAAACCATAGCCTGCCAGCATACGAAGGTTTGCTATGAGTGGCGCTCATTTGTCCACACAAGCAGCCGGTGAACGCGCCTACCACGACAGCCAGATGGGCCGGGCGGATTTCAACCTGGCGCCCTTCACCATCGCCTGGGAAGTGACGCGTGCCTGCGCCTTTGCCTGTGTCCACTGCCGGGCAGACGCCCAGCACCAACGCGACCCGCGCGAGTTAACCACCGAAGAGAGCTTCAAATTGATCGATAGGCTGGCTGAGTTCGGCAGCCCGATCCTGGTCTTTACCGGCGGCGACCCGATGATGCGCCGCGACCTGTTCGACCTGATCGCGGCGGCCACCGAAAAGGGCTTGCGCTGCTCGCTCACCCCGACCGCCACCGCCCTGCCGACCCTTGAGCGCCTCCGGCAGGCCAAACGAGCCGGCGTGCGCCGGATTGCCCTCAGCCTGGATGCTCCCTCGCCCGACAGCCATGACGCTTTCCGGCAGGTACAGGGTTCCTGGTTACGCACCATGCAAATCCTGCATAATGCCCGGGAAGCCGGGTTGAGCGTACAGGTGAACACCACCGTCTCCACCTTCAATGTCGACCGGCTGCCCGAGATGGTACCCTTCGTCCAGGAGGTCGAGGCCGTGCAATGGTCGGTCTTCTTCCTTGTCCCCACCGGCCGAGCCCAGGCCCGCTATATGATCAGCCCTCAGAGACATGAGGAAGTCTTCAACTGGCTGTACGAGCTTTCCCAGGGCGCGGCATTCGATATCAAGGCCACCGCCGCGCCCATGTACCGGCGAGTAGCGATCCAACGGTTAAAGGCCGAGAGCGGCGAAGACTTACCCGTCAGTTTCCAGGGCGCCGGCTTCCAGTACGAAGACGGACTGGATCGCCCGGTCAAGGGCGTCAACGACGGCAACGGCTTCCTGTTCATCTCCCACCGCGGGCAGATCATGCCATCCGGGTTTCTGCCGCTCGAGTGCGGAAACGTGCGAGATCAAGATGTGGTCGAGGTCTACCGGGAACACCCGGTCTTTAAGGATCTGCGCAATTACGAGAAGCTCAAAGGCAAATGTGGAATTTGCGATTACCGGGAGATATGCGGCGGGCAGCGCGGACGCGCCTACGGCGTTACCGGGGACTATATGGAAAGCGATCCGGCTTGCGTCTACGAGCCAGGCGGAAAAGAGCAGGCTACCCTTACATGAGAAAGATCGTTATCGTTGGCGGAGGTATCGCCGGGCTTGCGGCAGCATATACAATTTGCCAAAATTCAGAGCTCCCGTTCGAGATCACGCTGCTGGAGCAGGCCGGGTATTGGGGCGGCAAGATCATCACAGAGCGGGTGGAGGGCCTGGCGCCAACAGGAGCCTTTGTCATCGAGGGCGGGCCGGACACCTTCGTGGTCACCAAGCCATGGGCCGTCCGCTTGTGCCAGCAGCTGGGCATTGACGGGCGATTGAAAGGCACAAACCCGCAGGTCAGGGCGACCTATATCCTGAAAAACAACCGGCTGCACGAGCTTCCCGGCGGCCTGACCATGATGATCCCAACCGAATTCGCTCCCATGCTCCGCACCGGCCTGCTCTCCTGGCCTGCCAAAGCCCGCATGGGCCTGGATTTCATTCTGCCGCCGGCCCACGGGAAAGAAGATGAGTCCCTGGGTGCGTTCGTTACCCGCCGCCTGGGACGCGCTGCCTACGAAAACCTGATCGAGCCACTGATGAGCGGCATCTATGCCGGGGATGGCGACCGGCTCAGCCTGCGTTCCACCTTCCCCTTCCTGCACGACCTGGAGCGCCAGCACGGCGGGTTGGTGCGAGGCGCCCTGGCCCTGCGAAGGGAAAGGCAAAGCAAGGCGCACGAGAATGGCAAAGGCCAGTCCCGGGGTATTTTCCTGACTCCCCAGGACGGCTTAGGGGAAATGGTTGGGGCGCTCGTCGAGCACCTGGAAATGGCCGGCCTGAAACTGCGCTTGAATACAGCTGTTCGGGAGGTCAAGCCTACCCGGGAGGGGTATTCCATCAAATTATCGACCGGGGAGCTTTTGGAAGCAGATGGGCTGATCCTGGCGACGCCTTCTTTCGCCAGCGCGCAGCTGGTCGCAGGTTTTGCCCCCGCGTTGGCGGAAGAGCTACGCCCGATCGAATACGTGTCCACTGCCACCGTTACATTAGCGTACAGGGAAGCGGACCTGCCCAGGCCGTTGGATGGCTACGGCTATGTGATCCCCCGCCGGGAAGGACGTAAAGCCCTGGCCTGCACGTGGACCTCGACCAAGTTCCCCCACCGCGCCCCGGACGGCTTCGCCTTGCTACGGGTCTTCATCGGGCGGGCCGGTCAGGAGGACGAAATCAGCTGGGACGTGGCTTCCTTACTGGAGACGGCGCGCCAGGAGCTACGAATGAGCCTGGGTATTACCACTGAGCCCCTGCTGGAAAAGGTCTACCGCTGGGAAAAGGCCATGCCCCAGTACGCCCTGGGACACCCACAGCGCCTGGAGCGCATTCAATCCTGCCTGTCAGCCTATCCAGGCCTGGCCCTGGCGGGAAATGCCTACCAGGGCATCGGCATTCCCGACTGCATCCATTCCGGCGAGCTGGCAGCCATGGCAGTGCTGGCTGCATTGGATACGGTAAAGGCGGAGGAGCGTGAAAGCGTAGGATCATGAAAAACCGAGAGACAGAGGATATAACAGATAAGGTAAAGATGCCCTTGAAGATCACACAATCCATCGAGCTTTTCAAGCAGGCCCAAGACCTGCTGCCGGGCGGCGTTGATTCCCCCGTGCGCGCCTTCCGCGCCGTCGGTGGCCAGCCCTTATTCATCGAGCGGGGTTCCGGCGCCTACCTGTATGACGTGGACGGCAACCGCTATATCGATTACGTGCTATCCTGGGGTCCCCTGATCCTAGGACACGCCCATCCCCTGGTCGTCCAGGCCATCCAGTCAACGGCCGAGAAAGGCGCCAGCTTCGGCGCGCCCAGCCCGCTCGAGATCGAGCTGGCCCGCCTGGTGATGGAATTCATGCCTGGCCTGGAGATGCTGCGCTTCGTCAACTCAGGCACAGAAGCTACCATGAGCGCCCTGCGCCTGGCACGCGCCTATACCGGGCGCAATAAGATCATCAAGTTCGAAGGCTGCTACCATGGGCACGCTGACCTGCTGCTCGTCCAGGCCGGATCAGGCGTCGCCACCTTGGGCCTGCCCGACTCTCCTGGCGTCCCCCCGGCTACCGTGCAAGATACGCTCGTAGCGCGTTACAATGACCTGGACTCTGTAGAGGCTGTTTTCGAACGCCACCCCTCCGGGATCGCGGCCGTCATTGTCGAACCGGTTGCAGGAAATATGGGCGTCGTTCCCCCCCAACCCGGTTTCCTGGAGGGGCTGCGCACGCTCACCCGCTCGCAGGGCGCCCTGTTGATCTTCGATGAAGTGATGACCGGCTTTCGCGTCCACCCGGGCGGAGCGCAAGCCTATTATGGCATCCAACCGGACCTGACCACGCTGGGGAAGGTGATCGGCGGCGGGCTGCCGGTGGGCGCTTATGGCGGGCGGAAGGAGATCCTTCAGATGGTAGCCCCGGCCGGGCCGGTCTACCAGGCCGGGACTTTATCCGGCAACCCGTTGGTGATGTCGGCCGGCATCGCAACGTTGAAATTGCTCCGAGAAGCAGAGCTGTGGGAGCGGATGAGCGCTGGCGCGGCACGGCTTTCTAAAACACTGTGCGAGCTGGCGGTCGCGGCCGGCCTGCCCTGGAGTGGGCATCAAGCAGGCACGATGTTTTCGGGCTTTTTTACCCGTGAGGTGGTTAGGGATTGGCCGACCGCCAAGACCAGCGATACCGGCCTGTACGGGCGCTACTTCCAGGGCATGCTGGAGCGAGGCGTCTACCTGGCCCCCTCTCAGTTCGAAGCCGCTTTCATCTCAACCGAGCACCACGAAAGCGTGATCGAGAGCACCCTGGAAGCCGCTGATGCGGTCTTTAATAAGCTATAAGCATGCAGAAAGATCCTCAGCGCTTGCATAAATATGGGACTTACCTGCTGTGGGCGGGCGTCCTCGTTTGGGCGCCGTTCTTTTTCCTGCGCATCCTGGGCGAAAGCCCATCGCTGGCGATCTATCTGCCCTTCCACCTGGCAGGCGTCATCGGCGGGTCACGCCTGCGCACGGCAGCCAACCAACAGCTCGGTAAGCCAAAAGTTGTGCGCAAAGGTTATAAAAAGGTAGCCCATGGCCTGGTGATCGCCAGCTTGCTGGTCTGGATCCCCTACTATGTTCTGAAGCTATCCGGGCAGCCTGTCGATCTGAATCCTTATCTAACTTTGCACCTGATCGGGATCATTGGTGGGACAGGGCTGATGGCCTTTGGGGGCCTGGCAAAATATTTCAAGAGAGAAACTAGGGAGTAAGGAATGGATATTCAAAGGGCGGTACAAGGCAAAACCCTCGACATATCAGAAAAAGGACGCCGGCAGGACGGCCGCCTCATCTCGCTTGACCGGCGCTTGTTCAT
>CAZAQS010000009.1:0-43476 GCA_964486825.1 uncultured Anaerolineaceae bacterium | reverse complement strand
CGGATGCATAACTTCAGAGTGCCTTGTAGGAGCATCCTCAAGGAGGCAGGAAGATCTGGCTCGGGCCGGCCGTCGCCAGGTTCAGCCAGGGCAGCTCCCAGCATCTGGGAGGTGGAGGCGGCGAACTCTTTCAAGGCCAGGCCTTGCCCGGCAAGCTTTTCATCGGCGTGCAGGCGCTCGATCTGCCGGTATTCGGAACGCGCTCGTTGTAGCCAGCTGGCGCTCCACTCATCGATAAGCTGTTCTTCGATCCGGCTGGGGAGCCGCAAATGGCGCACGAATACCGAATGGACCCTAATGCCGTGCTCCCGCAAAATGCGGTACTCCTTACTGGGCTTGATCAGGTCTGTCCTGCGCCCGAACTCGTCCAGCTCCTCCACTTCACTACGCGTCATTCGGGCCTGGACCATTTCTACGATCGTGTCATAGGAAGTCTTCCCTGGCCCGCTCGAGTCGTCCGGCTCGGCCAGGTTGGGAAGGGAGAAGAGCTCGTCCAGCGTAAATTTACGCAAGTATTCTCTCCATAAGTCAGCAGCCAGGTGGGGCGGCAGCCATTTCCAGGGGATTTGGCGAGTTTGGGAATTGATGGGTTCGTCTGGAGAGATGCCTTGCCTGGCGACTGCCAGCCAAACCGCCTGCGGGTTGAACCCAAACCAGGTATTGCCGACCCGTTCTTCCGTGTTCAATGAAAAGATCACCGTAACCTGGGGGACGATCTCGACTCCGTCCCGGGTCAGCCCGCTGGTCGCATAGCGCCGCTTCTGGCGCTCCTCGAATGCCGGGGGCTCTTCGTTCTCGACCAAAGGGCGGAATGGGTCCTCATTTTCAATGGGTCCTATACTTTGAAGCTGGCGATGCAGATCCACCGTGCCGGCCGGGTACTCATTGTCCTGGGTGAAGATGATCCCCGGTCCGGCCGCGCGTGTGAAGACATGTGCATTGCGGAACACGGCCGCGCTGGCGGTATCCAGGAGAGCTACGCCCGGACCACGCCGGGTTTCTTCCTTATAGCTCTGGCGGATCACGCCATCCTGGATGAAAATGGCCGGCCCATGTCCGCCGCGGATATATTTAAGCAGGCGATGAATGGCCCTGCCGCGGTCCCCTACCGTCCGGACCGGAAGCACAAACTGGACGAAGAAGGCCATGAAAAACAGCAAGGCCGCGATGAACAGGAACAGGTCCAGCCCGATGAGCAGCATGGTCTGCCAGACCTTGCCCTCAACAATTTCCCAGCGACCTAGCAAGATCGAAAACCCGGCTTGCCCAATCTGGCGCAGCGAGGCTTCGCCAGGAGTCTCGATCACACCTGCCTCGAAAGGTGCAAAAGGGCTGGAGAAATCGACAATGCGGATCCCATGAACGCCGTTCGCCACGTAAATATAGTTATCATGGACTGCAAGAGCCTGGGCTTCGCCAGGTGTATCCAGGCTGGACACATGCTGTGGTGCAGCGGGAATAGTTACGTCGTATGAGGTCAGGCCGCCCCTGCCGTCGGCGATCAGGGCAAGCGCGCCATGGATCTGGACAGATAATGCCTCTCCCGGCGTATCCACGGCGCCGATCTCGAGCGGCTCCAGCGGGTTAGAGAGATCCAAAATCCGCAGGCCATCCGAACCGGCGGCAACGAAGGCGAAAGGAGCTACCACTTTCACGTCCAACACATCCCAGGGCGGGTCGAGGCTTCCTATACGCTCAGGTGATATAGGTAACTGGACGTCGATGACCTGCAGGCCACGAGCGCCGTCAGCGATAAAAGCGAAGTGGGCAAAGATCTGCGTGCCTTCAGGCAAGTTCTCATCGGTGCTGGGGACAGGATAGGTAAACGTATGGACGTCAATACGGCGGGCGGCGCCGGGCGTCTCCAACCGGCCAACCGATATCGGGTTGGTGGGATTTACGATATCGACGATCTCGATCCCATTCCCGGTGGCCAGATAAGCATAGTTGCCGTTGATGACCAGGTCCTGGGCGTCGCCATTGATTTGCACAGCTCCGATCAAGACCGGCAGGCGCGGGTTGGAAGCGTCGATGATGCGCAGGCCCCCCAGCCCATCTGCCAGGTAGAGAAGACTGCCGATCTGTGTGATGCGCCGGGCGGATCCCGGGCTGTCGTAAATGCCCACTTCCACCGGCTCGAGTGGATCGAGCAAGCTGAACAGCCTTAAACCGCCATGCTCCCCGAAAGAGACAAAGGCATACCCTTCCCCTGTCTGCACTTCACGAGCCTCTCCCTGCGGGCCGAGCAGGAGCAAGTAAGCGATCACGACAATTAGAATTAACAGGAAAGCCTGCCGGCGGGGACGGTAAAAGATGGACCTGCGCTCATCCATGCCATTGATTGTATACTAAAAACCAAAATTAAGGCAGCCGGTGGCAGACAAACTTGTTACAATAACCGGGTGAAGAAAAGCATCCGCATCGAGCTTCACTGCCACACATCCTACTCCGGTGACGGTCTGATCAGCCCGCAAAAGCTGCTCGAAATTTGCCAACGCAAAGGGATCGACCGGATCGTGGTGACCGATCATAATACCACTGCCGGAGCCCAAGCTGCCCAGGCACTGGACGGGCAACGCGTTATCGTCGGCGAGGAGATCATGACTACCGGTGGTGAGCTCCTGGCATTCTTTGTTCGAGAAGAAGTGCCGCCCGGCCTGTCACCTGCCGAAACGATCCGCATCCTGCGCGAACAGGACGCCTATATCAGCGTCTCGCATCCCTTCGACGTCTTCCGCAAGGGCCATTGGGAGACCAATCTTCTGCTGGAGATCTGCCCGCTGGTGGATGCGATCGAAGTGTTCAATTCTCGCTGCATGCGCCAGGTCTATAATGACCAGGCCCTGGAATTCGCCCGCCAGCACGCCCTGCCGGGCACGGTCGGCTCGGACGCGCACGCGCCCTTCGAAGTTGGGCGTGCTACGATGCTGCTGCCAGACTTCGAGGACGCTGCCGGGTTGAAAGAAGCATTGGCACATGCCAGGCAGCAGGTGCAGCTATCGGGCGCCTGGGTGCACCTCTTCTCGCGCTATGCCAAGTGGAGCAAGCGCCTGGCAAAAAATGCCAGATAAATCTTAACTTTTGTAGAATGAGTCTTATGAGAGCATCGTATATAAATCTACTTGAATCAGGAGAGCTGGAGAGGAGAGCAGCAAAGGCATGGAAGAGCCTGGAGAACTGCGTTACCTGCGCCTGGGAATGTAAGGTCGACCGCCTGGCGGGTAAGCAAGGCGTCTGCAAGACCGGGCCTAGCGCCTACGTGAGCAGTTATGGCCCGCATATGGGCGAAGAGAACCCGTTGCGAGGCTGGCACGGCTCGGGCACCATCTTCTTCACGCATTGCAATATGCGCTGCCAGTACTGCCAGAATCACGATATCAGCCAGGCCGCGGCCGGCTATCCGGTCGATGAAAACCGGCTGGCGGAGATCATGCTCGAGCTGCAGGAGATGGGCTGCCACAATATCAACCTGGTATCGCCTAGCCATGTCGTGCCGCAGATCCTGGTCGCGCTCCTGGTGGCTGCAAGGGCCGGCCTCACGCTTCCCATCGTCTACAACACGGGCGGGTACGACTCTCTGGGGACCTTGAAGCTGTTAGATGGTGTAATCGATATCTATATGCCGGATATGAAATATGCCAACGAAAGGATCGCCAGGCAGTATTCGAAAATCCCACATTACCCTCAGGCAAACCAGGCCGCAGTCCTGGAAATGCACAACCAGGTAGGGGATCTGCAAATCGACCGGAACGGTATCGCTACCCGCGGCCTGCTGGTGCGCCACCTGGTCTTGCCCAACGACCTGGCGGGTACGGCGGAGATCGTGCGCTTCCTGGCAAAGGTGGTCTCACTCAAAACCTATCTAAACGTGATGTCCCAGTACCGCCCAGACTTCAACGCTCGCCAGTATCCCAAACTCAACCGGCCGTTGAAGGGCCAGGAATACCAACAGGCAGTCCAGATGGCCCTCGCCGCTGGACTGCAACGGCTGGATTAACATTCAGATTGGTATTGAACAATGGCTGCCGCATCCTAAAACCACCCGGCCTCAACATCCTTGACAGGCAGATAATCTTTGGTACACTTTTGCCATGATTAAAGGTATACGCCTGCCTAGCCCTCCGATTCCTAAATCGAGCCCGGTTTTCGGAAGGTGAGGCCACGCATATTCGACATAAGGTATGAATGCCCTCCGGACGAACAGCCGGGGGGCTTTTTATATCTTTAGATCTCAGTGAAGCATATGGATCGAGGAGGAATATAGCTATGCGCATGAGCAAATTATTCAGCCGCACTCTTCGGGAGGCGCCGGCGGAGGCCGATTCAGCCAGCCACCAATTGCTGCTACGCGCCGGCTTCATCCGCCAGCTTGCGGCAGGCATCTTCTCTTACCTGCCTCTGGCTCGCCGCTCCCTTAATAAGATCGAGGACATCATGCGCCAGGAGATCGAAACCATCGGCGGGCAAGAGGTTAGCATGCCGGTCGTCCACCCGGCAACCCTCTGGCAGGAGACCGGGCGCTGGAACCAGATCGGTGCGGAAATGGGACGCTTCAAGGACCGCTCCGGGCGCGATATGGTATTGGCCATGACCCATGAAGAGGTGATCGCCGATTTGGTCCGCAAGGAGGTGCGCTCCTACCGGCAGCTGCCCTTGCTGATCTACCATATCCAAACCAAGTGGCGCGACGACCCACGCCCGCGCGCCGGGCTGGTCCGTGTCAGAGAGTTCACCATGAAGGACAGCTACAGCCTGGATATCGACCGGGACGGTTTGGACCGCCAGTACCGCGCCCATTACCAGGCATATTTCAATATCTTCCACCGCTGCGGCTTGCCTGTCCTGGCGGTGAAAGCGGATGTGGGTATGATGGGCGGCAGCCTGGCACACGAATACATGTATCTGGCGCCGATCGGTGAGGACACCATCCTGATCTGCCCGAGCTGCGCCTATACAGCTAACCGGCAGATTGCCCTGTTCCAAAAACCGCCCGCGGCGCCGGAAGAGGCTTTGCCGGTCGAGAAGGTGGCAACCCCGCAGGTCAAAACCATCGAAGGCCTGGCGGAGTTCCTGTCCGTCCCCAGAGCCAAAACCGCCAAGGCTGTATTCATGATCGGGACCATTGAAGAAGGTGGGCAAGCCGTAGAGCGCTTCATCTTCGCAGTTGTACGCGGGGATATGGAAGTAAACGAGACCAAGCTGGCTAATGCAACCGGCGCGCGCGAGATGCGCCCCGCGCTGGATGAGGAGATCCGCGCTGTGGGGGCGGTCCCCGGCTACGCTTCTCCGGTGGGGCTGAAAGACGTGCTGGTGGTGGTGGACGATGCCATCCGTGACTCGCCCAACCTGGTATCAGGCGCCAACCAGGAGGGGTACCACCTGCGCAATACCAACTACGGGCGCGATTTCGAGGCAAGCTTGGTTGCCGATATCGCTGCAGCCGAGGCCGGCTCAGCCTGCTCACAATGCGGAACGCCTATGCATGCAGAGCGAGGCGTGGAGGTAGGCAATATCTTCAAGCTGGGCACTCGTTATAGCGAAGCCTTGAGCTGCAATTTCCTGGATAAGGATGGGCGCTCCCAGCCGGTAGTGATGGGCTCGTATGGGATCGGCAGCGGTAGACTGCTGGCCTGTATCGCAGAGCAGCACCACGATGAGCACGGGTTGGTCTGGCCTATATCCGTCGCCCCGTACCCGGTACACCTGGTGCTCCTGGCCCCCAAAGGCAGCCAGACCGGAAGCGAGGCTGATAGTGATACGGTCGCAACTGCCGAACGCTTGTACCTGGAGTTTGAAAAGGCCGGTATACCGGTCCTGTATGATGACCGGGGGGAAAGCCCGGGCGTAAAGTTTAACGACGCCGACCTGATCGGGCTGCCCATCCGCCTGACGGTCAGCGAGCGCGCCCAGAAACAGGGCGGAGTGGAATTCAAACGCCGCGACCGCCCGGAGAAGAGCATCCTGCCCCTGGATGGACTCCTGGAGGCGGTCAGGGAGCAGATCCGAGAGTTAGAAGCCGAGCTAGAGGCGCAGGTGGTCGAAGTCCCTTTCCAGGAATAGGCCGTTGAGTTTTACCACAAAGCCCTGCCGGGCGGCAGGGCTTTGTGTCTTCTACCCCATTTTGAAATAATCGGGCAGCTTCATTGCCAGGTTCAGATCGCCTGCCAGCTTGAGCTTGCCCGTCATGAAGGCCGTCATCCCGTTTTCTTTACCAAGGATGACAGCCTTGTAATCCTGGGCGTCTGCGGTAAGGGTCATGTTGGGGTTTTCAGCAATCCCCTCGGCAACACCGCATTGCCCATCCTGGATCGTAATGATCCAGTCGCCACCTTCCTCACCAGTCAGGTGGTATTGGATGACCGCGTCCAGGTCGCCAGCCTTTTCAGCTATGAAGGCGCGCGGCATCCGGTTCATCAACTCTTGAACGGTGATTTCACTCATTGCATTCTCCTTATCATGAAAGGTTTTCAAAGACACCGGCAGCGCCCATTCCACCGCCGACGCACATTGTCACCAACCCATACTGCACATCCCTACGCTTCATTTCGTAGATGATCTGCGTGGTAAGCTTGGCGCCCGTACAGCCCAGGGGATGTCCCAGGGCGATGGCGCCTCCGTTTACATTGGTCTTCTCCATGTCCAGGCCTAGCTCCCGGATGACTGCCAGGGATTGGGAGGCGAAAGCTTCATTCAGTTCGATCAACCCGATTTCATCCAACGTAAGGCCGGCTTTCTTGAGGGCTTTAGGCACGGCCGCGATCGGGCCGATGCCCATGATCTCGGGGGGCACGCCGCCCACGGCAAAGGAGATGAAACGGACCAGGGGTTTCAGGCCGAGGGCTTCCGCTTTCGCCTTATCCATCACGATGACACCCGCCGCGCCGTCCGACATCTGGGAGGAGTTACCGGCAGTCACGGAACCACCTTCCTTGAAGGCCGGGCGTAGCTTCGCCAGCGCTTGAAGGGCGGTGCCCAGGCGCGGGCCTTCGTCCCTGTTTACAACGTAACTATGGGTAATGGCTTTACCATTCGGGCCGGGTTCCACGCACTCCACCTCGACCGGTACGATCTCGGGATTGAATCGCCCTGAAGTTACCGCCGCTCCAGCTCGCTGGTTGCTCAGCAAAGCGAAGGTATCCTGGTCTTCCCGGCTGATTCCATACTTATCAGCCACATTTTCAGCCGTTAAGCCCATGCTTGTGAAGCTATCCGGGCATTCGGCGGCCAGGAAGGGGTTCGGGGCAAATTTGTAGCCGGTCATCGGCACCATGCTCATCGATTCGGAGCCGCCGGCAACGATTGCAGACGCCTGGCCTGCCATGATCTGGTAGGCGGCGTGGGCTATAGATTGCAGGCCGGAGGAGCAAAAGCGGTTGATGGTCTCACCACCCACCGTATCCGGCAGGCCAGCCCTCAAGCTTGCCAGCCGGGCCATGTTCATTCCCTGTTCACCCTCCGGGAAAGCACACCCCAGGACGACATCGTCGACCTCTTCGGGCGATAAACCCTCAGCCCGCTTCATCAGCTCACGGATCACAACAGCAGCCAGCTCATCCGGTCTGGTGGTCGCCAGGCCGCCGCGTTTCGCCTTACCTACTGGGGTACGGGCAGCAGCAACGATGACGGCTTCGTGAGGAGCATTTGGATTATTCATCATTCTCGTCTCCTTCTTCAGAAGGGATGGGCTGGAAATCCTCATTGCCGGGCCCATCCCTTATACGTCTAATTCCTGAGGGGTTTCCCGGTTTGCAGCAGGTTCCACATGCGCTGCTGGGTCTTTTCCTCTCCACACAGGGACAGGAAAGCCTCCCGCTCCAGATCGAGGAAATACTGCTCGTCCAACCAGGCCGGTCGGCTGAGCTCGCCTCCGGTCATGATATAAGCCAGCTTCGAGCCTATCTTGGCTTCATGTTCGGTGATGCCACCCCCGGATTTGAACATATGCACGCCGACTCGCATGGCAGCCAGCGCATCACGCCCGGCTGCATAGATCTTCTCGGGCAGCGGAGGGCGGTACCCGGCGGCAGCCATATGCAGCACCTCTCGTTTGGCTTCCGCAATCAGGTGGCTACGGTTCATGATCACGCGGTCGTTCGGGCCAAGGATGCCCAGGTCGCGGGCCTCTTCGGCGCTGGTAGATACCTTGGCCATGCCTACCTGCTCGAAGATGCGCTGAAGGTAGGGAAGCGGGTCGACATTGGGCGTCTTCATCGGTGGGTTCAGGATGCGACGCACCATTTCCTTTGTGCCGCCGCCGGCCGGGATCACCCCGGCCCCAACCTCGACCAGGCCGGCGTAAAGCTCGGCAGCCGCCACGACCCGGTTCCCGTGCATGATTACCTCCGAGCCGCCGCCCAGGGCCATGCCGGCGGGGGCGACGACGACCGGCTTGGGGAAGTAACGCGCCCGCATATTCAGGCTCTGGAGCTTCCTGACGGCCTCATCGATCATATCCCACATCCCGCCTTGAGCGCCCATGACGACCATGAACAGGTTTGCGCCGGCGCTAAAGTGGTCGGCGTCGTTCCCAACCACCAACCCCTCGAACTCACGCTCTGTGCGGTCCAGGCCCTCCACGAAGATCTTGAAGATATCGTCATCCAGGGCGTTCATCTTGGTATGGAACTCGACCAGGGCCACTCCGTCTCCGATATCGATCAGGCTGGCGCCGGCATTGCGGGTGATTAGCTTGCCCTCCTGTTTCAGGTCCTTCAAGACGATCAGGGAAGGGGAGGCCGGGATCTTTTCATACGCCCTGAGGCTGGGGTTATAAACACCCACTTTGCGGTCCCCGTGATATTCATAGAAAGTAGGAAAACCCTGCTCGAGCATTTCGTTGACCCATTCAGCCGGGGCAAAGCCTTCATCTTGCATGCAACCGGCGGTTTCAGCAACCCCCAGCTTGTCCCAGGTCTCAAATGGACCCAGGTCGTGCCCAAAGCCCCAGCACATGGCGTCGTCCATCGGTTTGGGGGTATCGGCGATCTCTGGGATCAAGGAAGCTGCGTACGCCAGGCCCTGGTAAGTTAGCGCCCGGACGAGCTGCCCGGCCCGATCCCCGGATCTCAGCAAGGTTTGGATCCTTTCGGCTGGCGCTTCGACATCCTTGGCGCGCTTTACCGATTCGAACTTTGGCTTTGCCGGCGGCTGGTGCTGCATGGTTTCCAGGTTCAAAACATGGAATTCCTTGCTGCCATCCGGCTGGCGCACCTCCTTGTAAAAGCCCTGCCTGGTCTTATTCCCCAACCAGCCCTTCTCGACCATGCTCCCGATAAGCTGGTTCACCTTTTCCGAATTCAAGTATTGCAGGGCCATCTCGTCATGCGGGATGGCTGGGGCAAGGTTCTTTCCGACATGCTCCCACACATCGATCCCTACCAGGTCGATCAAGCGGAAGGTAGCCGTCTTGGGACGCCCCATGGGAGGTCCGGTAACGGCATCCACTTCCTCGACAGTAAAGCCATTTTCAAGGATGTAGTGCAGCCCAAAAGCGCCGCCGCCGAAACCCAGCCGGTTGGCAATAAAGTTCGGCGTATCTTTAGCAAGCACGATGCCCTTCCCCAGGCGATATTCACCAAAATGGCTAATTGTCTGGATGACCTCTGGAAGGGTATCCTCAGTAGGAATGATTTCCAACAGCTTCAGGTAACGCGGTGGGTTGAAAAAATGTGTGCCCAGGAAATGCTGGCGCAGTCCCTCAGAAAACCCACCTGCGATCGAAGCTACGGGGATGCCGGAGGTATTGGTACTGACGATGGTATGTGGTGAGCGGATCGCGTCGATGCGCTCCATCAATCGACGCTTGATACCCAGGTTCTCTACGATGACCTCGATGACCCAATCCGCCCCTTCGATGACATTAAAATCATCCTCCAGATTGCCGGTCTTTACCAGACCGGCGTGCTTTTCTGTGAAAAAACTGGCTGGTCTTGATTTAACGGCCCGCTCCAGACCCTCTTTGACAATCCGGTTTCGAACGACCGGGTCTTCAAGGGTGAGGCCTTTACCTTCCTCTTCAGGGGTTAGCTTGTTTGGAACGATGTCCAGGAGCGTCACCGGGACACCGGCGTTTGCCAGATGAGCCGCGATAGCTGCTCCCATCGTACCCGCTCCGATAACCACTGCACGATGGATTTGGTATCTCATTTTGCCTCCTTTGCGATTCTCGCTAGAAGAAAACTTACCCGGTCACGGCCTGAGAAGAGCGAAATTGTCAAAATGAACCTGTGCTCCTCCTGCCGACCGTGTTCCTACTACCACCCCTACATATCCGCTTTCAAAGGTTTGATCGCGTACTTCTAATAAGCGCTGCCCATTCACGAACAGGATCAGGCGGTCTCCGAGGCAGCTTCCTGCGACCCGGTCTGGACCGCTGTCCTGGAAAACCTCCCCTGAGGGCGCCGTCCCGTGGTCTAAGAATGTAATTTCTCCATCTGACAACCGTAAGATGGCGTAAAACCCTCCACCCCCGATGACCGCCCCGTAATAGTTTTGAGCGTCTTGCCACCGGCAAACTACGCCGTAATAAGCATCCTCGGGGCCGGCGATCTGCCGTGCATCTATTTCCACCAGGATATGCCTGTAATCAATGCTGCGTATACTGCTGACTGCACCGTTCGTAAAATCGTTGGTGACCCGGTAGCCCCCGTCCTGGTAACTAAAGCTGAACTGTTCATCATCTACAACCGACCAGATCTCGGTTTGCTCAAAGTCATCCTCCATGATCAAGTCCCGAAATGGCATAGGGGTTGGGGTCGGTTCAGGCGAGGGGGACGGCTCGGGAGAGGGGGTTGGCTCCAGCGTGGCGGTTGGCTCCAGGGTGGGCGTAGGGGAGGGCTCGGGTGTGCTGGTTGGATCTGGGGTAGGGCTGGGTAGATCTACCGGAGGCTGGTCCGTATTCGTAGGCGTAACAACCGGGGCTTGTTCGGTCAGCTCGGCCACTACCGTTTGAGCTGCCATGGTTTGTACGAGCTCGGGCGGCAGCGTTACGATAGGAGTCGTCTCGCTCGGCCCGCAGCCTGCCAACAGCAGGCCAACCAGGATAGAAACCAGAAAATATTGATATGTACGACCTTCGCCTGTCATCCGAATTCCCTCCTGATCCAATTCTATTCCATCACAAACTGGCTTATTTCAGCTCCCGGTCAAACAGCTCGATGACCCGCTGCATGAAAAGCTCTCTACCTGAGGCGTCGAAGCTATGCAGCTGGCCTGGATAAGTAACGCATTCAACCTGCTTACCGAGGTCTGAAAGCTGGTGGTACAACTCCAATGACCATTCAACCGGCACCATCTGGTCCTGTTCCCCGTGATGGATACTGATCGTAGCATTGACCCTATCCAGGTAATAGACCGGGGAGATACGCGACAGCTCAACTTCAGGGACCCCGAGCTCTTCCAGGCCACGTTGGTACCCGGACCAACCCGCTATGGCTTCAAAATTGCGTTTCTCATCCCCGCTCATGGCCCCATACAGGACAGCAGCACGGACATCCGGGCTCAGGGTGGTCACACGCAGGGATATACCGCCTCCCATGCTGTGACCCCACAACCCGAAACCCTCCGGTCGAGCTGATTCTAGAGGACCTGGGCTCCCGGCCTGCTCTTTGATCAAGGCGATCAAATTCAAGACATCAACCGCCATACCCACCCTGAACAGATTCGGCCCATTATCCGAAGGGCGATACCCGCGCAGGTTGGGGTGGAAGACCATATATCCGGCCCTGGCCAGGATATCGGCATAGGTCGTGGTGTAATCGAGGGTGTTGTAAATGCCCGGATCGATATAGCCGTGCAATGCAATCACCACGGGAAAGGGACCAGACTCCTGTTTTGGCACGTTCAAGAAACCATATATGGACAATCCATCACTCGGATAGGAAAACAGGTAGCGAGTGAAATCAGGATCGTCCCCGATGATTTCATGAACCCTTATTTCCCCTCCCCCATAGCTGCGGGTTGATAGGTAAGCGATGCTGAGCCCCTCATACACATCCGGGGTTGGTGTGTAAACGGGAAGCGATGTCGCAGCTGGGAGGGGAGTCGGGCTGGGGAGCGCCGCCGTAGGAGATGGAGCCGGTATGAGGGCGATGGAGGTTGCCAGGATTTCCTGAACCAGGGTCGGCAGGATATCAGGACTGGTTGGGCTGGCAGAGGGGAAAGGCGCTGTCCCCAGGGGGGCAACCGGTAGGCGGTTAGGGAGGCATGCGGTAGACAACAGCCCTAAAACTGCCAGCAGTGCCAGGACATCTACCCTGACCGTGAACGCGCCAAGATACTTCTGAATGGCATGGGTCTCGTGGATTAACTTGTTAAGGTGCTTGAGCAGACGAACCCAGATCATTTGTGGGCGCCCCAAGGGCTGCCTGGAATCTGCTCCGGGGATTGGCTCCACAAGGTCATTTTTTTGCAGCCAGGCTTTGAGCCAATCACCAACCATTGCCAATACCATTCATTGAAACCACCTCTCCACAATAAACCGCCGAATCCTGCCGGAACCATTATTTAAACCAACCAATTGTAACAAGAGTCGAGCAAATCAGCGCAACTCACTACCGCGATAACCCAGGATCTGTCGGGCGACGACCAAACGGTTGATTTGCCCGGTGCCTTCGTAGATATCGGTGATCTTGGCATCCCGGAACCATTTCTCCAGCAGCAGGTCACGTGAGTAGCCCAGGGGTCCCATGATCTCCACGGCCTTCTGCGTGATCTTGGTCACAACGTCGCCGGCCTTCACCTTTGCCATGGAGGCTTCTAGGGAGTTGGGCTTCCCGCTGTCCGCTTCCCAGACGGCCTTGAGGATCAGAAGCCAGGCTGAACGCAACATCACCTCCATATCGATAATATCGCGCTCGATGCTGCTCAGCTTCTGGCGCGGCAAGCCATAGCGGACTACTACGCCTTGCTTTTCGAGTAGCTCTTTCACCAGTTCAAGCGTAGCACGCGCCACCCCAATTCCGGTAGCTGCAACCAGCGGGCGGGTGGCATCGAAGGTAGCCATGGCTCCTTTGAAGCCTGTGGTGGTTTTCTCAACGATAACTTCGGGGCTACCCAGGATATTGTCGAACGGTATTCGGCAATCCTGGAGAACGATCGAAGCCGTGTCACTGGCGCGGATGCCCATCTTGTGCTCGAGCTTGGTCACACTCACGCCTGAGGTATTCGCCTCTACCACAAAGGGACGCATACCGGCTCGCCCGGCCTTTGGATCGATGGTAGCCCAAACCACCACCAACCCATCCCCTTCACAAAGGGCTTTGTGCCCACCGGTAACGAAGATCTTTTCCCCTTTCAGTACCCACTCGTTGGTCTCCTTGTCGAGCACAGCGGTGGTGCGGATCATAGAAGTGTCAGAGCCAGCCTGAGGTTCCGTCATCGCCATGGCTCCAAAGGCGGGTTTTTCCTCCCGGAAGCGGGCCAGGAACTTCTGCTTCTGCTCGGGTGTACCCGTGGCCTCGACCGCGGCCGCTCCAAGGCCGCCGCCCGGGGTCACCAGGTATATGCCCACATCTCCCCAGGAAAGCATTTCCAGCATGAACGCTAGCATCTGGTAACCAATGCGCGGCCTTTCCTTACCCGGTTCTTTGGGCTTCTTATCTTCGCGCGGGGCCAACGAGCCGGCTCCGGTGGCGCGCATTGCCATATGCATGAAATTAATATAATCCCAGGGGATCTCGTGCTCTTGCTCGTCGAAATACCGTGAAACAGGTCGCATCATATTGACAGCCACTGTCTCTAAGACGTTACTCTGCTGAACAATAGGCTTGGGACTTTCAAACTCTATCATGATAATTCTCCTTATCTTGCTTTCTCTACCCTTCCCTCAGAGAGAGGTATCATGCCCATCTAAACCATTGCCAGGCCGGCAAAGGTAGCGAAGCCGCGGCCGTTGCGCAGCCACATCTCGACCGGATGCTCGCGGATATATCCGTGCCCACCCAGGATTTGCACAGCCCGGTCTGTCACGGAGATAGCCATATCCATGGCTCCGATCTGGGCCAGGTAGGCCTGCTTGAAAGCCTCTTCTTTCCCTTTGTCCAGCATCCAGGCTGCTTCCCATGTTAACAGGCGGATGGCTTCGATTTCGGTGGCCATCTCTGCCAGCATGAAGGCGATGGCCTGCTTCTGAGCGATCTTCACCCCGAACTGCTCGCGGTCTGTGGCATAGTCCCGTGAATATTCAAATGCAGCCCTGGAAACTCCTACGGCAAGGGCGGCATTGGCTACATAGGCGGTTGCCAGGATCGGTTCGATCTGGTGTCCTTGCGGGCCACCCAAGCGATTGGTTTTGGGCAACCTGGCTTCCTCAAAAGCCATTTTGTAAAGGGGCATGGCATGGATTCCCAGGAGTTTCTGCCGCTCTCCAACCGTCACCCCTGGGGTATCGGTGGGGAGGATGAATGCCTGGGTTTGATCCCCTAATCGGGCGTAAACCAGCATCCCAACTGCTTCGTTGGCGAACGGTACGTAGGCTTTTGCCCCACTGATCACGTATTCATCCCCCTGTTCGACAGCCTCGGTAGACAGGTCAGTGATATCGAAATCGAAGCGTTCTTCGATCAGGGCGCCAGTGTAAGGCTGCCATTCCGCTTCTACCAGCGGCGGCAGGTATTCCTGCTTCTGTTCTTCGCTGCCCGCCAGCAGGATGGGGACAGCGAAAAGGGAGGGCGTCATGACAGCCAGGGCCCCCGCCAGGTCGCCCCAGGCCATTTCTTCAGCCGCCAGGACGCCATTCACAGCAGAGTACTCTCCAAACCCGCCGAAATCTTCAGGGATAGACGCTTGTAGCACACCAAGCTCCCAGCCCTTTTCAACCAGGTCTGGTTTGAGATCACCTTCTTCATCTGCGTCGTGGGCGGCGGCGCGCAGGTCGCCCGTGGCGTAACGCTTGATAGCGTCAATCAGCATTTTTTGCTCATCTGTGGGTTCAAATGAATACATGGAGAACCTCCTTTCGATCATCAAAACAGATTTGAACCAGTGGACCCTTGCTTCGAACGATTGGTCCTGCATTCAGCACATTGGTATAGAATTTTAGGTGGCCTGTCTCCTTTCTCGTACTCCGAGAGGTTGGCGATCTCCAACTGGCCGCGTTGATAAAGATATTCAACGTGAGCGCCAGCTTCCTCCACCGCCAAAAGTTTGTTATAGCCATGTACCTCACCGAACAGGGCTTCAGATATCTCATAGATCGTTTTCGGCTGCTCCAAGAGCTCCAGTACTTTATCCAGGCGTTCCCGGTGCAATTCCCTGATCTCCTGAATTCGCCTGGGTAGATCGTCGATGGGTTCTTTATGTCCACCGAGGGTAAGACTGACGCCTTTCGCCCAGGCTTCAACGGCATCCAGGGACTTCAGGTAATGGTCCAGTCCGGTAGACAGAGTCAGGTGCTCGGGGGCCTGGTGCGGGCTGGTATCCTCCAGGATATGGTCGCCAGAGAACAAGACATTCTCCAGGCGGATGACAACGTGCCCGGCGCAGTGACCGGGTACGTGCAGCATCTCAAAGGGGCCCAGCCGCATACCCTGCGCCTCGTATGTGAAGTCTGTCGGGATAGATCGAAAGAGGGCTTTCGCCATCCTATACATCGAGAACAACTCAGCTTGCAGGTCCAGAGGGACGCCTGCTTCCACCAGGTATTGGGAGAGGCGCCGTGCGACAACAACCAGGCGTTCTTCGTAATTGGTAAGGATCCGGTTATCCAGCTCGTGCACCCCAATTTTTGCATTCGTCAGTGGGCGGATGTGGACCAGGCCTCCGATATGGTCGATATGGCCATGGGTGATCAAGATATGGGTCAGGTCAGCGAAACTGAAACCAGCGCCTGGGGCCCGGCCCTCCTGGTCCAGTATTTTAGATACCTCACCAAAGCCCTCTTCGAGATGGCGATTGGCTTCTCCAATCCCGGAACCAGCATCGATCAAAACTTTATACTCTCCAGTAAACACCAGGTATGCGTAACCGGACAGTCCCGGGAAAGCCAGTAATGGCAGTTGGTAGATCTCCGCCCCGGATGAGGTCCTAAATACCCGCATCTCCCACCCCATTACTTACCAGTAGGCCCTTAAAGAAAATATCCGCATAACCGTGGGCGATCTCTTCAGCCGAGAGTGGCCCGTCCGGACGGTACCAGGTGATGGTCCAGTTCATAGCGCCTAAAAGCATGCGGGAGGTAAATCCGATATCCGTACAGGCAAAGACGCCTGCGCTCTGTCCTTCCTGGATCAGGCTTCTCCATAAGGCCTCATACCGGTTGCGGCGTGGGATATGGCGGGCCTTCAGGTCAGGCTGCAGGGAGCGGTACTCCAGGAGCAGCACAGAAGCCAGGGTGTGGTGCTCGGTCAAAATCCCCAGGTAGGAGATCATCCCCAGGCGCAGCTTTTGCTGCGGGGGCAGATCGAGCGTGATGATGTCTGTCAATTGAGAGATCAGCAGATCGAGAGTCTGGTCCAGGATAGCCAGCAAGATTTCCTGCTTACTTGAGACATGGTGGTAAAGGCTGGCCTTCTGGAGCTTAACTGCATCGGCGATATCTTGCATCGATGCTGCATGGTAGCCCTTTTCTGTAAAGATCTGGGCGGCTGCTTTTAATATATCATCGCGTGTCATTTGGCCTCCCTACCGACCGTTCGGTAGTTTAATCTTAGCAAAATTCAAATCAAAAGTCAATAACCAGGAGCGACTCTCATACGATTTTCTTAAAACCAAATGCCTTCCTCTTTCTGATAAAATTTTGGTGATGAGCTCATTATCTCGCCGCGACGCCTTAAAATTAGCCGGGCTGGCCTTGACCAGCGCGGCTGCCAACCCACTGCGCCTTCCCCACCCGCAAGATGAGTTGTTCCAACGAGGCATGGCGGGGCGGGTTTGTAGCGAACTGATCTACGTTTATAAGGAGCCGGACTTTTCAAGCGAGCGACTCTCCCGGCGTACTCGAGACCAGCTCATCAGCCTGGTTGAAGAAGTGATCTCTGAGGCGGGTCCACCTTATAACCCGCGCTGGTACCGGATACCGGGCGGCTACGTTCACAGCGCATATGTCCAGGTGGTAAAGCAGCTTCCGCCTAACCCTCCCCTGGGAAGCATTCCGAGGACGGGCATCCTCGGGGAGGTCACAGCACCTTACACCAGGGCTCAGCGCTACATACGTCTGGCAGGCTGGCAGCCCCTTTACCGGCTTTACTTTGGGAGCGTGCATTGGATTACCGGGAGAGACGAAGGACCGGATGGGTTGCCCTGGTACCGGCTACGCGATCATTACGTAGGGGTGGATTACCACGCCTCGGCCGCGCACTTTCGACCGATCGATCCCAAGGAATACAGCCCCATCTCACCAGGGATCCATCCTGAAGACAAATCGATTCACGTTTCAATCGCGGACCAGTATTTAACCGCCTATGAGGGCTCGCAAGCTGTACTGGAATGCCAGGTGAGCACCGGGCGTCACAGTCCAAAAGACCTTCCGGAGGGGGCTATCCCCTCTGATACTCCCATAGGCAACTTCAGGATCCAGACCAAGATGCCCTCCCGGCATATGGGGGATGGCAGGCTCACACAAGAAATCTCCGCTTACGAGCTGCCGGGAGTTCCCTGGACGATGGTGATCACAGAAACCGGGGTCGCGTTCCACGGCACGTACTGGCACGATAACTTCGGCCGGCGCATGAGCTCAGGCTGTATCAATATGCGCAACCCGGATGCCCTATGGTTATTCCGTTGGGCTAACCCGGTTTACGAATCGAACAGCTATTACAAGCGCGAATCGGGTACACTCGTGATGATCCGTTAGAAGGAAGGGAAATTGGAGGGAAATAATGAAATTCCGGTTATGGATACTCGCCTTGTTCGTGATCCCATTATTTTTAACCGAATGCGCCCCCCCACCCACGGGAGGCATCACCATCAGCGGGGCCTGGGCCAGGCCAGGTTTTTCGGGGGGCAACAGCGCAGTGTATTTTATTATCGAGAACAGCGGTGAGCAGGCCGATTCGTTGTTGAGCGCAGAGGCGAATGTCTCTCAGCTCGTTCAACTCCACGAAAGCATGATGGACAATTCCGGTATGATGAGCATGCACGAGCAGGAACGGGTCGAGGCGCCTGCCCGAGACCAGATCGCTTTCCAGCCGGGCGGCTTGCATGTCATGTTGATCAACCTGAATGAGGATCTCAATCCAGGGGACCGCTTTAACCTGGTTCTCAACTTCCAGAGCGCCGGACAGGTACCGGTGGATGTTGAAGTAAGAGAACCTTAGGTCAGACCAGGGCGTCTACCATCAAGGCCAGGAACAAGAAAGCCAGGTACATGCTGGAGTAGCGATACATCTTCCAGGCCAGCTTATTGCCTCCTTTACGCCACACATTCCAGGCCGTGAACAAGAGCGCCACTCCCAGGAAAAGCGCCGAAACCAGGTAAATGCCGCCTCCCAAACCAAAGACCGGAAGCAGCAAGGTCAACGCAACCAGCTCGATGGTGTAGATCAAAATCTGCCAGCGAGTCTCTTTCTCACCTCGAACCACAGGCAGCATGGGTATTCCGGCCCGGGCGTAATCCTTGCGCTTCACCAGGGCCAGGGCCCAGAAATGGGGCGGAGTCCACATAAAGACCACCGCGAACAGGAATAGCGAGGGGATGTTCAGGCTCCCGGTGGCGGCCGCCCACCCGACCAGGGGTGGGATAGCGCCCGCGCCGCCGCCAATGACGATATTCTGAACTGTGGCCTTTTTCAGGAAGATACTGTAAATCAGCACGTAATAGATCATTCCAGCCAGCGTCAGGAGGGCAGCCAGAAGATTGACAAACGCGACCATAAAGTAGAAGGAGGCCAGGCAGATAGCGACACCGAATGCCAACCCCTCCCCGGGGGTCAGTCGACCGGAGGGGATCGGGCGCCTTTCCGTGCGCTGCATCTTGCTGTCCTCTTCCCGGTCGAGATACTGGTTAATGGCGCCAGAGCCGCCTGCCGCCATCGCACCCCCCAGGAGAGTCCAGAAAACCAGGCTGAAAGAGGGCCAGGCCTGCGCCCCGATGACCATGCCCGCAAAGGTCGTGACGAGCAGCAACAATACAACGATGGGCTTGGTCAACATCAGGAAATCCTTGGCCATCTGCCGGGGGCTCCGAACGATAGCCGCCTCCAGCCTTTCTTCTCCAGCAGTGCGAGCAGATAGGCCTACGGCGATTACCTGCACCACCAGGGCTGACCAGACCGCAACTGCGGTAGCTTCGTGCAGGCTGACCATATACATGGGATATGCATGGATTACTTTGTAGGCGCCCATCAAAGCCTGGGCGAAGAATAGAACGCCGGCTGCCGTTGCTGCCACCAGAACCGGCGCTTGGGTGCGTTGAGTGCGCCAGGCCTTCACAGTTTGCAAGGCAACCAGGACCCCGGTTATGGCGACGATAGCGCGGTGAACAAGGTTGATCCAACCGGCAGTTGTTGATGGCAGCAAGGAGCCATCGCATAAAGGCCAGCCGGAACAAGCCGTCCCAGAACTGCTTCCTGATACCACTGCACCGCTTACCAGCAGCAGGAAAACAGCTCCCAAGGTCCACAAAGACAGGCGGGCGAAAGGAGAGCGGAACTCTAAACGCACAATGGGTGAAGCGTTTCCTGATGTGTTCGGTAATGCACCCCTCTCCTTGTAATAGGCGATGACAGCCGGGATGAGGATAAGCGCCTGGAACAGGAGCGAAAGCCCCAGGTGGAGGGAGGTGAGCTGCACGGGCAGCCCACGCAATACGATGATCCCTCCAATGACAATCTGGACTGCCATCAAACCCAGCGCAGCCAGTACAGGCAGGTGCAGCCAGGGTTCGGCTCGGAAACGCCGCACCGACAGGACAAAAGCCGCGCCTAATATGAGAACCAGGAGGAAGGTATCCAGCCGGTGCAGGTAAGCAACGGCCGTCTCCAGGCTCAGTGATGGCAGCAGTGCTCCTTCGCAAAGTGGCCATTCCCCGCACGCCCCGCCAAAACCGGTTGCCCGAAGGATGCCGCCCATGACGATGACGATATAAACCATGATGGAGGCTGCAACCAACAGCCTGCGAAAAGTCCGTATCCCGGCACTACTCAATCCATCCAAATTCAACATAATGAAACCCCTTAAAGAAGCTGCCGTCCGGTAGCTCCCACTATCGCTCCTTGATGAAAATCTCCCCCTTGTTCTCACCGGATGTCTCCTTGCGGACAAAGAAGGGATAGCCGGCTCCTAAGATTAGCGCAAAGACGAACCACTGAATGGCATACCCGAGATGCGAGCCCTCCGTCAGGGCCAGCTCATGCTCCACCCGGTGAGGCAGACCCTCCCAGCCTGTGTCTGGCATTTGTTGTATGTATACCGGCTGGATCGGATATGGAATTTGAAAGGCAATCCTCTCAACATTGGCAGCCGCGAAAGAGGTGAGACGCTCTCCACCTGGCACAGGAGTGGGATCTTTCATCCTGCCGATATCCGGCTGCTGGCGGGAGTTCCTCAAAATACCCCGCACTTCCTTGCTGCCCCCTTCCTGGTACTGAGCGAGTCTTCCCTCCGTAAAATCCTCGAAAGGCACCCATCCTCGATTTATCAGGATG
This sequence comes from uncultured Anaerolineaceae bacterium, assembly GCA_964486825.1. Lineage (GTDB taxonomy): Bacteria > Chloroflexota > Anaerolineae > Anaerolineales > UBA4823 > CAZAQS01. The sequence continues at coordinate 22,894 of CAZAQS010000009.1, read as the reverse complement.
CCTGACTCCAGGCCTTCGATCTTCAAGGGCGTGTAGATGTGGACGCCAAGCTGGTTTTCCCAGGCCTGGTTGCGCAGAACAACCTCCTGAGAATGGTCGAATTCGCCGACCACGACGACCTCACGGTACTCCATCTCCACCAGCATTTCCGGGGTCACACGGCCAGACGATAGGGCAGCCTGCAAATCCAAGGCCGGTTCGTCCACTTGAGCTTGAACCCGGGCGTTGAAGGCCCGGCGCTGTTCCAGGCGGTCCAGCTGCCAAAATCCCAGCCGTACCATGACACCCATGGCAAGGATGACGAGCAATGTGGTCAGTATCCATTGTCGGCTGAACAATCGCAGCATGAGTGTATCTACCCTATTTTCCAAAACCCCAGTTATTTTGCCGGGCCCGATCCGGAGGTGTTTTCCGTTTCCTCCCCCTCTTCAGCTCCCGGTTCAAACGGGAAGCGGGTATAAGCCGAAGCGTGCCGGCCAGGGAAGGGCGACTGTATTCCGGAACTCCTGGCCCGATTATCTTTTTCGAGTGGGTAAACGAGCACGCTATATATGAAAAGGAAGATGATGGTAGCTGGCCCAGCAATCACCAGGGCTTGCAGGCGGGTAGCCAGGGTGGTGGGCTGGCGGACATCCAGGCCCAGGTATTGGGAGGTCTGGAAGGAACAGGATTCTACATAGCGGGCAGCGGTGTCCATGGACAGGCTGGCGGATGAGTTGGCGGGAATCCATAGCGGTCCGAGCTGATGACTGGCAGAATCCTCATTTTTGACCACCAGGGTATCCCCGACCATGAAGACCATCTCTTCCGGTATAGCAGTCACATTCTCGCCCCGTCTGACCATTTCTGCGGCTCCCAGGGGAATAACCAGCTCCACCTGCTGCGGAGCACGTTCGTGAGACTCTTTTTGCAAGAGGTAAAAAGCTTCACTGGCGATTAAGATCACCGCCAATGAAAGCACTGTAACAATAGCCAGTCTTTTTAGTCCCAGTCGAAAAACTTTATTTGCAAGCATTTCTTTTATTCCAATGGAGCGCCATCCTATCTACTATTTCTCATCCACCAGGCGCCACATATCCTCAGCCATTATCTCTGACCCAGAACCGAACAGGTAGGTCAAGCGCAAATCTCCGTTGCGGTCAACCACATATACTCGAGCAGTGTGGTCTACCAAATAGCCGCCGGCTTCTGTAGGCTCATGCTGGTAGACAAAAACGCCGTAATCACTCCAGACTTGCTCGAGAGCGGCCTGGCTACCAGTCAAGCCAATAAACTGGGGATCATAATTTGCCAGGTGCTTGCTCAAAGTCTCCTGGGTATCCCGGTCTGGGTCAACTGTAACGAAGATGAAATCGACCTTTTCTGCTTTTTCCCCCAGGCTTGCTTTAACCTGCCTGTATTCTGAGAGCGTGACCGGGCATACATCTGGGCAGTGGACGTAGCCAAAAAAGATCATCGCGGCCTTGTGGCGACCGTCATCTGCTACCCGCTCGCTCAGCGTAAAAGACTCACCGTATTGGTCGACGAGCTCGATCTCGGGGGCGGGCGCGGGAGGGTTGATCAAAGACCCCTGGTATTGATATGGTTGATTTAAGAACAATGCCCCAACCACAGCAGTGACTATAAGCGCTACGCCCACACCGAGGAAAAAGAAATATCTAGACTTCATCAACACTATCACACCTTTCCGGCTAACACCCCCCAGCAGTAAAATTCCTCGAGTTCGCCTTTAGATCACCCTTCCGATGAGATACAACGCCGGATAAAAGAAGACCCATACAACATCGACGAAGTGCCAGTAGACCGCGGCGGCTTCGACCGGGAAATGACGCTCTGCCGAATATAGCCCTCGGCGCCCATTGCGGTAGATCACCCCAAGGAAGATCACACCTGTCAGAACATGGAAAGCATGATAGCCTGTCATCGTGTAGAAGAGCGAGCCCATAGCATGATCCCAGGGCCGGAAGTGAGCGATACGCCATTCCACTCCCACGACTCCGATCAAGAAGATGATCCCCAACACCATTGTGATCAACACCCCCCGAGTGAAGGTTTTCTGGTCGCCATGAGCGATGGCGGTTTCTGCGCGGTTCATAAAGAAACTGCTCAAAAGCAGCAACGAGGTGACAGCCAGGCCTACCAGTTGGTCCAGCTCTGGACGTTGCCCTGGATACAGGTAGAAGCGGGCTACCAGAAGCCCACCGAACACAAAGGCATCCGAAAGGATGAACAACCATAAACCGATCCGGTTTGTATGAGTCCTGAAGCGGTATGTCGAAGCTACATTCGTCTCAGTTGCCATTAGTGACTCTCCTCATCCCCTGCGAACAGCCGGGGAAGATGCATATAATCCCGGATGATCAGAGCAGCCTTTAGAATTGCGATCCCAAATAATGGAGCTGCCCAACCCACAGCAATTGCACCGAGCAAGAACTCGCCGATGGTCAAGATAGCCAGCAAAAAGAAAACCACCATGCCGGCACGGAAAAGCTCTTTTTTCTTGGAATTTGCATCCATCTAAATCTCCTTACGAAAGAACGTAAACAGTAGGTACTCCACAAATCAATCCGCTGCCGCCGTCCCGACAGCCGGTGCAGCCGGCCTGGTATCCGGCTCTTGAGGCAGATCAACAAAACTCGAGCCTACCAAACCATAATCATATGGCTCGCCGATAACTTCTATCGCACGCCCATAGTTATGCACCGGGATGGGAGAAGGCAGCATCCACTCCGGAGAGCGTGAGCGCCAGGGGTTGGCAGCGGCCACTTCCCCTCGCCGGGCGCTATATACAAGGTTTACGACAAAGATGATCATGGATAATCCGATCGCAAAACCGGCGATGGTGATCATGATCTGGGTATCAGTGATCTGCAGAGCCGGGTCGTACTCTGCGATGCGGCGGCGCATCCCCAGCAGACCGACCTGCATCTGCCCCAGGGATTGCAGATAGAAGGCTGGCAACATGATATAGAAATGCAGCTTGCCCAGGGTTTCGTTATACATCTTGCCGGTGGCCTTGGGGTACCAGTAGTAGATCGCTGCAATGAACGGGAAGACGTACCCTCCGAACATGGTAGCGTGGAAATGCCCGACGATGAAATAGGTGTCGTGAAGGTGCAGGTTCGTAGCGATGGTCCCATTGATTGGCCCGCTCAAACCACCCAACAGGAAGATAGAGATAGCGCCCAAGACGAACAGCATGGGAGTCGGGAATGTCATCTTTCCGCGCCACATCGTCCCTACCCAGCTAAAGAACTTGACGCCCGTAGGAACCGCCACGAGAAGAGTGGTATACATGAATGGCACCCGCAGATAAGAGGCCATGCCAGAGGTGAACATATGGTGAGCCCAAACGGTAAAACCCACCAATGCTATCCCCATGGATGACAGCGCGACCCAGCGGTACCCAAAGAGGGGCTTGCGGGTATAGACAGGCAGCAGCTCGCTGATCACTCCCAACCCTGTTAAGACGAAGATATACACAGCCGGGTGCGAGTAAAACCAGAACAGGTGCTGGAACAGGACGGGGTCTCCGCCACTGAACCCATTGAAGAGTCTCATATCAAAGAGGCGCTCGAACATCACCAACTGGAATGACAGGCCGATGAGCTGGGTGGCAGTGAGCGAGATAATGGAAGTCGCCAGGGAAGCCCAGACGAAGATCGGCATGCGGAAGTAGTTCATGCCGGGGGCTCGCAGGCGGATAATGGTTACAAGAACATTCAGGGCTCCTAAAATCGAGGAGAGGCCGAAGACATACACGCCCAGGAAGAACATCTGCACACCTAGCGGGGCTTGTACGCTCAATGGCGGATAACCGGTCCAACCGGTATCAAAGCCACCGAAGAACAGGCTGCTTAGAAGCAGGATGCCTGCCGGGACGTTGATCCAATAAGCAAAGGCGTTCAAGCGCGGGAAAGCCATATCGTTTGCCCCGATGAGTAAGGGCACCAGGTAGTTCATCATTGCGCCCACACCCAAAAGGATGGCGTAGATCATCACGATCCCATGCAAGCTCATCAGGGAATTGAAATTCTCGGCAGACAAAAAGGAGAGCGAAGGCGTGACCAGCTCTGTTCGGAAGACCAGGGCGAAAAAGCCAGCCGTCATGAAGACAATGATCGAGGTGACGCCATATTGGATACCGATCACCTTGTGATCAAAGGAGATGCTCAAATAGCGCTTCCAGCCCGATTCGAAGAAATCCTTGGGGTGTTCGGAAACGTCCTCACCGTTCATTACCTTCAACCAGTCTCTGAGGACGCCAGTCCCATAGGTGAAAGCGACCACGCCCACCAGAGCGCCGCCCACCCAGACCGGCTCTGGATTCCAGGCGGGCAATCCCACCAGAAGCCGGATGAGCATGACCAGGCCGATACCCAACAGGGTACCCAGGACCTGGAAGACCAATCCCCGCAAGATGGATATGGATAATAAGCCTCTATTTTCCAGATTATTCATTCTTTCGTCTCCTTACCCTTGAGCTCCCATCCTATCCGAGAGCTCGATTTAGAGTGTATGGCTACTCGAAGGTCTTGATGAACTCAATAACCTCAGCAATTTGCTCCTCAGTCATATCCTCGGCGATATTGGCCGGCATGATATTCGGGAAACCACGCACGATCTTTGCCCCGGGATCGACAATCGATTCGTAAAGGTATTCCTCGTCGGCGATTACGGTCGTCCCGTCCTCGAGCGGCACCTCGTGCATATAAAGACCTTGCCAGGTCGGACCGATCAGGGGAGTGCCGTCCGTGCTATGGCAAGCCAGGCATCCGAACTGCTGCGCCCAGTACCTGCCCCGCTCGATTGGGTCTTCTGGAACAGCTTGAGACTGCTCGGTTACCCAATCATCGAAAGCGGCTGGTGATAGCACTATTACAGGAGCCTCCATATTGGCATGCAGGCGCCCACACATCTCCGCACAACGCAGCGTAAATTCCCCTTCCAGGTTGGGAGTAACCCTCAGCTCGCGTACCATATTCTCGCCACCTGGCAGGATATCTTGCTTGACTCGAAACTCTGGGATCCAGAAGGAATGGATCACGTCCGTGGAGACCATCTTCAAAAGGACCTGTTTGTTTGCCGGCAGCACCAGCTCGTTGGTGGTTACCTGCCACTCCGGATACTCGAAGCGCCAGCTCCATTGAGACGCAATCACTCTCACTTCCAGGGGACGTGGGTCCGGACGGGTAACATCGCCTAAGATCACTGCCCCCAGGTAGGAAACGTAAATAACTACAGCCAAGGGGACAATCGTCCAAAGGACTTCCAGATTGGTACTGCCTTCGATATGATCGGCATCGCTATCATCGCCCGGTCTGCGCCGGAAGACAACGATACTGTATAACATCAAGCCTACGATAAGAGCAAAGAGGAATGCAATAATCCTGAAATGCAGGCCAAAAAGCTGGTCTATCGGCCCTGCCTGGGCGCTGGCTGCTACTGGCAATAACTGGGCTCGTTCAAGACCCAGTACACCAACAACCGTAATCACCATCACCAGCACTGCTGCGAAGATAAAATGTTTCATATTTGATCTCCTCTGATCGATCTCCTTCACTACCCGCGTCTCCGTCCTTCCAGAATAAGTCCACTCCCTCAGCCAATCGTCGATCTGTGCGGCTGCCAGGTTGCGCCGGTCGTAGACGATCGCTTCACTACCACCCTCTTTAAGCGATAAAAGCACAACCCGTAACTGTCCGGCGCTTTCAACGAAACGCGCCAGGAACTCATCCCGGTTTACCTGTTCATCGTCATAATCAACAATCACAAGGTCCAGGTGAACAGACTGTAGGGCAGCAACAGCCTCTTCCACACTTGAAACCATACCCACCACCCGCACATCAGCCTCACCTCTTTCTTCCAAGAGCCGGCGAAGTCCCTTCCCAAACAGGGGATGGCTAGAAACAATCAAAACACGACGTGAATCTTTTACTATTGAACTCTCCATGGAAGTCTTTCCTGTTACTCTCCCTGGGATTCCGGCTATACACATTGGTGAATGCTCGGGCGGGCGCGATCGAGCAGGGATGATTTCCAGCCCATATTTCTACCAGATTAAATTTACCTAAAATGGCCGTATTTGTCATTCATCACCCCCTTGTCTGAGAGACTATTTGTAAAATCCAGAAGGGTGATTTGGACATCACCCTTCTGTTAATATATCTGGTTACCTGTCGGAGCGAATTAAACCCATCTGTGTGGCTTTGCTAACTGCTTCAGCCCGGTTTGAAGCTTCCATTTTCCCCAAAATATGGCGTACGTGGGTTTTGACCGTGTTCTCGGACACGAAAAGGTCTGCTGCGATCTGAGTGGTTGTTCGCCCTTGGGCCAGCAACTCCAGTACCTCCAACTCGCGCTTACTCAGGCCGCCATCCATAACCATCCCCTGGCTATTAGCAACGGCCTTAAGCAACGGCCGGGTGACTTCGGGGGAGAGTACAGATTTACCGTCATATACTTGCAAGATCGCTTTACGTAACTCCTCAGGCTCTGCATTTTTCAATAAATAACCATCTGCGCCGGCGTTAATGGCCCCGAATAAGTCTTCTTCATGCTTGGAGATCGTCAACATAACGATACGGGGTGTATTTCGCATCTCCTTGATGGCTGCAACCGTTTCCACGCCATTCATAATTGGCATATTCACGTCTAGCAGGATCAAATCAGGTAGGGTGGAGGAGACCACGTTCAAGGCTTCCTTTCCATTTCCCGCCTCCCCGACGACTTCAAATTCGCGCATCTCTTCCAGCAGGCCAACCAATCCAGCTCTGAATAGAGCATGGTCATCAACTATCACAAGGCGAATAGGCTTCATCATATTGTCACTCCTACACGCATCGGTAAACACAACCGGATGGTAGTCCCTTGTAGCGGACGGCTGATCACCTGAAAATCCGCACCAATAAGCTCAGCCCGCTCTCGCATGCCTCGCAGCCCGTGTTGGGAGTGACCGGGGACATCATCCGGGGAAAAACCGCACCCATCATCCCGGATTTCCAGCACCAGGTCTCTCTCCTGCTCGTAACAAGATACCCATACATGACTTGCTGCCGCGTGTTTGCGTACATTGCTGAGCGCCTCTTGGAGGATGCGGATGAGCTGCGCCTGTACTTCCGAAAGGATTTCCGAGTTGACTTCCATGCACTCCAGGCTGACATCCAATTGGGACATACCCGGGCTGTCGAGAAACTCATTCAGAGTCTGTTCGATCCAGGTATTCAACCGGTTGCCTGTCGGGGATATCCGCAATCCATCGATCGCATAACGAGCGTCTTCATAGGCCGTCGAGAGTGTTTCGTAGTAGGTGCGGATGCTCTGTTTAAGCTTATTGAAATCTCCCCGGTCTAAATAGCTTAGCATTTGCGCGGTTTGCAGCTTCAAAAAACCCAGGGTTTGGGCCAGCCCATCATGGATCTCGCGTGCCAGGCGGGTCCGCTCTTCCATCATGGTTTTATACTGCAGCTCTGATATCTGGCGGGTGTTCTGGACGACGAGAGAAATTTGGCCGGCAACGGTGAGCAAAAGAGTAAGCTGGCGCTGGTGAAAGTTCTTAGCCCGCCGGTTACCCACCAACAAGGCGCCTAAGGGAGATTGGTCGACTGCCAGAAGCGGGACAGCCAGTACGGCTCGCACTCCCGGGCGAGCACTGGAATCAGCAGAAGTAGTGCTGAGATTTACAGGCTCTCCAGATTCGATCACTCCCTGTACGATCCCGTCCACGAAAGCGTGCGCCTGGACGGGGAACTCACCGCAGTAGGCTTTCTCCTGAAAGCGCAAAGCCTGGCTGGTTCCTGACAGCATGTCGCTCTCTTCGGGGTCACGGACAACCAGGAAAGCAAAATCAGCTTCCAGGGTCTGTTGGACGTTCTCAAGCAACCCGGACAAAAGGGCAGTCAGGTCGGATTTTTGCCGGACCGATTGGAGCTGGCGTAGGGCGCTGAGCTCCCGTCTGCGCAGCCAGACCCCCTCCAACCCCACGGCAGTTTCATCCACCAGCGACTGCAGGAAAATACGTGTTTCTTGATCCAGCTTTTCTGCATCCGGCAAATATAAATTCAAGACACCGAATTCCCGCTCCCCCCTGCGCACCGGCAGGCAGAAAATGCCTATTGATTCTGAAAAAGGGCCTTTCAGCAATGGACAGCTGGTAGAAAGGTGGTTGTAGTTTTCACATACCTTGCAGCGGTCACGCACAGCCGGAGAAGCCAGGTACTCCACCCAGGCCTCCGTAATGGGAGGTGGGGCGTCTCCAAATCCATGAGCAGCCAGCGGTTGCCCGTGCTCATCCAGCGGGACGAAGGAGACACCACTTCCACCAGCCGCCTCTACCGCCAACCGCAATAACCAATCTATGATCTCACTTTCGTCACTGGCGTCTAAGAACTGCTTGCGCAGGCGGAACACGGCTGCCAGGCGTTGGTTGGCCCCTTCCGCCAGGCGCACCTGGGTCTCCATTATCTCTCTGGTCCGCTCACGCTCCTGGTTGATCCTTTGATAGATCAGGGCGATCGTATATGCCCCTATTGCCAGCCCCAGAATGCCAGCCAGATCGAATAGGGCTTCTCCCCAAGATCGCCAGGACCAGCCTAGGACAAATTGTAGGATCTTATAAAGGGAAACAATGATAAAGGTTATTGCTGCCACAACCCAGGGCAATAACCAGGATGGGAAATCTGGAGGACGGATTACTCGGGCTCGGTTCACAATGCCTATTTTACTCCAAAAACTCACCTTCACGATCAGCTACCCCGGCGCACTTGGTAACAAACTTAGCGTTGGTTATGTTAGAATTTGTCAAATTACGGGGATATCAGGAGGTGTAATAAAAATAAGATGAAAATGGTATCTACTACCACATTAATAGATTCCATCGTCGAGCTCCTGACAGAAGCATATGAAGGCCCACCCGACCCGTCAAGGACCTGGTTCATCGATAACGAGCCAGATTCTGGCGTCCTGGGTATCCTTCAGGAAGTCTCGGCTGAAGAGGCCTCTACCTCCGCCGACAGCAGCGGCAACAGAGGAACGACTATCGCGGCGAACACCGAACACCTGCGTTGGAGCCTATCGGCGATGAACGCTGCGATCCGAGGTGAACCATTTGGGGAGTGGGAGGAAAGCTGGCGCGTGCTCGAAAAAGACGAAGGCGGGTGGGACAGGTTGCGTAACGACCTGCGAACGGAGTTCGAGACGCTAAGACAGACATTGAAACAGCAAACCGAGATAGAGGAGCAGTATTTGAGCGGCTTGATCGCCCTGGTCCCGCATGCTGCTTACCACCTGGGCACCATCCGCCAGTTGATCGAGAGGGTGAGGTAATAAACTCTAGAAACGCCAGGGCAATTCCAATTCTCCAATACAGTAAAGACGGGATGGCTGGCGATATGCTGGTCATCCCGTTATTGTTAAGCTTCCATATGGACGAAGATAGCCTTATCCACTTTATATTGCCTTGAAAGAATAAAACTTCGAGCAACGATTAGCTATGGACTATGGTAACCTCCTGTTATCTTTATCCATCAAGGCCAGAAAGAAAAGGGAGGCAGGGTCATGCGAGCGAACGGGCGCAAGGCAGATGAACTGAGGAAAGTAGAGATCCTTCCAGGCTATATCGAGTACCCGGAAGGCTCAGTACTGATCACTGTCGGGAAGACGAAAGTGCTGTGCAACGCTACGATCCAGGAGGGCGTGCCGCGCTGGATGCAAACCCAGGGGATAGCAGGTGGATGGGTGACCGGCGAGTACGCCATGCTGCCGCGCTCGACGGTGGAGCGCTCCAACCGTGAAGTCTCTGCTTCAGGAGGCCGGGCCCAAGAAATCCGTCGCTTGATCGGTCGTAGCCTGCGCGCGGCAGTGGACCTGGAAAAATTGGGCTCGCACACCTGCATCCTGGACTGCGATGTGCTCCAGGCCGACGGAGGCACCCGGACCGCAGCTGTAACGGGCGCTTTCGTGGCTCTGGCGATTGCCTTACGAAAATTATCCGAGAGGGGCGACCTGGGAGAAAATGTGATCAAGAGTGCGGTGGCTGCTACAAGTGTAGGTATCGTCAATGGCCTGGCGGTATTGGACTTGTGCTATGAAGAAGATAGCCGCGCAGAGGTAGATGTGAATGTAGTCATGAATGATAAGGGTGAATTTATCGAAATCCAGGCGACCGGCGAGGAAGGCACTTTTCGACGGTCAGCCCTGGATGACTTGCTCGACCTGGCTTATAAAGGCATTGGCGAGCTGCTGGTGCTTCAAAGAACAGTACTTTCTTCCGCTTGACAGACTATTTTGATTATGGGAGAATGCTTCAGATTATCTTTGCGCTTTCCCCCACGATTCCCACCCTTATCTATACAGGAGCATCCTTATGTCACTGAGAACAAAACCACTGATCTTCATACTTGCTGCTGGTGTAGTGATTTTGGTCACAATCGTTTCATTCCCAGGCCTGGACCCGCAAGAAATACCCCTGACAAGTATTGAACCGGCTCAGGCCATCGAAAAACAGGGTGAAGTTGCACCGGATGAGGACCATGGGCAAGCAGTAGGCGCCAGTCAGAATGAAGATGTTGAAGCCGCGGCGAGTTCTGCGATCTACAATCTGCATATGCCATTCATGCGCCAGAACTATCCCATGCAGACCGCCTTCGGAGTAGAAATGCGCTTCATCACAGCAGAACACAAGCTGGAAGAAGTCAGTACTGCGGGCACCACCTGGGTGCGCAAGAACGGATTGTTATGGTCAGACGTGCAGCCCGACAACCCCACGGTTTATAATTGGACTGCCGTTGCAGAGCTAGAGAAGGAACTGATCGACGCTTATAAGCGCGGGATGAGTGTCATCCTGGTCGTGCGCAGTACACCCCGGTGGGCTCAAGTTCAGGACGGAATATATTGCGGCCGGATGAAGGATGTCAACACCTTCGCATCCTTTCTCGAAGCTGCGGTTCGCAGATATAGCGTTCCACCCTATAATGTCAAACATTGGCAGATCTGGAATGAGCCCGATGTGGATCCTGGCTTTGTACCGCCCAATAGCCCCTTTGGCTGTCTAGGAAGTTCAGACGAGAATGTTCCATACGAAGGGGCAGAATTTTACGCGAATCTATTGAAGGCCAGCTATCCGAGGGTCAAGGCTGCCGATCCCTCCTCGAAAGTGATGATCGGGGGATTGCTGATGGGATGCGATCCCCGGCTACCACCTTACTGCACCTATGACCAATCCACCTACCTGGAAGGGCTGCTCGTGAATGGGGCAGCTAACGCTTTCGACGGGATTGGCTTCCACGCCTACAACGATTACACGGGAACCGTCGGTGACTATTATAACTGGGGCTGGAATTATCCAAACTCAGATTCCGGGAGAGTGCCTGCACTGGTGACAAAAACCAGGTTTATCCGAGAGGTGCTGAACCAGTATAGCGTCTCAGGCAAGTTCCTCATGGCAACCGAGATCTCATTACGCTGCGGCCATTTCATGACCGATCCCTATTGCGTAAACACTACCGATTTTGATACAACCAAAGCCATCTATATCGCCCAAGCCTACGCCGCTGCTATCGCAGAGGGCCTTCAGGGCGTGATCTGGTACAGCACTGTCGACCCCTGGCTGAAGAGCGGCTTGTTCGATGACTCAGACCCTCAAAATAAAGCTTACCGGGCGTACGCTTTCAGCCGCAGCAAGCTGGGTGATATGCGTGGCGGGCGGGAGATCGTTGAACTGCCGGGAGTGAAAGGCTACGAATTCAATAACGGGCGGAGAATGGTCTGGGTAATCTGGTCCAGGGATGGAGCTCCTGCGGTTGCCAATTTATCCTCTGCGCCAAAGGGCGCCTGGGATATGTACGGAGGCTCGGTATCGCTCAACGGGCTTTCTGTTAACGTCACACCACAACCCGTATACGTGGAGTGGTGAGCCAGTAAATTATCGATCATACATCCGATGAGAAAAAGAACCTCGAGCATTCCCAAAATTGTGTCGGAGGTTCGCAGGTGGCAGCGTCCCAGGGCGGTCCACCTGTTTCTCGTTGTATTTTTCGTGTCCATTGCAATCCATATCGGGGGAGACAGACTTCTGGTGAAGGGCAATGAACGAACAGGACCGGTCTCAATTTATTTGCCCATCACCTCCATAGCAGATGCCTTCGAAAAAATAGAACCAATCTGGACGCATTCCGGGCCACCACAAGCGCACGAAGTAGCATTATTCAGGAAGACGTTCGAGCTGGGGGAACAACTAAAAGATCCAAGCCTGCAAATCTTTGCCGATACACGCTACCAGGTTTGGCTGGACGGCCAATTCCTGGGACGCGGGCCAGCTCGGTTTAGCCAGACCCTTCACGAGTACGACGTCTACCGCCTGCCAGGCCTGGCAAAAGGAAAACACACTCTGGCGATCCTGGTGCAATGGTCGCCAAACAACCGGCGCTCCGAATCGATCACGCCTTACCTGCAAGCCCAGCTTCAAGGGGCCGCCGCGAACGGCGTGAAGATGACGATCAAAACCAGCCCGGAATGGAAAGCTCTGGCTGCTACAGCCTGGAGGTCGGACGCCGCCCTGGTGCATGCCTGGGGTTTGATCGGATCGACCGAGATCCTGGATCTGAGGCAGCTACCGGCTAACTGGATGAACCCAGATTTTCCAGATGCGGATTGGAAGACTGCGGTCGCTAAAGACATTTCCGTCCCAGATTACTACCCGGCTTTCGTCCCATATTTCGAGTTCTTCCATGAAGGAAGCGCGCCTTTGCCTTTCATCTTGCCGCCACAGCCAGAGCAAACCACGGCAACCGCCAGGGAGATCACGGGGATCAGCTACCAACCCCGTTCGATAGAGATGCTCGATGAAGTTGAAATGCCTTATCATGTGATCGATGGCGGTGTGCTCTCACCAGGCCGAGTGATCAACGAGATACCGGGAGGGCAGGCGTATACGCTTGACTTTCAAGTTTTAGAGCCAATCGTGTTCGATATAGAAACCCTTTTGTGCGATGGTACGCCGCCGCTTAATACCATCACCCAGGATGGGAAAACCCTCCAATGGAACCAGGCAGGAGGCACGCGGCCAGACGTATATACCAGCAGCACGCCGCTAAGCCCAGGCGATCACCGCCTGGCGATCGAGCAGCCTTTCCTAATGGGAGCCAGTCTCAGCCTGCCCAGATCAAACATCCTGTATAACAGCACTCTTTTTGATCCAGGTGCTCATGCCGGGCGCAGAATGTTGCTGGCAGAACCAAAGAGCAACCAGGACCAGCGGGTACTTCAATCTGGTGGGCAGACAAACATTACCTTCCAATCCAGCCCTGGTTATGTGGTGCTGGATTTAGGGAGGACTGTACACGGAAGGTTGTCAGCCGTGATCAAAGGTCCCAGTGGCACAGTTGTCGATATCGGCTGGGATGAGAGGCTACTCGAAGGGACCTTACGTCCCCTGCCTTTCCCCGGAACGACCCATGCCCAATGGAACCAGGTTGACTCCTGGATTCTCGACGGTAATTCTCGGTCGATTTCAACCCTGGACTCCCGTTCAGGAAGATATATAGTTATCGCAGTATGGGGCGAAGCGCCGGTGGAAATTACGAATATCCAGGTGCACGAAGAGCGCTACCCACTTAGCTTGCGAGGCGATTTTCAGACCCCAGACCCGCTGCTCAACCGCATCTGGTCGGTTGGCGTGGAGTCCATCTACCCGAACATGATGGATGCGTATTCAGATACTCCCTGGAGGGAGCGGGGCCAGTGGTGGGGAGATGCATATCTTATCGATCTGGCAAACAGTGCCAGCTTTGGCGAAAGCGCTCTTCTCAGGCGGGGAATCAGCTTCATGGCTAGTGCATTTGAAGGAGGCCAACCAAAAGCGTTGGCACCGAACGGCGAAGGCGCTCATATGCTCGACTTCGGCATGTTATGGGTTTCTAGCCTGGAAGATCATTACCGTAGGACAGGTGATCTGGGTTTGCTTAAGGAAACATACCCTACCTTACTTGAATTCCTGGCTTACCTGGAACATTTCAAGAGCAGCACGAGCGGGCTACTGGACCTTCCCGAGGATGGTTGGAGCAAAACCGCCTATATCGATACCTATGGTTCAGCCAGCCGCTCAGGCCAGTCAACTGCGGTGAATGCCCAATACTATGGTACACTCCGCACTGCTGCCAGGATCGCAAACTTACTGAATGATATGAACAGGTCGAGCCGTTTAAACCTGCAGGCCGACCAGGTGCGTGAGAAGGCAAACGAGCTGCTCTATCTACCCGAGGAGCACCGCTACCTTACCAGTATATCCGGCGATACCCGAAGAAAGCCAGGGCCTCATGCCCAGGCATGGGCACTGGCGTACGGATTGGCACCGGAAGAAGCCACCTCCCAGATTGGGGTATCACTGGTCGATATGCTCTCCCAGGGACCACAAACGCCGGTCATAGGCGTCTACGGGATGCATTGGGTTTATGAGGCGCTCGGAAAAACAGGTCATATCGAGGACGCGTTAGATATCCTAAAACGTTACCATGGATACATGATCGAGGCAGGCGCTTCAACCTGGTGGGAGATGTTTAACTCGAATCAGTTTTACTGGTCCAGCCTGTCACACGGGTGGGGAAGCTCGCCGACCTGGTTTCTCAGCACCTATGTACTGGGCGCCAGGCAAGCATCACCCACCACCTGGAGCTTGGAGCCAGCCTGGGATAGCGCAAAATGGGTCTCAGGCAGGCTGCCTTTGTTGGAGGGCGAGCTACAAGCGAAATGGGAGAGCCTGTCCTGCAGCGAGAGGAGCATCGATCTAACCTCTCCCCCTAAAGCAAGTGGAGAGATCCTCCTTCCGGTTTCCTTGCAAGGGTTGAGCGTTCATCTTGACGGGCAACTGGTTTGGGAGGATGGAAAATCAAAAGCGGAGGAAGCGTACCTCCATGAAGGCATTGTACATATTAAAATCTCAGAAGGTGAACACCAGCTAACCCTTCATTTGGATTGCGTCGCTCCCTGAAAATAATTAGAGCTTCCATTGCCTGGGGAGCAAGCCAACTTTTCTATGGAACTTTCCGCGAGCTTGAGAAGAGTGAACGTTCAACCCTCCCTGGCCTTGGCGCTGGCAGTGGTCCTGCTGGCGTTCAGGGTGGCCTACCTGAATGTCCCAGACATCTTGCTGGATGATTCCTACATCTCCTTCAGGTACGCGCGAAATTTAACCCAGGGTCTAGGATTGGTCTTCAACCCGGGCGAGCGCGTCGAGGGGTATACTAATTTTCTATGGACAATTTCACTTGCGGGAGCCTCTCTGCTGGGCTTCCAGCTCGAGAGCGCGGCCAAGCTGCTGGCAGGCCTTTCCGCCGCAGGCAGCCTGGGTGTCCTGTACGGTTTTAGCAGGAAACTCTTCGAAGGGGGAGAATCAGGTGGGTTGCTGGTGATGATGCCGGTCATCCTGTTCGCGGCCATGGGTTCCCAGGCCAGGCACGTGCTCTCAGGAATGGAGACGCTATTTTTCGTTTTTTGGGTCTCTTTAGCCATCTACCTGTACCTTTACTCCAACCAAGCTCTGCTGGCGGGACTGGTATTTGCCCTGGCTGCCATGACCAGGCCAGAGGGGGTAATGTACTTCGGCCTGACTCTTCTTTACGGATTCACCCTTGAAAATGGGTTGGGACGCATAAACCGGCAACAGTTAAACCGCCTGGCGCTGATGGCCCTCGGTTTTTCCATTCTATACGGGGCCTATTTTATATGGCGTTACAACTATTACGGATACCTGCTTCCGAACACCTTCTATGCCAAGGCTTCCGGCTTTTCCCACTTACGCCTGGCTCGCGGCTGGGAAATCCTCCAGACTCTGCTTTCCCAATGGCGAATTGAAATTATCCTCGCTTTATCCCTGGTAGGCCTCATCTTCGGCAAAAAGCGAACCTGGTTCTTGTTTGGTGGGCTAACCCTGGCAACCTTCGCCTACTTCTTGTACGTGGGCGGCGATTTTATCGTCTGGTTTGGCCCGCGCTTCCTGATGCCGATGCTGCCCGGCATGCTCCTGCTAACCACCGAGGGGGTCAGGGTTTTAACGGAAAAGACTACCATAAAAGAGCCCCTCAAAAAAGCAATCCAGGTGGGAATATTTGGGGTGCTGCTTGTCATCTCGCTCTGGTATTCCTGGCCGGGCCGGTTTTCCAGGCTGGAGCCACTGGCAATCCAGATGCATGGCTGGGCAGAGCTGGGTAGATGGATCGGCGAAAACACACCTCCCGATACCGTCATCGCCACCGATGCCGCTGGGCTGATACCCTTTCACGCAAAGCGATATACAATCGATATGTTTGGCCTCACGGACCTGCATATCGCCCATTCGACCCCAGGCCGTTTTGGAGCTGGCATCGTGGCGCACGAGAAGTACGATCCAAGATATATTTTGGACCGCCAGCCTGACTGTATCGTATCCACCTGGATGGACGAGCGAGGAAATGCGATCTCTGCCGGATTGGATGGATATACGCAGGATTTCAACTCTGTCTATAAGTTACAGGCCGTTGCAAAAGTCCGGGAAGGACCGGCCCAGGCGGATAATTGGATTATCGAGACTTCCTTTTATGGGCCGGATCTGTACCAGCAAGGGTATCTTTCTGGTATCTATTGCCGGGAAACTGTCCATTAAACGCATTTTATTATCCCTTTAGGAGTTGCAGCTTTGAACGACAATTTGTCTGCTAAAAATAACCATGACATCGAACAGAAAAAATACCTGATCACCGGTGGAGCTGGTTTCTTAGGCATTAACCTGGTGCGCTACCTGCTGAACAAAGGTCATGAAGTAGCATCCTTCGATATCGCAGATTTCGACTATCCTGACGTCAAAGATATAGTCACCCTTTTCAAGGCTGATATCCGGGACAAGGCAGCACTGGATATTGCAATGAGCGGCGTGGATATCGTCGTGCATAGCGCGGCCGCGCTTCCACTATATACGAAAGAGGAAATATATTCCACGGATATCGAGGGCACGCGCAACGTGCTCCAATCAGCCTGCCAGCAGGGCGTGGAGCGGGTAATCCACATTTCTTCTACTGCCGTTTATGGTATTCCTGACCACCATCCACTCAGGGAAAACGATAAGCTGGTCGGTGTCGGCCCGTATGGAGAGGCAAAGGTGGAGGCAGAGCAAGTCTGCCTTGGATATCGCGAGCAGGGCATGTGCGTACCGATCCTACGCCCTAAATCCTTTATCGGGCCAGAACGGTTAGGGGTCTTTGCATTATTCTATGATTGGGCGAAGGACGGCAAAAATTTCCCCATGTTGGGGAACGGGAACAACCGCTACCAGCTGCTGGATGTGGAAGACTTATGCGAAGCCATCTACCTGGTCTCCACCCTGGAGAGCGAACAGGTGAACGATATCTTTAATATCGGCGCCAAGGAGTTCACTACGATGAGGGAAGATTACCAGGCCGTACTGGACTACGCCGGCTTCGGGAAAAGGATCGTGCCTCTGCCTGCTGCTCCGGCTATTTGGACTTTGAGAGTATTGGAAAAGCTAAAAATATCCCCGCTATATAAATGGGTTTATGAAACCGCTTCGAAAGACTCGTTCGTATCTATCGAAAAAGCCGAGCAGGTTCTAGGTTTCAAGCCGGTATATTCTAATAAAGAAGCCCTGATCCGCAATTACAAATGGTATATGGATAACCTGCACAAGTTCGAGAGCACATCCGGCATATCTCATCGGGTACCCTGGAAGCAAGGTATCCTAAAAGTCGCCAAAATTTTCTTCTAAGGGGAATTGCGTGAGTAGCAGAATGAAAAGGCTGCGTATCAGCGGTCTGGTGAGACTGATGAACCAGGTAAGACAGAGCCTGAGCATGGGCATTCCTTCCGGAGAAGAGGAAAAATTTCGCAGGATGGTGCAGGGGGCAGTGCGACAGGTGGAGGATATCTGCAAAGAGCATAAAATCTCGCCGGACAAACTGCCTTCTCCATCCTACCGGGCTTACAGCTACTTGAAGGAGCTCGATCTCAAGGAACTTCCGGTAGCAAAGGAGGCGACGCAAAGCGGTCCAGGCCGGCTCCGGATCAGGAATCTGATATCTGCCTGCCACGCGATCCAGGAGAAGCTGGCAGGGTTAGCAGTGGTCGAGGACCATTTACCTCCCAGCAAAAAAGGCGCTAACCCAGGCACAGCTGTTCTACGAAAACAGATCCAGGAGCTGGTCGAGTCGGTTGAGGAGGCTCTAGAAAGCGCCGGGGTCAGTGAAAGCTCGCTTTCCAGCCAGGCACGGCGGGCCTACAAGTGGGTCGAGTACTTGAACGAGGAAAAACACCTGGAAGAGCATATTTGCACTATAAGAAAAATCCAGGTCGAAATTGAACGGGTAAAGAACCAGTCCAAGGTGCTAAAAAGAAGCCTGAAGGAACCCATCTACTTCGAGTTAACCAACCTGCCGGCAATTTATACTGTAAAACAGGTCAAGGATGGATATAGAATCCAGGCGCATGAAGGTTTTGTTGGCGCGCCGGAAAAGGTGATCAAGGCTTTGGTAATGGCTACAATGGTGGGGAAAGGCGCCAGAGATAAAACAGGTCGGGCATACCTGGAAAACGTCAAGGCTTATACGATTTCGCCAGCCTTTCGCCGGATCGCCTCCCAGTTAGAACCTGAAAGGCGGCCCGATAGCCAGTCCAGCCGTGGACAGCATTTCGACCTGGAGGTAATTTTCAACAAGGTAAACAAGACCTACTTCAATGGGGAAATGCTCAAACCGAACCTGATTTGGAACAAGACCCACACCCACAGGAAGTTCGGGCATTACCAGGCAGCCAGCGATACGGTCATGCTAAGCATCAGCCTGGACCGGGCATCCATACCCTCCTACGTGGTTGAATTTGTTATGTATCACGAATTGCTGCACAAACAGTTAGGAACGAGGAACCATAAAGGGCGCCAATACGCCCATACGCCCGCCTTTCGGGAGGCGGAAGCCAGGTTCCCAAAGCGCCAACAGGCTGAAGCAGCTCTGAACGAGCTTGGTCGTAAGCTGCTTAAAGGGAAGTGATGAACCTCAAAAAGGCAATTTTTTACCTGCGGGCTTCCGGCTTGCGGCCGGCGCTAAGAACCGTTCGTTACACACGGCAACGAGACCGTCTCGACCGGGCCTACGCAGCAAATTACCCCTCTACGACCTTCCAGGGCGTAGGAGAGCTGGTAAACGTCCAGCCCATCGCCGGAGGGGCCTGTTTTGAATATAAGCGTGCAGAGCAGGAAGTGTACTTCCTGGCTCAGGACCTGGTGCGTGTCTCCTGGAAGCCAGGCAGAGAACCGGTTCCTTATGCCCTGGCAACCCAAGAATGGCCTGAAATTGAGGTCGAGGTGGTGGAGGCTGAAGACCAGCATTATCTTGCGACCGAAGAGCTGCAGATCCTGGTCCAAGCAGGAGGCGCCCTGCTCGTCAAAGACAGCCAGGGAGCGATTCTACGCGAGGAGCTGCCACCGGAATACCAGGTAGCCGAAGAAGAGGATTTTATCCAGTGGAGACAGCGCGCCCGCCTGGACACTATAGAAGCCATTTACGGTCTTGGGGAGAGGGCCGCGCCATTGGACCGGCGTGGCGGCAGCTACCGGATGTGGAATACCGACCCCGGGGGAAGCTACGGGCCGGGCCGGGACCCCCTGTATATCGGCATACCTGCCTACCTTTCCATGCACAGCCAGGGAAGTTACCTGGTCTTCTACGAAAACTCTTTCCCAGCCAGTTTCAATTTTGGTACTGGAGAAATCCCCGCAGACACCAGCCAGGTACATTTTGAGGGGGGCATGCTGCGCTACTACTTCATGCCGGGGCCTCCGGACATCGCTCTCGAGAGGTATACCGAGCTGACCGGTCGCGCAACGCTACCACCCCGCTGGGCACTAGGCTACCACCAATCCCGCTGGGGATATAAAACCGAAGCCGATATCCGCGAAGTTGCGTCCGGCTTCCGCGAAAACGACCTGCCCCTATCCGCCATCCACCTGGATATTGATTATATGGAAGGGTACCGGATCTTTACAGTGGATCGCAACCGCTTCCCAAACTTTAATAAGCTCACTCAGGATCTAGCAAATCAGGGCATCAAAACCGTCGTCATCATCGATCCGGCGATAAAAAAAGACCGCCAGTATAGCCAGTACATGGAATGCCTGGAAGAAGAGGTCTTCTGTAAAGATCCAGGCGGAAAGGTAGTTGAAGGGCTGGTTTGGCCAGATTGGTCTGCATACCCCGACTTCACCCACCCGGCTGCCAGGCGCTGGTGGGGACAGCAGTACACGCGCTTACTGGATGAGGGAGTGGCAGGCATCTGGCATGATATGAATGAACCGACTGCCTTCACTGCCTGGGGGGATATGACCCTGCCACTGCAGAGCCGCCACTACCTGGAAGGCGTCCCAGGTGACCATCGCCAGGCCCATAACCTGTACGGCTTGCTGATGAACAAGGCCGGGTACGAGGCGTTGCGCTCTTTACGCCCTGAGCGCCGTCCATGGTTGATTACACGCTCGGGATGGGCAGGTTTGCAGCGTTATGCCTGGAATTGGACCGGGGATATCGAGAGCTCCTGGGATGCGTTGCGCATGACCATCCCCACGGTGTTAGGATTAGGCCTGAGTGGGTTGCCATTCAGCGGGCCGGATATCGGCGGATTCAGCGGTGAGCCATCGGTTGAGCTGTACGTGCGCTGGTTCCAGATGGCCTCCTTCCTGCCTTTCTTCCGCACTCATTCTGCGATCGGGATACCGAGGCGAGAGCCGTGGACGTTTGGAGAGCCCATCATGCGTATCTTGCGGGAGTACCTCAAGCTACGCGAGCAGCTCATGCCTTACCATTACAGCCTGGCTTGGGCTGCATGCCAGCGTGGATACCCACCGGTTAGACCGCTATTCTGGCTCGATCCGCTGGACCGTTCGCTATGGAAGATCGAGGACGCCTTTCTCTTAGGAGACTGTCTGCTGATCGCGCCTATACTGGAGGAAGGACAAAACCAGCGCACCCTCCAACTGCCGGCTGGAGGCTGGTATAACTTCTGGGATGACAGCTACCTGGAAGGACCGGGAGAAGTCAAGCTGGAAGCCGCTCTCGAGCGAATCCCGATCCTTGTGCGGGCTGGGAGTGTGCTGCCAGTCAGCTCGAGGGGTAGACTTACCCTGCACCTGTATCCGCCCTCCGGTGAGGCAGGCAATGGGTGGCTTTATAGCGATGAGGGAGACGGGTATGGCGCTTACCGGATCGACCGGTTCTCATTGACACAGAACAAGCATGGTCTGCTCCTAAAGCGCAGTTCGCAAGGCGAATACGCATTCCCCTATCCAGAGACCTGCCTGGATCTGCACGGCGTGGAAGTCAGCCGGGTACTCGTAGATGAGAACGAGCTGAAACAAGAAGGACCCTGGCAGCATATCTGTTTATGGGATTTCAAGCAGGTGCTGTTCGAGATCAAGACGTTAACCGGACGACCAACCCCTTGAGATAGGCGCCTTCTGGGAAGTTCAAGGCTACCGGATGGTCAGGCGATTGGCTGAGACGCTCAATAATTTGAGCGTGAACGCCCGCATCCAAGGCAGCCCCGGCAACGATTTTCTGAAAGAGATCCTCTTGGATGGCCCCAGAACAGGAGAAGGTGACCAGCAAGCCGCCTGGCCTGAGCAGCTTAAAGGCCAGCAAGTTGATATCTTTATAGCCACGTGCGGCACGCGGCACCTGGGAGGCTGTCTGGGCGAACTTGGGGGGATCCAAAACGATCTGGTCGAATTCGCGGCCGCGATCTCTGAAGGTCCTAAGGAGCTGAAAGACATCCCCCTCCAATGTATCGGCGCGCTCGGCGGGTAGCCGGTTGAGGGTCAGGTTCTGGCGGAGTTGAGCCAGAGCCGCGCCGGAGGAGTCCAGGGCAAGGACAGAAGCGGCTCCCCCGGCGAGGGCATTGACCGAAAATCCTCCCGAATAGCTGAAGCAATCCAGAACATCACGCCCAACCGACAGATGGCGTACCCGCGCCCGGTTTTGACGTTGGTCCAGGTAAAAACCTGTCTTATGACCGGCGCTGATATCCACCTGGAAGAGCAGACCGTTCTCCTCGATTTGGACCGGCTCCGAGGTGGCAGCACCACGTAACGGTCCCACCCTTTCCGGCAGGCCTTCCAAGCTGCGGACATCGGCATCTGAACGCTCGTACATGCGCTCAAGGTTAGCAAGCTCGAGGCACAACTCAACCAGCAAGTCCCGCCATGCCTCCGGTCCGGCCGAAAGGAATTGGACTACCAGGGTATCTGCATAGCGGTCGAGGATCAAGCCTGGAAGTTGGTCGGATTCAGCATGCAGGAGGCGTATCGCTACATTTGGAGATGAATTCAAGAATCCCTGGCGGGCAGCAAAAGCCTGCTGAAGACGACGCCGGAAGAATCCTTCATCGACCAGCTCGGATTCATCCCAGGACCAAACCCTAGCCCGGATTTGGGAGTGCGGGCTGTAAGCCGCGCGGGCCAAAAACCGGCCTGCGGCATCTTTGACCTCTACGGTTTCCCCGGTAGCAGGCTCGCCCTGTACTGCCGCTATTGAACCGGAAAAAACCCACGGGTGGCGGCGCAGCAGGGATTTCTCACGCCCGGGCTTCAATAACAAGGTTGCGGGCATATATCGTTTTATCCAAAATCAAGCAGGCAGTATTCCGATCTTTTTCCCGGCTTCCTCAAGGATGTCCATCGCCTTTTCAATATCCCCGGTTTCATGGGCAGCCGTAACGGTAGCACGCAATCGGGAGAGCCCGGGCGGGACGGCTGGGGAAACAACCGGCAGGACGAACAGATCCTTTTCCTGGGCACAGGCGGTCAGGCTGTAAGCAGCTTCATCCGTACCACATAGCACGGGAACGATAGCCGTCTGGGTCAGTATGG
>CAZAQS010000008.1:0-44622 GCA_964486825.1 uncultured Anaerolineaceae bacterium | reverse complement strand
TGAAGGGCGTTCCGATCTTGTATGAGGTTACGGATTGTGCTAAGAACGCCCTCCACATCCTTATGAGTCCCAATTGTCACCCTGAAATACTGGTTTCCGGGTAACCCTCTGCCATTTACAAAATCTCTGACGATATAGCCTGCATTGAAGAGCTGCTTAGCAAATTCAGAGGCGGGGATACCGGTCTCGGCGCAGTTAATCAAAACGAAGTTTCCCTGGGACGGGATGGGTACAAGGCCGGGTAACTTAGCTACTTCTTCTGCGAAATATTGGCGATCCCGTACCACCTTCCAGACGTTATCATGAATGTAACCGATATCATCGATGGCAGCCATGGCGGCTGCATAGGCTACCAGACTGGTATTGAGGGGTGTACGCACTCGGTTAAGGTAACAGGTCAACTCTGGTCCTGTGATCGTAAAGCCCAGGCGTATTCCAGCCAGTCCCATGGCCTTGGAAAAGGTGTGGCTGATGATCAGGTTGGGGTGGGCGACCACAAGTTCATCGAAAGTGTAATCCCCAAATTCAACGTATGCTTCGTCGATTACGATGACCAAGCCTGTGGAGCAAAGCTCCTCGACTGTCTTTTTGCTGAGCATAAAACCGGTGGGATTATTAGGGCTTGAAGCGAGGATCACTTTCGTGCGCGGGGTGATGAGTTTAGTAAAGCTCTCGGTGGTGTCCGAAACATCTTCTCCCGGAAGCACGTCGATAACCTTGCCGCCGTAGATCGCAGTACGCCGAGCATAAGGAGAATAATCGGGTGTAGGGAGCAGGACCTCATCCCCTTCTTCGATGAAGGCACGATAAACCATGTCGATAATTTCCATGGAGCCGTTCCCTAGAGTCACCCAATCAGCGTACCCGGGCAGCCCAACATAACCGGCCAGTTTTTCACGCAGTTCCTGATTGGTCAGCGAATCTTCTGCGTAGTAATTGGCGCTGGTCAGTACATTTATAACTGCATGGATGACCTTAGGGGAGGGTGGGTAAACGGATTCGTTTCCCATTAACCGGCTGTGACCGGGGTTTTTCCAGGCCAGGCGGAAATGGTCCAGGTTGTAGATCTCGCCGACCCTGGCGGCTTTGCTGGTTTTATTGTACAGGTCCATGAGGCGAATAAATCCTTTCTCTAGGCAGAAGGGCGTATCGGATTGCTTTCACTGCTAAATTCCAGGCGCAGCTGGTTGACCAAAAATTGGATATCCTGGTTCTCTTCGTACTGTTTCATCACTTCTTCATCTTCGATGATGTGGGAAAATGCTCGCAAGAAATCGATATGAGCGGAGGGATCGGATAGGGTGAGCATGAAGATAAGGCCCACCTGTACATCCGAACCCTGGCCTCCCATGGGTTTGAAGATCACTGGTTGGTCGAGGAGACCGATAGCCAGGGCAGGTAGCAATGTCCACTCTGCATCGGCATGTGGGATGGCAATCTTGATCCCATGCGTATGCAGGCCAGTTGGATAAGCATTCTCCCGTTCGATTAGGGCCTCGCAATACCCGGGCTTTGCGTATCCTTTAGCAATCATATGCTCGGCCAATTTTTTCAATGCGCCGTCACGATTGCTTTCAGATATTTTTAGGATTGCAATATTGGAGAATATGTCTTGTCCCATTCCACTTCCGTAAATATTAAGATATGAGAACCTGGGATGCTGTTTCCTGCGGAGGAATTACACCACTCAATTTTTTTCAATTCGATAAAGACTTTGGTAAAATTACGAACGCTGCTATGGAATTTTGGAAAAAAGAATCTGGAAGGCGTTATCAACCATTCTTCCAATTATCCCTGGTAATGCTTATGAAATTATACAGGTATAGTGCACGAGATTTGCGTATCGGAAATGATCTTCATAGTTGTGACCAATATAAACTAATAGTCCCCCTTGTGACTGGCTTTTAATAAGAAAGGTGATCGATCGGAATGCCCACCCTGCCAATAACCTTAAATGCCCGGCAACGTAATATCATCTATTCATTGTTGGAAGGGGACGGACATTTGACTTACGCTGAGCTTGCCAGGCAGACTCACTTAAGCCCGCGTGTGGTTCGTTATAACCTGAGTGCTGTAAAGCACTGGTTCCGCAGGGCTGGAGTTCAGATGATAGCTCGACCTGGTTACGGTATTGAGATTGATGCGCCTAAACCACTCCGGAAGCAGCTCCTGTCTCGTATTTTGGACCTGGATGATTATGACCTGATCCTGACTCGGGAGCAGAGGATGCGGGTGATTTTGACCCACCTGCTTTGCACTGCCGGTCCGATTGCTACTCAAGATCTGGCGAACACTGAAAACATTTCGAGATCCACGCTTTTTAAAGACATCCGCAGCATTGTGGATTGGTTGAGCCAGTTTAACCTAAGCCTGGAGCGTCAAACAAACAAAGGCTGTTGGATCGCAGGCACAGAAGCATCTCGCCGATTTGCACTGGGCTATATTATTCGGGAAGAGCTGGGGGAAAATAAATGGTATCAGCTATGGTATGCCAAGGATCCAGCCAACGTTCTGGATAAATCCATTCCTGTCGGACTGGAAACCTTTATCAGGTCTTTAGAGTTAGACTTTAGTCACAAGATGGTTCAAAAGATCGAGCATAGCCTGGGAAGGGATTTGTCGATCAAATCACGGGTTGAGCTGCAAGTCTATTTAGCGCTGTCTATAGATGCTCTCCTTAGGGGACGAAAGCTCCAGGGAGTCTATAACCAGGATGTGCTTCAATCCATCGAATACGACGTCGCCAAAGTGATAGGGGTAGATATCCAGAATAAGTTCCAGCTGGAGTTCCCTCCAGAAGAAGTAGAGCTGGTGGCTGCCTACCTGTTGAGCTCGAAATGGTCCATGAACGAGAGTGAGCAACAAGGGAATAACTCTCTTGAGAGGAAATCGAGTTCAATAAGCATGCAATTGGCTGAACAAATGGCTTCGGCATGTTCTGTGAATCTGCATCCATTGCTGCAGCATGATCAGGAGCTTATTAGTGGATTGGCCCAACACCTGGATAGTGGTATTTACCGCTTACTATATGGCTTGCCCATTCGGAATCCATACCTTAGCAGTGTTCGTGAGCTTTACCCTGAAATCTTCCGGAGTGCAGAACGTGGTAAGCGTGTGATCGAGAGCGAATTGAAGGTTACCCTACCGCTAGAAGAGGTAGGCTTCCTGACCATGTACCTGGCTGCCGCGTTGGAAAGGTTACGCACAATAAGGAGCTTGCGAAGACCAGTAGCTCTTGTGACAGAAGGTGTTCGAGCAACACCAGCTTTGCTTAAATCTCGCCTGGAATACGAATTCCCAAATCTCGATATCGTTCAGGTTTATAACAACCTCGATTGGCAGGGATCGTTGGATGGCAGGCTTGACCTGGCCATAAGTACCATTCACCTTGAACACCCAACGCTTCCCGTGATCCAGGTAAGTCCTTTCCTGGGAAAAAACGATATAGATAATATCCAAAGTTGCTTAGCAGAGATAGAAAGCCAGGAGCGCCGGGCGAGTCTAGCAGTTGGTGAAAAGCACTCGCTCGTTGATCTCTTGGAACTTAACAATATCTTGTTCTATAACCGGTCCTCAAATTGGCAGGAAGTCGTCTTGCTGGCGAGCAGGCCGCTGCTGTGGGACAGAAAAATCGAAGAGCGCTATATTACTGCCATGGTTGATGTAATCAATGAGCACGGACCTTATATGGCGCTCGCGCCAGGTGTGCTTTTACTACACGCCAAACCAACTGACGGTGTCAACGCGTTATGCTTGAGCCTGCTCATGCTGGAGCATGGAATATCCTTTGGCGACTCAGCTACCAATCCCATTGACATCGTTTTCGTCCTGGGCGCAGTAGATAGCCATGCTCATCTTAAAGCCTTGTTCCAGTTAAGCGATCTCTTACAGACACCTGCCTTTCTCCAAGAATTGCGGAGCTCGAAAAGCCCCTTCGATGTATTGAGGGCGTTCTGGCGCTATGCCCCGACTATCCAGATCGAGTGAAGACTTGGCAAAATTTAATATACCCATCCCTATTAGTATTCTTTTGTCATAACTTGCAAATACATTTATGGAAGGATGAATATAAAAGCATTCATTCTATAATGGGAGTGGTTATCCAAGAGATAATAAATCTCTCTCGTAATACACTTACAAATATCAGTTATTTCTATGCCTCGCAAGGAATTTTTATGCTCGAAACTGTCCTCGATATCACCCATGAACATGGATTGCATGCCCGCCCAGCTGATTTATTCGTTCGCACAGCCAACCAATTCCAGTCGGATATTCGCATTAATAACCTGACCACTGGATCCGAGGCAGTGAACGCGAAGAGCATCCTGAGAGTGCTGGGTCTGGGCGTGCATAGCCGGCATTCTGTCAAGGTGGTCGCGGAAGGACCCGATGCAGCCGAAGCCATCGCAGCATTGACACGTATTGTGGAAACCAATTTTATGGCCGAGGAGCAAGGACCAGCTCAACACTGAGTGTAAGGCGGGGATCGGTATTTGGGAGGCTGTCTATGAATGTCTTCACGGGAATTGGAGTTTCAAGAGGGATCGCAATTGGGCCTGTGTTCCAATTCCGGAAAACATCTTTGGAATTCGAAACTTATTGTCCAGAAGATAGCACTCAGGAGTGGAGACGCTTCCAGGAGGCCGTCGATGTCACGCGCACGAAGCTGAACGAAATCTACACCCAGGCAGTCGCAAGCCTTGGAGCGGATGAAGCCGCCATCTTCCAGGCGCACCTGACCATCTTGGATGACCCGGACTTACACGATTCCGTCAAGCAGGTCATTCAAAGCCAGGGAATAAATGCAGAAGCGGCTTTGCGGGAAGTGGCTGAAGAATATTGCCGCCAGCTTGAAATGTTGGAAGATGAATACTTCCGGGCCCGAGCTGCAGACATCCGGGACGTCTCGGATAGCTGTATCAAGGTTTTGTTGGATGTAACCGAAAGCTCTTATGAGGCTTTGGGGGTTGCTTCCATAATCGTAGGCGCAGAGCTGACACCTTCGGACTGTGTGTTACTCGACAAATCGAAAGTTCTGGGCTTTTGCACCATCGAAGGGGGCCCGACTTCGCATACAACCATCCTGGCTCGCAGCCTGGGAATCCCTGCCCTGGTTGGTGTTGTTCCGGAAATTTTATCGATCACAACCGGTAGCGACGCTATCCTGGATGGCCTCAAAGGAGAACTGATCGTGGAACCAGGTCAGGACTGCCTGTCCGATTACCAGCGCCTGAAGGCCTACCAGGATGGACAATTTGCCACTGCAATAGAAGAGACTCACCGGCCGGCTATTACCCAGGATGGCTATGGGGTCAAGGTGATGGCTAACGTTGGCGATTTGGCAGGAGCACAGGAAGCGGTGAGTTACGGTGCGGAAGGTGTAGGATTACTACGAACCGAGTTCATCTACTTTCAACGCTCGGCGATGCCCGATGAGGAGACTCAGTACCAGATTTACCGGCAGATCCTGGATGCCTTTGGAGACAGGCCAGTCATCCTTCGCACCCTGGATATCGGCGGCGATAAACAGCTACCCTACCTGAGCCTGCCTGTCGAGCTCAACCCCTTCCTGGGCGTGCGCGGTATTCGTTTATGCCTGCAAAAAACGGATCTCTTCAAGCCCCAGTTGCGAGCTGCTATCCGCGCTGGCAGCGGCAAGAACCTGCTGCTGATGTTTCCCATGCTTACCAAGGCCTCCGAGCTACGTGAGGCGCGTGGCCTGTTTGATGAATGCCGGAATGAGCTTTTGGAAGAGGGCTTGGCGGTCGCGGACCGGATGGAAATCGGCATTATGGTAGAGGTCCCGGCCGCGGCCTTGCTGGCCGATAGCCTGGCTGCTGAAGCGGATTTCTTTTCGATCGGCACGAATGACCTGAGCCAGTACACCCTGGCTGCAGATCGGACCAACGCTAGCCTGTCGGAGCTGGTCAGTGCCTTTGACCCCTCTGTGCTGAGGCTCATAGCGATGGTCGTGGAAGCGGCCCACAAGCAGGGCAAGATGGTCGGGGTTTGTGGAGAGTTGGCCGGAGAGCCTCTGGCTATCCCAATCCTGGTGGGCTTGGGCGTGGACGAGCTCAGCATGAACCCACCTGCTATCCCGATCGCCAAGCAAAGTGTGCGGGGTCTTACCTTTAAGGCAGCAAAGCAGCTATGCGAGCATATCCTAGACCTGGAAACACCCATCCAGGTACAGGAGATGGTGAAAGAACGGTTCCCGTTCCTGGCCTGACCTTCCACAATTGGAAATTGAGTGTATAGTGCACCTTGTAGGAGGTGCGTATTGGGGAAAATTCGAATCTTATGTCTATCTTGATTTGCACGGATATGGATGGCACCCTCCTGGATATACAGGGGTGTATCCATCCAATGGATAAAGCAATACTGGAGAACCGGACTGACCTACAGATCGTATTGGCAACCGGACGACCGCTACATTCGGTGAAGAGGGCTTTTTATAAGAACGGGATGTTTCTGGACCGCCCACTTCCCTTTACCCAGGTGTTGGTGAACGGGTCGGTCACCTATGCGCCTGGGGAAGTCCTACGGGAATACTTCCCCTTTACGGCCGCGGTAGGGGAAAAGCTTATAGAGCTGACCCGGCCTTATCCACAGGTGACCGCCTGGGTATATTGTCTCGATGATGTATACATACGCTACCCGAACGAATTCAGCCAACAGGTGCTCGAGCGGCTGGATATGCAGTCGCTGCCTTTTGTGGAGGGTATCCAATATCCCCTCTTTAGCAAGATGGTCTGCGTTTCGAATGAACCGGACCTGCTCCGGGAAATTGGCAGTCAAATGATGCATCTACCAGTTGAAGTCTCTTATGGATTAGGCCTGTTATTCGAAGTTACCCCTAGGGGAGTGAACAAGGGCAATGGGGTGCTTTCGTTGTTGCCTGGGATGAAGAACGGTACGCGCATCTTCGCGGCCGGTGACGACGAGAACGATCTCCCCCTCTTCAAATTAGCCGAAATGTCTTTCTGCCCGGATTCGGCGAACCCGCTCTTATTTGAGTCGGTCGATCAGGTCATCAATAAAGACCGGCAGGGCATGCTGGCTCCAATCTTAGAAGGAGCCGGTGTGGCTTAATTTAGCTATTACCGGGCTCCTTTGCTAGAGCTTTCATCATCTCTCGCAAGTGGTCTAGCTCGTCCTGGTTTACGGTGTGCCCCATCCCTGAGTAGATCTGCATATTTACTTCTCCGCCCAGTTCTTGCATGGTCTGGGCGGTTGCTCTGACACGCTCTTCCGGAATATGAGGGTCGATATCACTACAGCCCAGGAAGACCGGGGTTCCATCAAGGTTGCCTAGGTAGCGGCTCTTATCGACTTGGGGGCCGATCAAACCACCACTAAAGCCAGCTATGCCTCCATACCTGCGACTATTGCGGGCTGCATACTCCAGAGCCAGGCAGGCGCCCTGTGAAAAGCCCACTAAAATAATCCTTTCCAGGGGGACACCGGCTTGAACGATATGTTGTAAAACCTGTTCGAGTTGGGATAGCGCCGAGGTAAGCCAGGGCTCATTGCGTTCGATAGGTTCGAGGAAACTGTAAGGGTACCAGGTGCCTCCAGCCGCCTGAGGGGCCAGGTATGCAAAGCCGGCCTGATCCACTTCCATGGATAAGGATAAGATATCTTGAGCGGAAGCGCCCCGCCCGTGCACCATCAAAAGCGCTGCCCGGGCCTGTTCCAGGGCCTCACCGGTAGCAAATACAGGTTGACCTTGATGATGCTTTTGTTCAGATGCTGCCATGTTTTTCTTACTCCTTGATGGTTTCCAGTTGGCTCCGGGTCACGTATCCAGATGCTCTTGAAAGAGAGCCGATCCATGATATGGTAGTCCTGTTATCGATATAATTCCTCATTTATTGGCTTACAGCTGAATAGATCTCTCCTAAGAAACGGCTGGGATATGTGGCCAGAAGGCGGGTCTCCTCAAAGCCAGCCTGAGCAGCCAGGCTGACCCAGGTAGGGTAAGAAAATGGGTGAGGCACCCAAACATTACCCCTGTCGGTATTGTATTCGATCAGGAGCATCCTCCCATGCTGGCTCAAATAGCTTTTTAGAAGGCGCACCAGGGGTTGCACGTTTCGATAAAAGTGCAGAGCGTTGGCTATTACCAGCCCATCCAAGGCCGGTAGATCTATTGGGCGAGAAAAGTCGGCGTGTACATATCGGACACTCCCCTCAGGTCGTTTTGGAAATCGCCTCTTCATAGCTTCTTGCTGGCGAGCCAAAGCACGTTGGTCTTTGTCAACGGAAAATATAACAGCACCTGGTCCGGTCAACTCGGCCAATGCCAGGGTAAAGGCTCCTTCCCCTGACCCAAAGTCAGCCCATACACCCCCTGGATCAGGGACGCCCTCTCGCAGCAATTCCATATGATCTTCGTGTTTCAATTCTCCAATTCCCACCTGCTTTAAAATATCCCGTCAGCTTGTTAGCATTGCCCGGGATTTAATCCTTATTTTACCCCAATTGGCAGAGATACGATTGTGTGACCGATCTTTCGGGATACTCCTTGGGGTTATTAAGGAAAGATGCAAGCGAGAGGTTGAAGTTTCTCCCGCTTGCATCTTTGAGGATGATTTTCTCGGGTTATGCGGCTACGAGCTCGCCTTCGGCCTGCTTAACGATCTCCAATTCGATATCGATCTTGATCTCCTCGCTTACCAATACACCGCCTGTCTCCAGAGCAACGTTCCAGGTCAAACCCCAATCTTTGCGGTTGATGCGGGTAGAAGCGCCGAATCCGGCGTTGGTGGTGCCATAAGGGCTCTTCGCCAGACCTGCAAATTGCACGTCCAGCACGATCTCTCGTGTGATATCCCGGATCGTCAGGTCGCCGGTAATCAGAGCATGGCCTTCATCCTTTACATCGATCCTCTTGCTCTTGAAAGTAATAAAAGGATATACCTCGACATCCAGAAAATCGGGTGACATCAGGTGCCCATCTCGTTGAGGCTCACGTGTGTTGATACTGCTGGCATCGATTTTTATCTCCACCCTCGATTGGGTGGGATCATTTTCGTTGAAGTCCACGTCGCCGCTAAATTTTTCAAATCGCCCTCGCACGGTTGCAATCATCATATGGCGGGCGGAAAAGTTTATTTCAGAATGTGCTGAATCAATTGTCCAGTTCATTTACTGTCTCTCCTGTTTCAATAGTTTGATTTATTGGTCTCATTGTAGCGAACCACCGTGACAGGAGCGCTAACAGGTGCGTAAACAGGCGCGTAAACAACCCCCCCCAAAATCCTTCACGGATAAAATCAATCTGTAGGGGTATTTCCTAGAGGTTGGAGTTACCGGTCAAGTTTGCTTCAATTCGCTCAGCCTGCTCGAGCAAACGGATACGACCCCCACTTGAAGCGATGGCGCGCACTTCTGCCAGATGCTGGCGAGCTTCGGGTAGTGGTAAGAGTGGCGCCAGCCATAACCGGATCTGGGCGGACAGATGTTGTGTGCCCAGCCCATCCGCCCGGGCGAGTGCAGTTGCCAGGTGGTGAATGGCCAGATCCTTCCGGCCCCGTTGTATCTCGACCAGTCCCAGGTTCGCGGTCAACCCAGCCACGCGTTCTACCATAGAAACCCTTTCCGCCAAAGCCAGACCTTCCTTGAAACAGCTCTCAGCTAAATCCAGGTCTCCGGCTGCCAGGGCGATCTCACCTCTTGTTGATAGCAGGTAGGTTAATAAGGGAAGCTCCCCCTTTTCCTTGGCCAGATCCAGGCCGGTCTCTACATAACTCAAAGCTTTTGGATCGCCCAGGAGATGCAAGTGATAGCCAAGGTTGTTGTAGGCCAGGATCAGGCGAGGAATAGCCCGGTTGCCCTCAGCTCCGGAAACGGCTGCTTTTGCTGCTTTCAAGGATTCAAGATAAAAATCAACGGCTTCATCCAGGCGACCTTGTTGAGCAGCCAAACTGCCCAGCTCGAACTTGATTTCCGCCAGGGTGAGTGGGCCGCAGTCCTCTGAGCACTTGCTTTCAGCTTTCCTGAGATGGGCGGCGGCTTCTTCCAGGTCGGCGCCCTCGAGTGAGAGCGCCGTGCCGGCCAGGAATTCTGCTCTCAGGATAAAATCAGGCTGGTTTGCATCGATGACTTGTTGGGTCAGGGTCAGCGCTTCCGCGAAGCGGGCCTGGATAAGCAGCGCGTTTGCCAGTGACAAGCGAGCACGGTTTGCATCCGGGCTTTCCGGCTTAGCGAGATGAAAAGCATTCCAGTAGCTTTCGGTTGCCTTGGCAGGTTGTCCTGCTCTTTGGTACGCCTCTCCCTGGGACATCAAAATCTCTATCTCCATCCCAGGGTCTATCTCTCCTTGCAGAGCCAGTTCGTAAAAACCGGCCGCTTCCTTCCAGGCTGCCAGGAAAGTTGCCTGGCGCCCGGCAGTGAGGGCGAATTCGGCCGCCTTTTTTGGCTCACCCCCCTCTAAATAGTGGCTTGCAATTATCCCGGAAATACCCTCGAAGCGGCCACGATAATGGGATACCATGGCTTCGGCAACCTTGCGGTGTAAAAGGCGGTGACGAGCCTCTCCAATTTCCCGGTAGGCTACCTCCATGATCAGGCTGTGGTCAAAGACATACACGAGGGAGGCCTCCCTTGCGCTATTCTGGGTTTCTCCCGGTACGATCAACGATTGCTCCAACAACTCATCCAAAGCATCCAAAGCAGCATGTTCCGAAAGCCCGGCTGCTTTATAGACGATCTCAAACTCGAACTCTCTACCTGCCGCTACAGCGGCATCCAGCACCCTTCGTGCTGGATTAGAGAGCATGGCCAGTCGCCATTGGATTAAGCTATATATGGAAGGCGTCAGCACCGGCTCTTTTGTAAGCGTGCCTAAATTGACCGTCCCGTCTGGTGATAAGATCTGGTTCTGCCGCGCGTACCTGACCAGCTCGGCCAGGACTTGCGGGTTGCCCTCCGTATTACGCATCAACCATTCGCTCAGAGGGTAGGCGTATTCTTTGCTAAGCTGGCGAGCCAGGTAGAGGAGTTGATCCTCATTAAGCCGGTTGAGCGGGATCCTGATCAGACGATCGGCGCGAATCAAAGTTCCCAACAATGATGCCAGGGGTGAGCGAGGGTGGGCAGGAAGGGCACTGGCCAGGTAAAAGACTGGCGTAGAGGGCTGCCGAACAAGATAACCAAGCAGGGACAGGCTGGCTGCATCTGCCCAGTGCAAATCATCAAGGAAAAGGATCAGATCGTGTTGTCGACCCAACGCTAACAGGAATTGGTGAACGCCTTCCCACAGGCGCGCCTCAGCAGAGCCGGCATCCGCATCCGGCGCTTTACGGTTCCCGCTCAGCTCGGGGAGCAGGCGTGCGATTTCATCCTTCCAAACAGGGGCAAGGCTTAAACGGGCGCGTATTTGACTCCATTCGGGCCGGGCTATTAAGCTGCGCAGCGCTTCTATGACCGGCTGGTAAGGTATCGTGTGTTCCAATTCCGTAGCGCTGCCCTTGAGCAAGAGAGCGCCACTCCTATGACCAAACTCCTCTGCCAGCCTGGTCTTTCCGATGCCTGCTTCGCCCTCGATCAAGGCCAGCTTAGGGCGCAGGTCCTGCTTCCTGGTTGCTGATAGATCCATCAAACTCTGTAGCTCAACTTGTCGGCCGGTAAATGGAAGTGTAGATCGTGATACAGCAGTGCTTTCGGGCGTACGCACTCCAGCGCCTCGCACTAACGACATGCCAGGCCGGCCATCCAGGGCAAGGGGATCGGCCATAAGCTTATCATTGATGATGGCATCGTATAGGGAGCGCGTTTCCACCATCGGGGGAACGCCCATCTCCTCATCCAACAGCTTGCGAAGTTGGTCATAACGCCGGATGGCTGCCGGGCGATCTCCTGACAGATATAGCAACCGAATATTTTCTCTCTGCAGGTCTTCCTGGAGAGGGTTGAAAACCAGTGCACGTTCCAGGTTTTCAATTGCTTCCGGATAATCGCCAGCAGCTTCGTAAATACGGCTTAGGTCGACCAACCCTCGAATGGCCAGGCGTTGCAATCGTTCGCGCTCCAACATGCTCCAGTCATCGAATTCCGGACTGTCCGGCAAGCTGAAGCCTTCTAGAAACTCTCCCCGGTAGAGCTCCAATGCCTGCGCGATCTGCTTTGGATCGGATGGCGAACCGGAAAGCATTTCCTCGAAAGAGCGCACATCGATCTGAACGTTGTCAGCCAGGGATATTTCATCTCCGTTAACAAGCAGCGCCGCCCCTAATGATTTTCGAAGTCCATGCAGTGTGGTGCGGAGGACTTGTTGGCCGGAGGCTCGAGGGTTGTCAGGCCAGAAGGTGGCCAGCAGGCTTTGCCTTCTTACTGGCTTTCGGTGAGAGGCCAGGTAAAACAGTACCGCCCGGCTTTTCCGCCGCGCCAGTTTGACTGCCGCGCCATCAATGAGGATCTCAGGCGGCCCAAGTAGCTTTATCGTGAGCATGCCGTGAGTATAACCGAATTGATGATCTATAATTAAGGTCCTGCTTGTTCAAAAGTATAACCAACCGCTCTCGAATGTACAGGGTATACTAAGCACAATCACATATGATAAGTAACAGACATCCATTACCGGCTCTACCAGAGCCCTTGCGGGGTAGCGACCCAGACTCTTTTGCCGAGCGGACGGTAAAGATTCGCATGCCGGATATAGCTCGGCGAACCCTGTCGGAAAATAATTTCCCACCTCAGATTGCAGCCAATCTACAAGCATTGATCGATGAGATACCGTTTGGGGCGATCCGAAAAGTACATGACCCTGGCGCGCCGGACCAGGCGGATTGGGAAGACTATGCCGGACCGCACCTGGGACAAAATTGGTTGGAAATCCCGTGGTTCTTTGGCGAACACTATTTCTACCGCCGGATCGTGGAAGCCACCGGTTTTTTCCAACCCGGCCCATGGGAAGGCCGAGATCCTTATGCCTCCCAGAAGCGAGCTGGTTTGGAGACCAGCCAACAGGTCACCCAGGCGCTCGTCAAAAACTTAGAACGCTCCCTGGAGGCCGGGTGGGAGCGCAAGTCTTTCTTGAGGCTGCTTAACGCAGACCTGTGGGGTAACCAGGCAGACCTGAGCCTTTGGCCGGCCGGGGAGGGGGACGGACCTGCTCACGAGGAAGATGTACAGCGAGAACACTTGTTGGTGGATGATGCCCTCGCGATCACAAGCCTGTTTGGGGAAATGCGCGATCGACCAGGACGGGTAGACTTCCTTGTGGATAACGCCGGCTTCGAGCTTATTTCTGACTTATGCCTGGCGGACTACCTGTTGAGCACGACGCCGTCCTTTACAGTACGCCTGGAGCTAAAACCTCACCCGACCTTTGTGTCAGATGCGATGGCTAAAGATGTCCTTGAAACTGTGGCTTTCCTGGGAGAGAGTGATGACCCAGGCGTATCAAGGTTGGCGGACCGCTTGCAGATGAACCTGGATAGCGAACGATTGCAGCTACGCGAGGATTATTTCTGGACATCGCCGTTAGAGTCCTGGAAGATGCCGCCTCAGGTGAGGGAGGAGTTGGCGAGCGCTGCGTTGGTAATCAACAAGGGAGACGCTCAGTACCGCCGCTTGCTCGGAGATCGTCATTGGCCTTATACAACTCCTTTGAATATAATCCTCTCCTATTTCCCCAGACCCCTGGTGATCTTGAGGGCTTCGAAATCTGAGGTCATGGCGGGGATCGAACCCGGCCTGGAAGACAGGCTTTTTCAGGAAGATCCAGAGTGGCTGTACAACGGGCGCTGGGGTTTGATCCAGTTGTTCCAGCCGGCTGAAGCAGGATCTTCTTGACGATTCGAATCCGAGAGGATTATAATCAGGATCAAAACTATCAAGTTTTATTAAGCGCGCAAATTCAAAGTAACCCGGGCAGGTTTGGGGGGGAAATGGACAGGAACCACTTTAATGCCTATCATCACAACACACAATAAACGCTTTGTGCGGCTGTTCCAAAGACCTCGCGTATTTCATATCATTCCCATCTTGACCCTCCTGGTTTTCAGCAGTTGGAGTGCATTTACGCATGCTGATGCTGCTTTCATGCCTGTTTCCAAAATTAGCGATGTTGGGCTGATAAATTTTGCCGACAATTCAAACGAGAATATCTATATTCCGTTCGCTTTACAGGGGGGAGCGGATTGGCCTGATCGAAACGGTTTTTCCCCAACTCCCTCCGCCACCCACCAACCCGCCAGCTCAACCAGCACGACCGTTGCCTGGAATACGCTTCCACCTGGTTCTACGTTGGCTGTTTCTTCGACGCCGGTAGAAACCGCGACTTCGACATCTACGCCCACGCCTACCTCCTCCGCCACACCTACGCCCACGAATACCCAAACCTCTACACCTACCCAAACACCCACTCCTACCTTCACACCCACCTTAACGGCAACACCTACCCGGACCCAGCACCCACATGCCTGTGAGCAGGCGGTCAGGATCATGCCGCTTGGAGATTCGATCACACGGGGTACGAGCAGCACCGGTACGAATGGCTACCGAAGACCGCTTTTCCTGAGCTTGCAGAATAAAGGGCATTGGATCGACTTCGTTGGAAGCTTGCAGAATGGAGTTTTAGATTTCGACCGCGATCATGAAGGGCATGGTGGCTGGACCGCTGATGGTACATCAAACTCCATAGCAAAATACGTTTACAGCTTTTTAACATCAAACCCGGCAGATATCGTACTCCTGCATATCGGTACGAATGATGTCAAGGATGGGCACGAGGACCCAGAAGAGGTAGCCCTTATCCTGGACGAGATCAGGCGCAGGTCTACAAATATCCAGGTCGTCCTGGCTTTGATTATCAACCGGGGAGTCTACAGCCCAGAGACAACCTTATACAACCAACAGGTTCGTGATATGGCCCTGGACCGGATTGCCAAGGGACATAACTTGTATCTGGTAGATATGGAAAGCGCCCTTAACTATCCTGATGACATGGCGGTCGATTATATCCATCCAAATGACAGCGGATATGCCAAGATGGCAGGGGTGTGGTTCGAAGCATTGGATGGCATCTTACCGGTTTGCCCGCCTCGTTGAACTTCTTCTATCCCGGATAAAGAGTAGAGCCTCTAATCCCCGTATTTCTTGTAACCTTCAAGCTTATTTTGCATCCAAAAGAAT
Organism: uncultured Anaerolineaceae bacterium; assembly: GCA_964486825.1. Lineage (GTDB taxonomy): Bacteria > Chloroflexota > Anaerolineae > Anaerolineales > UBA4823 > CAZAQS01. Next base: position 29,481 of record CAZAQS010000008.1, on the reverse strand, counting down.
GGCCTACACCCGATTCCCACCTGCCTTTGCGCCGGTTGCAGGCCAGAAAGCAAAAATTTTTCCAGGAGTACTGTATGCCGATTTTTGAGTTTTTATGCGAGCAGTGTGAAAAGCCGTTTGAAGAGCTGGTGCGCAGCTCCAGTACGGTTGATGGGGTAGTTTGTCCTAAATGCGGTAGCCCTCAAATCAAGAGGAAAATTTCCACCTTTGCTTCGAAAATATCTGGCGGCAGCACGTTTTCGCTGAGCTCATCTGCCTCAAGTTGCTCGACCGGCAGCACCTGAGGCTTCTAAACAGTATCGGCCGTGAGTCGATCATCAAAGTTTATATCTGGTAAGGGCCTGAGACGCTAAGCGTTCCAGGCCCTGCAATTCGTCTTCGTTTAGTCTTACGATCCTTGGCTGCTGTGGTTCTCGAGCCAGCCAAATAACCGCTCGGGTTCCCAGGTGTTTAGCACGTCTTCCGGACGGACCCAGCCGCGCCGGGCGGTAGCGATTCCAAAATCAATAACATCCAGCTCAGCAGGGCTGTGAGCATCTGTATTCACGCTCAGGTGTATGCCCATCTCTATCGCACGACGGGCGTAAACGTCTTCCAGGTCCAAGCGGCGCGGGTGCGAACTGATCTCCATAGCTGTGTCGTGCTTGGCTGCCTCAGCCAGCACTGCATCCATATCCAGGTCTGCCCCTTCTCGGTTAGGGATCAAGCGTCCAGTAGGATGGCCAATAATATCCACATGCCGGTTACGGATGGCGTTGATCATGCGCGCGGTTACCTGCTCGCGCGGCTGTCGAATACCTACATGGATAGATGCCACGACGATATCTAACTTCTCAAGGACTTCATCAGGCAGGCCCAATTCGCCGTCTGCCTTGATCTCCACCTCACTTCCCTGCAGCAAGTGGATCGAATCACCCAGCTCTTCCTGCACAGCGTCAATTTCGATGCGCTGCTCCAAGAGACGTTCGATAGATAGGCCGCCGGTGATACCCAGGCCAGTTGAGTGGTCCGTAATAGCCAATACCTTCCAGCCCCGATCTCGCGCCCCCCTGGCCATATCGAGGATGGAATTCTTGCCATCACTCCAGGTAGAGTGGGAGTGCAGCTCCGAAACCAGATGGTTACGCTCGATTAAACGGGGCAGCTTGCCGGCTCGGGCTGCCTGCACCTCGCCCCGGTCTTCGCGCAGCTCAGGAGGCATCCAGGGCAGGTCCAGCACGGCGTAGACCTCCTCCTCATTTGCGCAAAGGATTTCGGACCCATCCTCCTTGAGGAAGCTTTTTTCAGAAAGGGAAAGACCTTGATCCAGGGCCATCTCCCGAAGGCGTACGTTATGGTCCTTGGATCCTGTTGCATAAACCAGCGCCGTACCAAACCGCTCGGGCGGCTGCACCCATAATTGGGCTCGCAGGCGGTTTTGGAACTCCACACTGGATTTCATATCTCCGTGTCCTATCACCTCCAGCACCTGAGGGTGCTCGATAAAAGCCTGCATAACTTGCTTGGGATCGCTGGATGCGACCAATAAATCCAGGTCGCCAACCGTCGGGCGCATCCGGCGCAAACTACCGGCGGCTTCGGCAGCCACCACGCCAGGCACCTTGCGGAGGTATGCCAATAGATCCTGGGCAGCCGGGTAGGCCACCGCCAGGGGGTGTCGTTGAGTCCGCCGGCCCAATGCTGCAATCCCAGCCAGGATTTTCGCTTCTGACTTCTGCCCCATACCTGGGAGTGTACGCAACTTGCCCTGGCTGGCGGCAGCTTCCAGTTTTTCAAGGCTATCGATGTCGGCCTCTTTCCAGAACATGGCCACTTTCTTCGGGCCCAATTCAGGTACCTTTAACATCTCCGCCAACCCCGCCGGGACTTCACTCTTCAGCTTTTCCAGAAATTCCAATTTCCCGGTCGTAATTAGCTCATCGATCTTCTCGGCGATTGCTTTCCCCACCCCAGGAATTTTTGTCAGGCTTCCCTCCCGGTGTACGTCGTTGACATCTCGCCCCAGGTTAAGCAAGCTATCGGCCGCCTTTCGGTAAGCGAGGATCTTATAAACGTTCTCGCCCTTGATCTCCATTAAATCGCCAATCAGTGAGAAGGTATCTGCAAGCTCGCGGTTGTTCATGGTCTGATTTTTCTCCCTGGTCTGAATGATACCATGCCAAATCCCTCTAAGGCCAACTTGACTCACACACCCTTCTCCCCTATACTGGTTAAATTCGAAGCGGGAAGGAAGGAGAATGTTTCGATGGCGGGTGAATTCCACGTTGAAAGTATCGCGCTACACCTGGTTGACCGCACCTTGTCTGGGCCGCGCTTTTCCGAGCGCGAGATCGACCTGGACGACTATAAGAACCCTGCAGATCGTCAAGTGATCGATGCTTTCTTTGCAGGGCACCTGCAGGATGTTTGGCAGGCAGAGGAAGGCTCGCGTACCCGAGCTGCTTTTTTTGAGGTGGATTCACAGGTGAAAAGCTGCTACCAGGAGCTGCTCGCAGACTCAAGCGGATTTTATGACGTATCTCGCCTGTTAGCCCAACGCCTTCATGATGTATCGAAAGGGGTAACCACAACCAAAGGACTCTTGCTGGTGCTCTTGTTCCGCCGGCAGGGGGATGAGCGTCTCTTCCTGGGATTGTTCAAGATGGACCATGGGCCAACCGGCAAGGTCACGCTGCGCCTGCAAGAGGCCCAGATTTTCCTCTTAGACCTGGTCGTACAGCATATCGAGGGGGCATTGCCGGACCCAGGTGGACGGGTGCAAAAGTGGGCCGTTCTGCCGCATCCTACTCGCCCGGCATTTGAGGTTAAGGTCAAAGATGAGACCAGTCGGGTCGAACCAGCCCAATTCTTCTTGAGGTTCCTGGGCGTCAAGGCAAACCTGAGCGAAAAGCGCCAGGTCAGTGTGCTTTTTGAAGCCATGCGGGCTTACGCAGAAAAGAACCATGCCAGCCAGGACTGGAAAGCGGCCCTCATGGAAGCAGCCAATCAGCTCGAAAAGTATCCTCTGATCACTCCAGGTGTCGTTGCAGAGGTTATGGGAGGAATGTATGGCCTGGATGGCTTCAAAAAGGTTGATTGGATGGCAACCCTGGTTGGCATGAATGCCGGGGATTTGACGGTCTCATCCGAAGCACTGCGCGGAATTAAGATCCTTTATGAGCTACCCAGTGGGATAATACTGAGAGGCCCTCGCCAGGTCATGGAGAGCCTGGTCGAACTGGTGGAAATGGATGGCGAGACTGAGTTCCGCATCCGCTCGAAAGGCTATAAGAAAAGCTATGTCTGAGTTAACGGGTTTGTTTCGCCTGTATTCTACTGCTGCCGAGACGCTCCTTCGTGAATATGGAGATCGAAAATCAGAATTATTCCAAGGGGAAACCGTAACACAGTTTGAGTACAGCCATGCGCCCGAGAGCCTGGAGTGGTTGCACGAGCACCTGCCGAGCTTAGCCGAGGCTCTTCTACCAGCCAGCTTCACACTGAAGGTCTCCTTCGTGGTTCACGATTACCAGGTTATCCTTCTCCTGAGAGAAAAAGGGGGGCATCTTTGGTTAGAGATGCAGAGTGCTGGAGAGTATATCGGAAACGATGAATTGGCTCCACTCCCAGAAGCTGCCGTGCCACCCTTGATGACTCTCCAGGAACGAATCCAGGCAGCGCAAGAGGGGATTCGGTTGGGTGAGTTGATTTCCCTGTTGGAGGGGGTTGTTCAGGCCGGGTCAAGGGTGAAGCCAGAGCTGGCCCTCTTCCTGGATAAGCGCGCCGTCCAGAGACGTTTTTTAACCGGTCTGGAGGAGCCTTCCCGTCCAAAGCTCTTGGTTTACCTGTTTCCCAAATCGTTGTCCAGGATGTTAAGCCGGGTATCTCTCCAGAATCTAGAGCAGGAATATTTCCTACCACCACGTCGTTCCGTCTGGTTGGTTTTTTCTTTGCAGGGTTGCCTGGAAGGCGAATATCTTTCGGTTTGCGGTAAAGTAGTAAGTGACAGGTTGGACGGCTTGTTGAGGGGAACTTTGTCCGAGGATGCTGTGCGAGCCAATCTCAACGTCATTAATCTAAGACGCCTGACCGGCGTCTGGTTAGCGCCGCCTCATTGGCTGGCGCCGGGTATATTCGATCTGAATCCCCCTGCTGTAAAGGATGAGGCTGCTCTACGCGAGCTTTATGCTCATCTGGAATGTATGCGCGCTTTGCTATCCGCCCTCTATCTGGCAGACCAGGTGGATGTGGATGAGGACTGCTTTCGCGTGAGCTATCGCGGGTTGGGAAGCACCAGCTTTTGGCTGGGGTGGGCCGATATTCTGGCATACGCCCCTCGTTTAGATGAGTTATATGCCCTATTTACTTACGCCTTTGCTAACTTCTCTCCCGACAAGATCGAGATCGCCCAGCAATTCTTATCGTTGATGGTTGAAACGCCAGAGGCGCTGATTCAAAAAGCTGAGGAGGTCCGGGAAGCCACCCAGAAGACATACCAGGAGCGTGTGTTGGTAGTGCGGGTGCGTGACTACTTCGAAGCCCGGCACAAGGTCCAGGAACGCCTGAGAGCGGCTACCGAAGCTGCATCTACCGGGGTGATCGAATTGAGCCGAGAGGTCAGCGGAGATGTCTACAAGATTGCCGGTGTTTTGGGGGCAGCGGTTGTTGCAGCCCTCATCCAGCCCGATATCACTTCTCCCGCCATCCTGGTGGCTTCTATGGTGATAGCGCTTTACCTGTCTTTAGTGCTCATCTACCACTTGCCCACCTTGCAGCGCGCCAACCAGCTATCCCAACAGGGGCATAAAACCGGTATCCGTTCTTTTGGAGATGTACTCAGCCTTTCTGAAGTGGAAGGTTATCTCCAGGACGAAAGGCTCAGCAAAGCACAGGATTTGCTAGAGCAAGCCCTTCGCAAGGCCAGGATCATTTATAGGATCTTTCTCCTGGTTGCATTGCTAATCCTGATTATTATGGTTTGGACGCTGCTATAAACCATTTACCGTATACATCGTTGCTGTTTTCTTAAATCTTGCTAAATTCAATGCCCTATTAGCTTGACATAATAAAGTAACTGTTCTATACTCGACAGTAACCACAGCTAAACCGCAAATTTGAAAACCAGCATGATGGGTGTTAGGGCATTACCCTTACACCCTATCTGCGAAAGTATTTATCGAATAAAGATTGTTGATTGAGTGGGGATGGATCGAATGGGAACACATTCGTCTATCCTGTGTTTTTTATATATAGACACGGTGCGGCTGGGTTAAGGAGATCGAACATGCGTGCATTACCGCCACCAGGGAGTGAGAACAACCTCACCAATAATATCATCCGGGCGGCCCACATGGTCCATCGACGGGTCGGGCCAGGATACCATGAAACTGTCTACATGCGAGAAATGGCCTGGGAGTTAGAGCAACGCTCTTTCGGTGTACACAGTCGTTTCCCGGTGGATGTCTGGCAAGGAAGCTCGCTCCAGTCGCTTTTCTTTGTGGATTTGTTCGTGGAAGGCCAGATCATTGTCGAGATCGAAGCCACCAACCAGCCACTTGCGGATTGTGACCGGGGTCAGGTGAACAGATACCTCCAAATGACCGGCGCACAGACCGGCTTGCTCTTGAACTTTGGCCGGCGGTACCTTGAGTATATGCGTGTCTATCCGGCCGATAAACCTGCCAACCAGCACACTGGACGTGAAGCCCTTCCCTGAGAGGAACGCTTAACATTATCAAGAAGCAGAAACTCCTATTTACGGTGGGATGGCGAGATATTACTTCACCATCCCACCGTATTTGAATCTTTTTCCTTGATTTATTAGGAATTATGAAGTAAACTATTAAAACCGTATTAGGGAAGTTATTTACGTTTTCATTACCATATGAGTTAGGGGGGTTAAAAAGGCAGCCTTATCTATTGGTGTGCGAGAACGAGAGACAATCAATTACGTTTCAACCTATTAATTTGCCAACCAAATCAGGAGGAAATACCATGTGGCAAAAGCTATCCGTTTTAACCATCTTTGCGTTCGTCCTGCTAGGCGGGGGAAATGCGCTTGACGCCAAAGGGCAGGCAGTATCCCGATCCCATCAGGAATTAGAACCAGTATCCATTTCTTCTACGACCCAAGATCCCAAGTCGTTTTTTATCGCGCTGAATACCTTTGGTTATGTGCATGCTTTTGATATATCGGCCCAGGGAGGGTTGACTCGTCACCAGGTGAATATCACTGAAAACGGTGATCTTCGCCTGGTTGAAGCTGCTGTTGCAGATTTTACGGGCAACCAGATATGCGATGTCATGGCTTTTGACAGAAATATGGACCTGTACCGGTTTGTGGCTGGAGGTGACAGGTACTTTACCAGTGAATTGGTAATGGCAGATGCACTTCCTGCGGATACTTTTTTCATAAACGAGAAGATAGGTGATACGGCTGTGGGCGACTTTAACGGGGATGGTCGTATGGACTTTGCCGTTTCAGGAGCTCATTGTGCAACTCCATCCTGTTTTCCTGAGAACGATCCGAGGTTAGGGCAAGACCTGGTTTATATATTCTTGAACCAGGGAAATGGAAGTTTTACCCGTACGAGCAGCCTGGATTTCGCGCAATTTGGGGAGCGGGAATATGAGCGTATAGCCGGTTTGGGTGCGGCAGACTATGGAAATAACGGTAGGACCGATCTCTTCATCCAACATTATTGGAACTCCGCCAATAACCCTACCTACGTTGCCACTAATAACGGCAGTGGAGTATTTGGAACACCCACCCAGTTATTTACTAATCCACATAATGGTGGAACGAATGCTCTGGCGGTAGGAGATTTTGATAATGATGGCATCGTGGACCTGGTGGTCGGTCAGGATAACGATGAGCCAGCCGGTAGGGCCTGGTTCTATAAAGGCCTGGCCGGAGGTAACTTTGAACTCGTGGATGTGGCATATGATACCAATCCCCAGTTGGATACAGGTAAGGGACAGGGCCTGGCGGATGTTTACGATTTCAACGGCGATGGTAACCTGGATATCGTGGCAGCGGCTGAAAATTTGGGCATTTACCTGTTTTTAGGTAATGGGGATGGGACATTTCAGGACCGGCTGACGCTCTATGATACCGATATCCTCTGGTTCAAGATCTCCACACCTCCGTTGGGTAGCGAAAATGCCTGTTATTGGAATGAAGGAGCCGCTATGGCTCGTGTCTACCTACCCGTCGTCGTCCGGTAATTTATACTCGGGATTACCTTGAAATTTGTGTTTTGGGTGCCTGAATGAGCCCAAAACACAAATTTTTATTAACAAAATCACTCTTCTGCGCATCAAGGTAAAATTGTAATCCGGGAAGTTTATATGAAAGAGATGACAAAAGCCTCTATCCATCACGACGGTTCTTCTCGCTATATCAAGCTGCCTCATCCTGGGGAAGCACGCCTGGGCGATGTCGTGACTATACGTCTGCGAGCTGGCTTACAGGTCGATATCGAGCAGATCTTTTTACGGACTGCCCCGGATGGCGAGCAGGCATTTACGGAGATGCAACCTGCCGGTGATTCCCCGGCTTGCCGGTGGTGGCAGGCCTCCCTGCGCTTGGGCGAGCCGCTCCAATCTTACCGCTTCCTGCTCTTTACCTCAGATGGCGCCTGGTGGTACAACGGTAGTGGCTTGCACCGGCATATTCCCACCGATGCGGAAGACTTTCGCCTGTTAGCAGGTTATCAGGCCCCTGCATGGGTTCGAAGTAGCGTCTTCTATCAAATATTCCCTGACCGCTTCGCTGACGGGGACTCAAGCAACAACGTACGGGATGGAGAGTGGAACTATCGTGGCCAGGCGGCGCGGGCGCGACCCTGGGGAGAGCTCCCAACCAGTGGAGCGGGGTCGATGGTGGAATTCTTCGGTGGTGACCTGGCAGGCATCCAATCCCGTCTAGGGCACCTGGATCAGCTAGGCGCCAACGCCATTTATCTCAACCCCATTTTTACTGCATTTAGCAACCATCGTTACGATGTTGTGGACTATGAAAATGTTGACCCTCACCTGGGCGGAAACCAGGCCTTGATTTCCCTGCGTCAGGCGACCCGCGAGCGGAGCATGCGCTTGATTCTGGATATCGTCCCAAATCACTGCGGAGTGTTGCATCCCTGGTTCCAGGCAGCCCAGGTAGACCCCCAATGCCGCCAGGCCGGTTTCTTTACCTTTCACCAACATCCTCAGCAATATGAATGTTGGCTGGGGGTGAACACTCTGCCTAAATTGAACTATCGCTCCCAGGCCCTGCGAGAAGCGATGTATGAAGGCACACAGGGAGTCTTGAGAGGCTGGCTCAGGGAGCCCTTCTCTATCGATGGCTGGCGCCTGGATGTAGCTAATATGCTTGCCCGTCAGGGGGTTGAGCAGATGGGCCTGGAGGTAGGCCGAGGCATCCGGCAGGCTGTCAAGGAAGAGAACCCATCCGCTTATCTCCTGGGTGAGAACTTTTTTGACGCCAGCCCGCAGCTCCAAGGGGATATTTGGGATGCGACGATGAACTATACCGGTTTCGCAAAGCCATTGCGTTTCTGGCTGCAGGGTTTTGCAATTCACCAACACGCACTACCCAGGCAGGTCATATCAGAACAGAGCTGGTCTACCCGGGCGTTGGTGGATACCTGGCAGGCCCACAGGGCGGCGATTCCCTGGACGATCGCTATGCAGCAGTACAACCTTCTGGGCAGCCATGACATCCCGCGTATCCGCACAATTGTAAAGGAAGATCCGGCTCTCACCCGCCTGGCAGCCGCATTACTGCTCACGTATGTGGGTGTGCCCGGGATTTATTATGGTGATGAGGTGGGCTTAGGATGGGAAGGGAGCCTTTCTTCTCGAGAATGCATGCCCTGGTACCCGGAGAGCTGGGACGCCGATCTATTTGCCTTCTATAAAAAGCTGGTCTACCTGAGAAAGACTTCTACGGCGCTGCTCGAGGGCGGGTTCCAGGTTTTGTTGGTAGAAGATGACTTGCTGGCCTATTTGAGGGATTCAGACCGGGAGTTGGTCCTTGTAATTGCTAACCGAGGTCCCGGGGTTCGCCCAGCTGGCGAACTGTTTGTTGAACATGGGGCCGTTCCAGATGGGATCGAGTTTAGAGAAATCCTTAGCGGGTCATTGGCCACAGTCAGGGACGGTTCATTGTTCCTGGATACGCTACCCCCTGGGGTGCAGGTCTGGCAGGCAATTCTGTAAATTCCCAAAGGCAGTTGATGAACCGCTCCTGGGAAGCGCCTCCCAGGAGCGGAATTAGAACGAACTCAGCGCAGCTTTTTTGGTGAGATCATCCTCAATAGCATACCCGTCATGAAGCCCGCAGCCGTCAGTGCACCTAAGGCGATCTTGGTCACATCTACAACTGGCTCAACCCGCACGCCTTCTGGGGAGTATACTACAATCTCCACCGGCCGTGAAAACGTGCGCCCTCCACCGCCTCCACCACCCCCCTCGCCGTAGCCCTCTCCTGCCTCCCTCTCTTCATCTTCATCTTCCTGCTTACCAGAACGTCCGCCGCCATAGCCTGCTCCGAAACCGAGACCTACCAGGATCTCTGCCGTGGGGATGATCATAGTATCGCCATGTTCTACCGGGTCTCCGTATACCAGGTCGACACTGGCTGTATCCAGGAACCTCTCCATCGTCAGGTCGATCACGTCCATGGCGTCGGTTACGCTGCTGACATCAAAATCGCTGGCATTGATATCCATTTCGTCGTTCATTTTTTTTCTCCTTCGTAATTAATTGACTAGAACTGGGGGTGTTATCTCCGAGATGCCCGCCAGAACAGGAAAGAGCCCAAAATAGCCGCTCCAAAAATGGTTAGCTGGGCAATGCGGGTGAGGTCGCGGATGGGTAGCACCTGCTCTTGCCCGTCTGGTGTGGTTACAACCACTGAGACAGGTCTGTTCCAAATCAAGCCTCCCTGTAGCCCGGGAATCTGTAAGCGAACAGACTGTGAAACAGGCACGATACGGTGCGCGCCGGCCTGGATAGAGCGACCAGCCATGTTCTCGACGTGTAAGAAATTATCCAACATAAATATCCTCCATTACAAGTTTTCCTCTGTTGGTCGGGTAGGTCTGTAACCCCCCTTCTTGAAGGCAACCGGTGGTACTCGTATGGTTTCCCTTGCCGGCAGACGCCTTACTGATCTACGGGTGATCTGGCGGGTCATTCTCCGTACGAGAAGTTACTTTCTCAAGCTCCGTGTTAATTGTTTTCAATACTTGCAAGAGCTCGCTGCGAAGTTTACTTTCCACCTCTCCGCTGCGTACGCGCTCCCCGAAATCTTCCATTTCTGCTTTCATACGTTGCCCGGTAGGGCTCGTTTCGAATTCACTGGCCGCCTTTTTTAGGGACGAACCCAGGTCTACCAGCCCTGTTTCGATTTCCTCCTGCAGCTTACGTTTCTCGGGACTGCTCCAGGCCTCGCGCAAGGCAGCCAGAAGGTTTTCTCCCAGGACGCGCAGTTCATCAGCGACATTGCCTCCCGGCGTTCTATCCTCATTTTGATCTGTCATTTTTGCTTCCCTTATCTTATGAATCTGCGGACTCCACTATCCTCACAAAACGGCGTTTCCCAGCTTGAAGGATCCCAGGATGGGGGAAGGGTTGGCTGGGGTCGCCAAGGATTTGCCCGTCTAGCCGCACTCCCTTTTGAGTGACCAGTCGCCGGGCTTCGCTTTTGCTGCTCGCCAACCCACTGGCAACGAGGACGTCAACCAGGGGAAGACCGGCCTGAAAGCTGATCTCCGGCATATCCTCAGGTTGGCTGCCTTGCTGGAAGACTTGTACAAAATCATGTTCCGCTTGTGCGGCCGCCTGCTCGCCGTAATAGATCTCGACGATCTCCCGGGCCAGGTTCATTTTGATATCCCGTGGGTGAGCCTGTCCCTGTGCCAGCTCGCGCTCGAGCGCTTCGATATTTGACAGCGGCCAGCGGGTAACCAACCGGAAATACTGCCCCATAGCTTTATCAGGCAGGCTCATTACCTTGCCGTACATATCCTCGGGCGTGGTGTTGAGCGGTATATGATTACCCAGCGACTTGCTCATGCGAATCTCGCCATCCGTGCCAGGCAGGATGCTCATTGTAATGCCTATATTGGGTTTAGCGCCCAGGAAGGTCATTAGCTTGCGAGCCGCGGTAATAATATTGAAGAGCTGTTCTGTACCTCCGACCTGGACATCTGCCCGCAAGGCGTAAGCGTCGTAGCCCTGCATAATTGCGTAGAAAGTCTCATGCAGGTAAATGGCGTCCCCGTTTTCCCAGCGCAGCTTAAAGTTATCGCGGCCCACGAATTGTTGCAAGGTGAAGTTGGAGGCCAGGCGGATCAGGTCAGCGAAGGTCAACTTGGACAACCATTCTGCGTTATAACGTACCTGTGTTTTTTCTCGATCCAATATGCGGAAGGCCTGTTCAGCGTACGTGCGGGCGTTCTGCTCCACTTGTTCCGGAGTAAGCTGGGGGCGTAGCTTGTCTTTATCCGATGGATCTCCGATCAGGGAGGTGTAGGTGCCGATCAGGAAGATTACCTCGTGGTCCAATTCCTGGAACTGCCGCAGTTTGCGCATTGTAATGGTATGGCCCAGGTGCAAGTCGGTTGTGCGCGGATCGTAGCCGCAATAGACACGTAGAGGACGGCCTTCCTGCTGCGCCTCGATCAGCCGCTGGCGCAGCTCGTTCTCCATGGCCTTCTTCAAGCCTTCGTCTCCGTATTCGGTGCCTTGCATCAGGTATGCAACCTGTTCCTCGATATTCATCTACATCTTACTCCGTCATCTTGTTATATACGGGAATTTGAGGCTCGACAGGGAGTTTGCGCACTAAATCTCCAAATTTCCATACCTCAAAACTATAGCAAATCGCTGCTGCCCAATGTGATTATAAGCTGAAAATCCTAATTTGCGGAGTTCAGAAGAGGAGGCTGGATTGCTGGATCCGCGTACCGTTCATCTGCATTATGGTGGAGAAATTCAACCCATGCTATAATTCGAAAAGTTTGGCGAGGTACTATGTATAGACCGGTTTTGGTATTAAATGCGAACTTTGAACCGATCAATATTTGCAATACCCGCCGCGCCATCGGACTTATCCTTAACGGTAAAGCAATGTTGGTGCTGAATGGGCGCGGCGAGATCAAGACTGTGTCCTCAACTTTCCCTCGGCCATCGATCATTCGCCTGGACAAAATGATCAAGCGACCCCGACCACGGGTGAAGCTGACCAAACGCGAGATCTTACGCCGGGATGGTAATACCTGCCAGTATTGTGGTCAGCGGGGCTCGAATATGACCATTGACCATGTCATCCCCCGGCATATGGGCGGCAAGCATACCTGGGAAAACATGGTGACTGCCTGCCCTGCCTGCAACCATCGCAAGGGTGGGCGAACCATCGAGCAAGCCCAATTACGACTATTATCAACACCTGGGGAACCGCCCTCCTCTGCCAGGTATATCTTTGCTCGCCATTTGAAAGATAATTCAGAGTGGCTGCCGTTCGTGGAAGGCTGGTAGCCGGACGATTCTGGATTAAAACTCCATTTCCATCATATCCGTTGCCAGATCTACATAGCCCCCGAAGCTCTCTTGTGCTTCGGCGATAAAAGGCTGCGGATCTACATCCCATGTGGGATAGTGGATCAGGTACAGGTTGTTTACCTCGGCTTCATGAGCCACCTTACCCGCCTGGCGTGGGGATGAATGTCCTTTGGCATTTCCCGCGGCTTCATGGATTAATACATCCACCCCTCCTGCCAGGCGAACCACCTCTGGGCAGGGTTCGGTATCACATGAATAAGCTATGGCTTTTCTGGTTTTAGGGAATTCGACTCTTAATCCGATGGTAGGGATCAGGTGACGGACGGGGGAGGCATAAATCTTGTACTCGCCATGATCTACCACCTTGGTCATTTCTTGCTCAGGTAGACGATTAAAGGAGACCTGGTAGAAACCTGGCCAACGCTTCCAATTGTTCAACTCCATCACTTTCTCGATGCGTTCAAGGGTATAGTCCAGCCCATGGATCACCAGGGGACTTTTTCGCCCCAAGAGCCAGAGATCCATAAGGAATAATGGTACGCCGGCTACGTGGTCAGGATGAAAGTGGGTCAGGAGCAAGTCCGTGATCTGTTCGATTGGCACATCCAGCTGTTTTAGGCGCACCAACGGATTCCCAGGGGAGTCAATCAGGAAGGTTTTTTCGCTTCCCACGATCGCCATATGGGTGTTTTCATGGTTCTGGCTAGCAATTGCGTTTGAAGATCCCAAGATTACCAGTTTGGTCATGGTGAATTCCTTTTCAGCTTATTGAAATCCGCCCTCAGCTTCTGAGGATAGCCCGAGCAATGTGGGAAATTTCCATACTTCCAAGGCCCCCGCGCTTAAGAACAAGGGCACGACGGCTACCAGCATGATTTTAACCACTCTGCCAGGGTTAACCGGTGGTGCGGTTAAGCCAATCCTTAGGCTGCTCCAGGCTTTTTGTGGGTTGTTGAATTGGATTAGAGAAACCAGGTTATATACCTGGGTAAAAGATATTTTTCTTACACCTGCATCTGCTGTCTAGCGAGTTTCTTTCGTTGGTTGTTCTGCAGGCTGGGTTTCCTGAGCTTGCTGACCCGGGCGGTGGCGCAGGAAGAGGGCTACCCCGGCTGCAATCGCTACGATTAGCGAGACGGTCTGGTTAGCGTTGATGCCAGCGATTTGAGCTGCATCCAGGCGCAGAAACTCGAGCAGGAAGCGACCCAGCGGGTATACCAGCAGGTAGGTGATGAAAAGGTCGCCAGGTTTCAGGCGGTGCTGGTATTTGCGCCCCAGCCACAACAGCAGCACCAGGTTGGCTGCGTTCCATAGTGATTCGTATAAGAAGAGCGGGTGATAGGTAGAAATATCCAGGAATTGGGGCAGACGGTGCTGGGGATCGATGGTGATAGCCCAAGGAAGATCTGTTGGCGCTCCATAAACTTCCTGGTTGATAAAATTGCCCCACCTGCCGATAGCTTGACCCAGAGCCAGCGCGGGGGCAGCGATGTCAGCCCAGATCGCAAAATTAGTCTTGCGACGGCGAGTGAAGATATTTAGGGCGATGAAGCCGCCGATGATGGCGCCGGGGATGCCCAGCCCTCCCATACGTGTATTGAGCATATCCAGGGGATGTCTCAAATACCATTCAGTTGTGATGCCTTGCTCTACCATGGAAGGGGGGGGTGTCAGGATATGCCATAAGCGAGCCCCGATGATCCCGCCGATCAATACCCAGATTAGCGCATCCCATACCAGCTCGGAATTCATGCCTCTCCGCTTTGCTTCTCTGTCGGCCAGCAATGCGCCTGCCAGGGCGCCTAACATGAGGATAATTCCATAAAAATGTATGAATAACGGACCGATATTAAACCCAGTAGGCATTTCTTTCTTTTTTCTCCTCTATCTTTTGCAATACCCGAGGCAACGTTAATGCGGGCGAGTCTGGCGGCGAATATCCAGGATGCGTTGCAATGCGGTCAGGTTTGCTAAGATCGCGATGATCCAAACTCCGATCATCGGGTAGTTCAGTACCAGGGCAGGCGCCAGTACCAGGTAGCGCTCCATGCGTGTGAGGATTCCGATCTTGGTTTCAAAGCCCAGGGACTGGCCGCGGGCACGAACGTATGAAACCAGCACTGAGCCCGCTGCTGCTGCGTATACCATATACACTGAAAGCCACTCCCCTTGCTGGACGTAATAGGCCATCAGGCCACCGAAGATCACCAACTCTGAATAGCGGTCGGTGACCGAATCGACGAAGGCCCCAAAATTTCCTGCCTCTCCCCGCAGACGGGCCATCGTTCCATCTAAGGCGTCCACCGGGCCCATAGCCAGAATGAACAGGCCTCCGATCATCATCTGCCCCTGAGATAGGAAGTAAGCTCCCACAGTATTCCCGATCAATCCCAGGATCGTCATCGTGTTGGGCATCAGCCCTATTCGGATGAATAGTCGTCCGATGGGATCCAGGATGCCTTTAAAACGATCTCGGAGGTAATCTGTAGGGGTCATTCGTTCTTTTTTGGGGGCCACATGTTCCACCAGGGTTTTTCCGCCTTTCTTACAATTGCATGTCCTACGTTCAATTCCTGATTATAAGGTACTGAACGAGAAGCTTTTGCTATGTCCAAGATGTGGTTGTGATGAAAGGCCTGGACAAAATATCAGGCTGTATCCTAATCTATGCAGACCAGAAAGTCAAGTTATTCCATTCTTCACGCAGCAAGCCATAGAGGTACTCATCTTCAAAGGTGCCTCTCTTATCGACGCACTGCCTTATCACCCCCTCGCGTGTAAATCCCAGGTGCTCGAACAAAGCCACAGAGCGCATGTTGAAGGAATAGATTTCCGCTCGTTCTCCCATTCATTCAACTTGTGTGCGTTATCTAAGCAGTGGAGCTTCAAGACCAGCCGGGCGGTCTTAAGTATCATAGCGAGATCCTGACTCCATCTCAAATATCTTGCTCGTCACCGAATCCATCGTCTGGTTCGAGCAGCACTTCTCGCTCGCGTCCCCCGCCCTGTGACGGGCCCACCACGCCCATCTCCTCCAGTTCGTCCACCAGGCGGGCGGCGCGTGGGTAACCGATCTTTAAGCGCCTTTGGAGCATGGAAGCGCTGCAACGCCGAGTAGCTCGTACAATCTCAATGGCCTTCTCAACCAGATCATCCCGGTCTGCCAGTACCTCTTCTGCTGCCAGCATGGCTTCCCAGGGCGCGGGTGGCGTATCCTGGGGCGGGTGCGCACGTTGCCAGAAATTGATTACTTTCTCCACTTCCTGGTCAGTGACCATCACACCCTGTGAGCGCAGCGGTGCGGAGGCCTCTGGAGGAAGGAAAAGCATATCCCCATGCCCAAGCAGCGATTCAGCCCCTGAGCTGTCCAGAATCACACGTGAATCGACAGAAGAAGCCACCGCGAAGGACAGCCGCGCTGGGAAATTTGCCTTTATCAAGCCTGTAACAACGTCCGTGCTGGGTCGTTGGGTAGCTACTACCAGGTGGATGCCCGTGGCTCTGGCCAGCTGGGCCAGGCGCACCAATGCAGGCTCGGTTTGCTCAGGAGCGGACATCATCAGGTCTGCCAACTCGTCGATCATCACAACGATGCGCGGCAGCGGCTCGCCGCCCTTGCGCCGGCGGACTTTGCGGTTGTAGGAATCGAGGTGACGAGCACGCATCTCCTCGAGCAGACGGTAGCGTCGGTCCATCTCTGTCACCGTCCAACGCAAAACGCCCAGGATGCGCTCCAGGTTGGTCTCCACTTTACCGTACAGGTGCGGTAGGCCGTTAAAGCGCACCAGCTCGACCATCTTGGGATCGATCATCACCAGGCGCAGATCTGCGGGGGCGTTATTCATTACAAGGCAGGTTGTGAGGGCTGCAATGCACACCGACTTACCGGAGCCAGTCGTACCCGCGATCAGCATATGCGGCATGCGCGCCAGGTCTGCCACCACTGGCGCTCCGGACACATCCCTTCCCAGGGCGATCGCCAACTGGGAATTTTGCTTATAGAAAGCATCCGTCTCCAAGATTGGGCGTAAGCGCACCACCGAGGAGCGCAAATTGGGGACTTCGATGCCCACATAGGGGCGTCCGGGCACAGGCGCCTCGATTCGCAGCCGGTCAGCAGATAGGGCCAGGGCCAGGTCGCGCGATAACCCCGATATCTGCGCCACGCGCACCTTGTGGCGGGCGGCTTGCTCCTCACCATTGCCTTTCTCTACAAAGCCCGGCTCCACCGCGAACTGGGTCACGGTCGGGCCGACCTGGAAGCCGACCACCTTGGCGGGAATGCCAAACTCAGCCAGCGTTTGCTCGATCAACCCTGCAGTCTGGTTGATATTGCGCTCATCTGGTCTAAGAACGTGTTCGTTTACCAGCAGGTCTAAAGGGGGCAGTCGCTCGTCTCGTGGCGGGGGAGGTGTACTGGTCTCCTCAGCTTGGTCTACTTTGAAGCGCTTGCGGAAGGGAGCCTGCACAAACGACGGCTTCTTCTTGCGCTCTGTTGGTGCGAGGGTGGCATGTCCCTGGTCGCCCAACGGGGCCAGGCTCACAGCGGATTCACCATCTATATAAGCTCCTACTTGAGGTTCTGAGGCTTGCGCCAGCTTTCTCAGGCCGCGCTCAAGGAGACCTCCCAATCCTAAGCCAACCGCCAGTCCAACCGCCAGGACCAGGCCTGCCAGCAGAGCGGGTAAGATCAGGTTGTCGACCCCCATGGCGTCGAACGGGATGAGCAACGTCTCAGTGACTCCCCAACCCAGGCGTCCCCCGTCCAGGCCGGCCTCAGCGCGCTCGAGCGATACGCCTCCCGCCAGGGTTACCAGTACCCAGGCAGCGATGGAGGCTGCTTCCAGGGCAAAGACCCGCCTCCAAATGATCCGATCCAATACATTTGACTGCCTTTGCAGCATCAGCAAGCCTACCAACCCGCCGATTATGACGACCAGCAAGCTACCGTAGCCCAGCCATAAGCGCAGGAATGCAGCCCATCCCTCCAAAAGTCGCCCACCGCTGAAAAGCGGGATGCCTGGTAAGGCCAGCAAGGTCATCAGAGATGCTGCCAGGACCAACACCCCCGCAACATCCCAGGCGAAGCGCTGGAAGCGCACTGCAAGGCTTACGGCTCGATCTATGGGTGTACGGGTCTCTTCGATATCCGCGCTGTTCTCTACTGCGGGGGCAGGAGTGCTTTCAGGAGCGACAGCCTTTTTAGGGCTATTTTTTCCACCAAGTTGGGTTGATCGCCCCGTTTGGATGGATCGTTTCGATTCCTTAGATTTGGGTCCTTTGGGTTCAGCTTTGGGTTTTCCCTGGCTTGTCATTGCAAGTCGCTTACCCTCATCAATAAGTATCTATCTTCCTTTTCAGAACTCACCACTGTCCGGCTGGTTCTGAGGTTGCCTCCCAGCTTCAGGCTGCGAAGCAATATAAATACCAGCCAGGATAAGTATAGCACCAAAAATCTTGAGGCTTGTAGGGGTTTCATTAAGCAGGAAATACGCCAGGATGGTTGAACCCACCGGCTCGCCCAGCAGTGCAATGGATACATAGGCAGCCGATAGGTAACGCAGCGCCCAATTGAAGGTGGAATGTCCTAAGAGCTGGGGAAAGATCGCCAACAGCAGCAGCCAGGTATACACGGGCGTTGGGTATCCGGTGGGGGAATGGCCCGTGACAAACATGAGCGCTACCAATACAACGGCTGCCATGCCGTATACCACGAAGATATACGGGATTAGCGACATCTTACCGCGTAAACTGCGCCCGATCAGGATGTAAGCCGCTGCCATCCAGGCGCCTGCCAGGGCCAGTAGATCACCC
The DNA here is from genome assembly GCA_964486825.1 of uncultured Anaerolineaceae bacterium. Taxonomy (GTDB): domain Bacteria; phylum Chloroflexota; class Anaerolineae; order Anaerolineales; family UBA4823; genus CAZAQS01. The sequence goes on along the minus strand of CAZAQS010000008.1, from coordinate 11,118 downwards.
AGGAAAGCCTGGCCGCGCACGAACTCTCCTAAAGGTGGGCAGGCCAACCCTCCAACGCTCCAGGTGCAGGTATCGCTCAAACCGATTGACACCCCTCCCACCAACGCAAGGGACATGCCGAGGACGACCGGGCGGGGTATACGCTCTTTGAGGGTAAAGGGGGTCAACAACGCAACCCACAATGGGGCGGTTGTCACCAGGACGACAGAGCTGGCTACGCTGGTATACTCCAGCGAGCTGATCCAGGTAGCGAAGTGCATGGCCAGAAAGAACCCGGACAGCAGAGCCAGACTCAGGTCACGCGGCCCCAGCTTACGTAGCTCGGCCCGGAACCGCAGGACCGCAAACGGCGCCAGGATCAACGAGGCCAAGACCAAACGGTAGGCAGCGATCACGATAGAGGGTGCGTAGGCCTGCGCATAGCGGATAAAAATCGAAGCTGCTGACACAGCCAGTATCCCGAAGAGTAATGCAAGCAGAGGTGGTACGGGAGGTTTGTTTGGTGGCTGACTCATCAATAACTAATCTTGCTGGCTTGACAAAGGTAGAGTGGGAGGCTACAATTTTGCCAGGTGGGTTTCTTGCTGCTTAGCAGAAATCTGAAAACTTCCAAAACCTATTAGAGGTAAACCATCAAAACCTAGGAGGAAATTAACGATGGCTTTCGAATTACCTGATCTCCCTTATGCTTATGATGCTCTGGAGCCGTACGTTGACACCCAGACCATGCAAATCCATCACGATAAGCACCATGCGACCTATGTTAATAATCTAAACGCAGCTATCGAGAAGCACCCCAACCTGGCTGGTAAATCGCTCGAGGATCTGCTGGGTGACCTGAATGCTGTTCCAGAAGGCATCCGCATGGTTGTCAGGAACCATGGCGGTGGTGCTTACAACCACAACCTGTTCTGGGTGTTCATGTCCCCTAAGGGGGGCGGCGAGCCTAAAGGCGCTCTGGCGCAAGCCATCGATGCAGCCTTCGGTAATTATACGACGTTCAAAGAGAATTTCGAAAAAGCTGCCAATGCACGTTTCGGCAGTGGTTGGGGCTGGTTGGTAGCTAAGCGTGATGGTACGCTGGCAATCACTTCTACTGCCAACCAGGATTCGCCCTTGAGTGAAGGACAAACCCCCATCCTGGGCATCGATGTTTGGGAGCATGCATATTACCTGAAATATCAGAATCGGCGCCCGGAATACGTCTCGAATTGGTGGAATGTGGTCAATTGGGAAGAGGTTGCCCGGCGCTATGATGCGTTGAAGTAAAATGGGTATTCGCGTGGGGCGTAGCCGGAGGGTTGCGCTCCACGTTCAATTCCGTTTCATCATCCTAGAAAGCCTATCACTCGTTCAGGAGGAACTTCTATGACCCATATCATTACCAGCCTATGTTTGCGCGACTCAAGTTGTGTGGATGTATGCCCGGTAGAATGCATCGTTCCAGGCAAGCCCATTGAAGAGTGGCCCTGGTACTATATTGATCCCGATACCTGCATCGACTGCGGTGCATGCATCCCAGAATGTCCGTATGAGGCCATTTTCCCTGAGGACGAAGTACCTACTGATTATACAGCCAAGGGGGGAGAGTACCAGTCCATGCCCGTAGGCACACCTGGTTTTGATACGGTTTGGGACGGACAGAACGAGCACGGCGAGCCTATTCATTTGACAGCCACACGCGTTCTGGAAGCTGGCGAGACCTTGGACCTGACTAAAGACAACCAACCCAATTACGATTATTTCACCAGCGGTCCCGGTTATAGTGCTCTTGATTAGTTGAATCTATGAAAAGCTCAGCGGTTTACCGCTGAGCTTAACCATCTTGTCTTCATTTACCAGCCGCTTAAACCTGGCGGCGTTTTTTCGTTAATCCCTACTGGTAATACTTTCGAGAATTTAGCGACTACGCAGCTCCAGGTTCCCCGCGCCCATCTCGACGATAAAAGTTACCTGAGGACCGCTGCCTTCCTGGATGTAATCGTTCCCACTGCGCCTCCAATCTCCACCCACGTCTACGTTTGATAGACCACCATCGAAGCTCAAGCGTCCTGGCACTCCTGGCGGCAGGATGATACGCACGTTGCCCAAGCCCGACTCGATGGTGACAGTGGCATCACGCTGAAGCTCACCGGAGAACTCCAGGGTGTAGCTGCCCGCGCCGCTGCGAAAATACATGTCCTCGAAGTTAGCGTTAGCCAGTCCTTCGATGGTGACCGAGGAAGCCCCTGTGGTATAGCGCAGGTTATCCATCTCGACCTGGTTGGGCTCGGAGAATGTGAGCCGGCTTTCGGCGGCTCCATCGGAGATTTCCAGGTCTTCGATGGCTAACCCACCAAGTTCGTAACGGCCCTGGTAAGCCCCGGCAGTGATACGCAGGCTCATAGGCGCGTCTCCGAGTCGGAGATCCCATTCGTTGACCAGGTCGCGTCCCAGTTTCGGGAGCACGCGCAGTTGCTCGCCTTGCTCGATTCGCACACGGCTGCCAGTGGCGCTGACTTGCGGCTTGAATTCCGAGACATTATAGGAAGCGGTGCCGGATACGAGCCTGTCACCCGCACCCGGTGAAAGATTGAGCTTACCGGCTCCGAAGGCCAGGGATAGGTTGGCGCTCTGGCCTTGGTCCGGCGCCTCAACCTCGATCTCATCGACCACAGTCGGGCCGGTCCTTACGTTCCGCTCGGGAAGGTTAATGGTGAAACTGCAAGCCATACTGGCTAGTGCCAGGATGAACACAACGATCATAAAAGGTTTCGTATTCATAATTAATGGATCTCCTCTTCTTGTAAGAGTATTTGTAGATGGTCTGACATTAAAGTATACGCTCCTATCCCTGAAAGGTCGCGTGCCTATTTTCCTCCTCCTTATACCTGCGCCGCTTCCTGAATCAGGCGCCAGGCCTGGCGTACGTGCTGGTGTGTGGTATGCGTCTGCCCAACACACAGGCGTAGGGTATATTTGCCATCCAAGATTGTATGTGTCAGGTAGATCGGCCCGCTTGAGTTGGGGCTTTCCAGCATGCGCCGGTTCGATTCATCGCCGCCGGTATGCCGGAAGCATACCAGGTTCAACGGCGGCTGCACTGCCAGTTCGAAATCGCTTGAATCCCTCACCCATCCGGCGAACTCCTGCGCCAGCGCGACGTGCTGGCGGACATGGTGCTGCAACCCCTCAACCCCATAATACCGGATCACAAACCATAATTTGAGCGCCCGAAACCGTCTCCCCAATGGCACTTGCCAGTCCCGGTAATCGATTACCGCGCCCGATTCGGTAGCCGGGTTACGCAAGTACTCCGGCAGTACGGTGAGCGCTCGCACCAGCGCCTCACGGTTGGCCACGTAGAAGCAGTTGCAGTCGAAATTCGTAAACATCCACTTATGCGGGTTGAAGGTATAGCTGTCGGCCAGCTCGAGCCCAGCATGGATATGGCGGAACTCCGGGCATAATGCCGCGCTGCCGGACATGGCGGCATCCACATGCAGCCATAGGTCCTTTTCCCGCGCTATCCGGCCGATCTCTGGCAGCGGGTCGATAGCATTGGATGAGGTGGTTCCTACCGTGGCGCATATAAAAGACGGGACCAACCCGGCCTGGCGGTCTTGCTCGATTTGCTGTGCCAGGGCGTCTGGTCGCATGGCGAAGGCCTCGTCCACCTCGATCAGCCGCAGCTGTCTGCGACCCATCCCGGCGATTACCACCGCCTTTTCTATAGAGGAGTGAGTCTGCGTTGATGCGTAGGCAACCAAACGACCATCGCAACCACGCTCTTTGCTACGCTGCTGTGTGGATCTTTCCCTTGCCGCCAGTAAGGCGCACAGCGATGCACTCGAAGCCGAGTCTTGGATCACCCCGCCGCCGGATGTACTCGATTTGAAGCCTTCTGGCAGTGCTAGCATCCCGGCTACCCAGTCGAGCACGTGTGTTTCCAGCTCTGTGCAGGCCGGACTGGTAGCCCATAGCATACCTTGCACGCCCAGCCCCGCCGATATCAACTCGCCCAAGATCGACGGCCCAGACGTGTTGGCTGGGAAATATGCGAAGAAGTTTGGCGATTGCCAGTGGGTAATGCCTGGCAGGATCAAACGGTCTAGGTCACTCAGGATATCTTCGAATGCCTGGCCTTGCTCGGGCGGCACTAACGGCAGACCAGCCCGTACCTGGCCCGGCTGCACTTGAGAGAGCACCGGGTACTGCTCGATCTGCTCGTAGTAGTCGGCGATCCAGTCGATCACAGCTCTCCCGTAGCGGCGGAACTCTTCGCCCGTCATATGGTAGCTTTCTCCGTTCCTCATCTTACCTCCCTGGTATATTCTTACCATTTGCAGTTGATAACTATCTTTTCAACGAGGCGTCCCTATTCTATCTGCTTAACCAGGCTTCCTGGAACATCTCTTTAAAGGACCGCTTGACGAAAAACAACGCGGAGAGTCCACCAACCGGAATAAGAATACTTCAACGCTGCATATAGAGTGCGAATCCCGAGCTTTCATACTGCCGGTCAAGATCGCGCAACGTAGCTTGTTCAGGTGGGCAGCCACTACAAACGATGGCGCAGGGCTGGAAATCTTCCGGGCGGTAGCGGGCCGAGGGCGTCCCTGCTACAATCCATTCCACCCTTATGGTTTCCCGTGGCGCACCCAATAGCCTCCAGAACAGGTACTCTGGTTCATCTCCGTGCAGCATCAGGCCCACTTGCGAGCAGCCCTGCTGCTGTATATCCGCCGTTATCTCAAGAACGCCCTGCTCAGCTCCGGTGGCGTTTTTGAAATACAGCTCCAGGCGCCCGGTAGATAAAATCGACTCCCCTTGACCCTCTCTTGGAAAGAGCGGGCGGGAGTCGATGCTGAACAGCCAGGGGAAGGATAGGAACAGCAGGCCGGTAGCCGCCAACGCTCCCAACGGCTTGAGCCGCAGCTGAGTAAGTACCGCCCCCGCCACTGGAGCGAAGAGCACGAAGAACAGAAGGTGAAAGCGCGCTCCGAAAACCTGCCACTTATAAATAAAGCTAAAGAAGATGAAGCCTAAGGCTGCCCCGGCTGCATAGAGGATGACCCGGTAACCCACCCTTCTCGACAGTGGTAATAGCAGAATACATATTCCTAGGACCAGATAAGCGTGGTAGGGGTTGGTAGCGAAATCTTCCTGGGTAGAGGGTGGACGTACTTGAAAGTATCCCACCAGGGTCGTACGCGGGTCTTCCAGTCCCAGCCCTAGCAGCATATGGATACGCAACACGACTTTGAAGATATTTTCATTCCACTCTGCTGCACCCGGTAATCCGGCCTGTACGCCGGCGTTTCTCGACAGGATCGATACCAGCCCGGCCGGGTTGCGCAGCTGGTTGCTGTGATACTCGAAATCAGCCGGATTTGCGATATTCCCATAGGTGATCAGGTTGCGCGCCAGGTAGCCTGCGTTGACTGTTGTCACGACCACCATCGCGATCATCCCCCACTTCAGTCCGATCTTGCAGCCATGCCGTTTCAAGAGCAGCACTGCCATCCATGCCGCAAACGGGAGCAAGTAAGGGATCGAAACCGGCTTGGTGAGCAGGGCCAGGGCGGCTGCCAGGCTGGCGAAGATCGGGCCGCGCGGCTCACCATGTTGATGGTAATGCAAAACTTCGACCGCCGCGCAGACCGTCCAGAAGGCAGTCAAGTAATCGGTAGCTGTGCTGGAGGCTTGCACAATGCCCATCGGCAGGGTAGCCGCAAAACAGGCCGCCAGCCACTGCCCGAAGGGCTTCGCCCCTAATAACCTGGCTGCCAGTGATACAGCCACCAGGCTTCCCAGCATCGCCAGCCACTGCGGGAGGTTTGCCAGACGGTCTCCACCCGTCAGCACGTATGCATTCAGTACGAGCAGCTCCGCGCCCGGGCTCATGCTGTTCTGGCGCTCGATCCCGGTAATATAGTGGCCGATCGAGCGGTCTTGAGCCCAATGCGCCACCCGGCTGAGATGGTATGTGAGCGAGTCCCAGGTCTGAGGTGGGGTTATCCAGGCTACCGTGAAGGTAACAACCAGGACCACCGCCACAACGCCTGACAGCAACCATTCCCAACCAAAGCTAGGCAGGCGCAGGCGCGGTAGCTGGATAGGTAAGCCGTTACGGCGCCGGCGGAGCAGATAGCCCCAGATTGCAAGACCCGGCAGAAGCCAGGCGGTAGCCAGGCCGTACCAGCTAACTGCCCTGAACAGGCTGAGGACTTCCAGCGCCAAGGCCAGGTAGACTGCCAAGAGCGCAACCGAGCGCAAGATTAGCAGGCGCATATGTCCATAACCCCACCGGTTACCAATGAACAGGAAAATACCCAAATAAGACAGGGCGGGGAACAGGATGCCTGTGATGAGGGACATGAGGGTTTACAGGAGGGGCTAAATCCCTGCGCTTCTACGATGGAAGATGGCCGCGCTGGCATATGCGACCAGGGCGACCAGGGAATAGAGGATGCCGGTCCCAAGCAAGACGAACTTACTGAAGGCGCATATGCTGGCGATCTGTGGCCAGGGTGAGCTAACTCCATTCAACAGCATGCGCACCAGGGCGATATTCTCGGCCACATCCAGCAATCCAGCCCCCATTTGAGCCCAAGCCAGGGGGATGCCGGGCAACCCAATCACGACCAGCCAGGAAGGAAATCGCCGCCTCTCGCGCCGGAACCTGGCAGCCCACAGGCAGGTCAGAGTCAGAGAGCAGGTGTAGATGGGTATGAATAGGAAATCCAGGCCCAACGAGAAGGCGGCTCGAAGCTGGGCAGGTTGGTCCCAGGAGGCCAGGATCGCGCCGGCTTGTGCTTCGTCCCTGGCCAGCTCGAAGGAGATGATCCCGTAAGGAGCAGCGGATGTCACTAGCGGCAGCCCAATTAAATTAAGGATAAGCAGTACCAGTAGACTTATCCCGACCAGTGGGAGGATCATGCCGTCCAAAACGCTTCTACGCAGGCTTTCCAGTGGATGGTGCATACGTACTCCTTCATCTAAGGCTGGAAACGGTGCTCCAGCAGCTGCCGTCCAGCCTCGAGCGCATAGTCAGGCTCGTCACCTTCCAATAGCAGCGCCAGGCTAAGTGGAGTCCCCGTCCAGTCTGGAAGGGTTCCACCGATAAACCAGGTGATGGCCTGTCCGGGAGCATTTTGTGCTCGGGCAACGCTCTGCCAAAAGGACAGCTCCTCATCTCGCAATGCAAAGGCTGTCGAGCTGGCTGCGCCGCCAGCGAATGTCTGCACGCTGGTACCCAACGCCGGTAGATCGTTCCAGCCGTCTGACGTTTGAACGGCTTGTACCAGCCGCGGGGCAGGTCTTATGCCGTCTGTGCTGAGCGTAGCTGCCGCTAGGGCCATCTGCAAGGGGCTGGTGAGCAGGCCAGCCTGGCCTATGGCGCTGTGTTGCTGTGGGTCAGGCAGGGATTCAGGGGCAGATGGAACGGCGGCGGGCAATCGCAAGGCCGGGGTTTCATAGAAGCCCAACCGTTCGAAGATCTCGAGCAGGGGCTCCCCCACCTGCGAGGCGTTGATCTCTTCCCCAAGAGCCGCTATTGGGGCTGGGCAACCAGCCATGATCACACCAGACCAGGTGCGGTTACCTGGAGGAATGGCGCAGTTCAAGGTCAGCCGTATCTCGCCTTGCTCAAACGGAAAAGTGAGCGCCCTGGGGAGGGGCGGGAGCCCGGCCTGAGGACCTCTCTGTTCCCGGTATGCTGCCATCAGAAAAGCTCCCAGGGCGGTCCCAGGCTGATATTGGCCCTGCACGGCCCGGTTGAGCAGCGGCGTATCCGGGTCTTGGATCAGCTCACTCCATGTCTCTTCCAGACGGTTAGGATCAAAGGATGGCTGCGAAACCATTGCCAGGATATCCCCGCTGCGCGGGTTGAGCAGCACCAGAGATCCTTCCTTGCCGGCTAGCAGTGAGTCGGCCTGTCTCTGCAACTCGATATCCAGGGTCAGGCGTACGTTAAGTCCAGGAGGCGGTTGCCCGTACAGCAGGTGGTTCCACTGGTTGGTCAGGATTGGGTAGCCCTCCAATCCACGCAGGTAAGGGTCAAGGCTGTCTTCCAACCCGGAGCGGCCATAGACGATATGGGTATAGCCCAGCACAGGCCCCAGGTCCGCGTATAAGTATTGGCGGGTGAAGCTGCCCGGGTCGCCCTGGTTAAAGGCAAGCGGGGTGTTATCCCGCGCCAGGATCGAGCCGCGTGGTGTGTAGCGGTCCGCGATGGACAGGCGCGGGTTATCGGTTCGGGTGAGGAGATCGGGGGCGCGGTAAACTGCCCACCAGCCGGTAAACAGCCCTGCTGCTGCCAGGCCAGCCAGCAGGAAGCCACCCAGGTGCAGGTACAAAGCAGGCTCTTTGCGGGGGGTAGTCATTAAGGGCGCCGGTCGGGTCTCCTCCTGGTTGCTGATCACTAGCAGGAAAAGCAGGGCTATATATGAAGTAAGCAGGGAAGAGCCGCCATAGGATACGAAAGGCAGGGTGACGCCGGTGAGTGGTAGCAGCCTGACGTTTCCCCCGATGATCAGAATGCTCTGGCTGACCAGGTAGGCGGTCAGTCCGGCTGCCAGAAAGCGCCGGAAGCTGTCGGGTGCGTAAAGGGCTGTGCGCAGGCCGCGCACGGTCACCAGGCCCAGTACCAACAGCAGGCCCAGCGCGCCCGCCAATCCGGTTTCTTCTACAATCGATACGAAGATAAAGTCCGAGTGTGGGATAGGCACCAGCCCCGGGCTACCCATCCCTGGGCCGCGGCCGAACAGGCCTCCGTTTGCAATCGCTAAGAGTGACTGCACGATCTGGTAGGAGCGACCGCTGGGGTCGGCCCACGGGTTGGACCATGCCTCCAAGCGCAGCCGAACCACGTCAAACAGGCTGTACCCCAGAATGCCTGCTGCGATTAGCGCCAACCCAGTGAGAAGCAGGATGCGCTGGTTACCTGAGACGAGGTAGACGATCGCCGCGTATAAGAAGAGGAAGATCGTAGCCGTGCCCAGGTCGCGCTGCAAGACCAAGAGCAGTAGCGCGATGCCTGTCATCAATATCGTAGGAGCTAGCAATGGCAGCGTTCGCTGGGAGAGCAACATCAAGCGGGGGGTAAAGCCGGAGAGACCGCCAGCCAGGTAAGCTGCCAGGTAGACCACCAGCAGTAGCTTCAGCGGCTCAGATGGTTGCAGGAAGACCCCAAAGCCACCCAGCCACAGGCGCGGGGAAGGTGCGCCAGACGGGTTGGTACCTAATAAAAAAGTCAAACCTGTCAACAACAAACCAAAGGTCAGCCATAGGTACTTGTATCGCCGCAAGAATGCCAGGTCCGGCGGCAACCTCAATCCAACCACCAATACCAGGCCTGCCAGCAGCAGCCAAACGCTCTGCCGGTAACCAAAAATCGTCGTCAGCCGAAAGATAGTCAACAAACCCCACCCGCTCAACAGGGAGGCGGCTGGTAGCAGGTACGGATCGCGGTACGGCAGCCGGCGTGCGGTCTGGATATGGGCACTAAGCGTGGTTACCAACCAGGCCGCATATCCCAGCCAGTGCTGCCAGAGATAGGTTGCCTGCCAGCTTTGTACGCGCACAGCAGGGGAGAGGCTTAAGGCTACCGAAAACAGGAACAGGAAGATCGCCGCCAGGAAGAGCAGGCGGGCCTGAATGTGGTTAGCCGGGGTAGACGGGTTGTTTACCAAGGGAACCAGTCGTGGGATTAATCCAGGTACCTGTCAACCAGCCAACCCAGCCGGCGGCGCGTCTCCTGGGGAATGGCATTTGGGTTCGTGATCAAAGCAGATGCCAGCGCATGCCGGCACTCACAATCCTCACCCGGCTCAAGCAGCTCTACCAGGTTCAGGATGGCTTCCTGGGCTACGCGGGTATTGCGGTTCAGGATCTCGATCACCTTATCCACCGTGACCGGCGCCTCAGCAATATGCCAGACATCGTAATCCGTGACATGAGCCATCACTGCATAGCATATCTCAGCTTCGCGCGCCAGGAAGGCTTCTGGGGAGGTGGTCATGCCGATGATGGACATCCCCCAGGCCCGGTAAGTGTTCGACTCTGATTTGGTAGAAAAGCGCGGTCCTTCAATGGTGATGAAATCGCCGCCATAATGGACGGTTGCTTCCGTTTCTCGTACCGCCTCCCATACCTTTCGAGACAGGTCTTTGCAAAAGGGGTCTGCGGTGCTAATGTGAGCGACCAGGCCGTCCTCGAAAAAGCTGCGCTTTCGGTCGCGGGTGAAATCGAAAAGCTGGTCGGGGATAACGATCTCTCCCGGCACATAATCCTCCCGTAATGAGCCGCAGGCGCTGATGCTTACGATACGCTCAACCCCCAGTTGTTTCAGGGCGTAGATATTAGCCCGGAAGTTGATCTCGGAAGGCGAGATATGGTGCCCTAGCCCATGCCGGGCGAGAAAGGCCACCTTGCGACCTTCCAGGCTTCCCACCCGTATGGGAGCGCTGGGCTTCCCATATGGCGTTTCCAGATCGTTCTCAGTAGTATCACGCAGGCCGGGCATATCATACAGCCCTGATCCTCCGATGATGGCTAACGTAGGATTTTCTTCCATTAGGTTCTCTCTCCGGTATCTCGAGAAGATCGCAGTCCGGGTGTCAATACCCAGCCTGGCGATCAGGATGTCGAGTTGTTGCTACCGATCCGGATGCTCAGGACGACCTGCCCACAACGCACCAAGTCGCTGGTGGTTATCACAGTAGGAGCTGAGACCCGTTCTTCGTTCAGGAATGTCCCGTTGGTGGATTGTAAGTCCTCCAGCCACCATTGGTTGTGGTGAAAAGAAAAGCGGGCATGTTCGTTGGATACGGTCTTGTCTTCCAGGGTTGCATCACAGGCTGGATCCCTTCCTATCGTGATTTCTGGTTTGGTAAAGTGGAAGCTGGTCTGACCTTCTCTTAGCAACGTGATGGGCGGAGATTGGGCGGCGATCACATTCCCTGCCTGCCGTTTCAAGTCCCGCCACAAGATCAGTAGCGCCATACCTAAAAATGCGTATAGGGCGGCTGCCAGCAGGATGCGCACCAGCAGTAAGGTTTGCCCGCTCAAGGTCCTCTCCTCAAGAGTACAGGAATGCAGGTATCGTTCATAGGAAGGAAGCTGGCAGATCCTGGG
>CAZAQS010000007.1:7613-50084 GCA_964486825.1 uncultured Anaerolineaceae bacterium | reverse complement strand
CGGGATAATGGTATTTAGCAGAATGTTATATAAAATTCCAATGAGGTTTGAAACCGTGCTAGAACATCTTTCGATTGGGGTATGGCTGGCGAACGAAAAAGGCGAGATCATTTACGGAAACCCGGCTGGGCAGAAGATCTGGGAGGGCGCCAGGTACGTTGGCCCGGATGAGTTTCATGAATCTGATATCGAACGCATTAAAGTTTTCCAGCCCAAAGAACCCACCAAAGATACATATCTATGCCCGCCAGATCTCCACGTCGGAACAACCGCTCGAGGCATCCATTTTCTCTACCCTGAGCCTGGTGGAGATCGTCATCGAAGATAATGGGATTGGAATTGAACCAGATCAGATCGAAAATATTTTCAAGCCGTTCCACCGCTTGCATGGGCGATCGGAGTATGTGGGCTTCGGCATGGGTTTGACCATTTGTCAAAAGATCGTTGAAAGGCACGGAGGCAGCATCAAGGTCGAAAGCGAGCCTGGTCAAGGCAGTAAGTTCATTGTGAGCTTGCCTGCCCTTGAAAATGATCAAAATTGATGCCTTACCGAAAATGCCTCCCATGGGGAATGCGTGAGATAGTTATGTAATGCTGGCAGCATCCGTTCTGGTGTGGCATTTTCGGTTCTTAGAAATATTTTCTGCAATCCTTTGCTTTATTCGTCTTCCAAGATCTGTTCCTGGCGATTCTTGCGGTTTTCCAGGATCATGCTGAAGAATTTCAGCTTCAGGGCGCCGACGACTACTACCGCAACCCCGATCAAGACCCACCAATACCATTCCATGAGCTTCTCCTTTCTTTGTTATTTCATCCGAACATAATCGATGGTGGGCAACCAATTGGCAGCCCATTTGTTTCTTAACGCAGCCGTAGTTGGCGGCGCAAGTAAGGGAACATGACCAGCACCAGAAGCATACTGCTCAGGAGAGCAACTACTCCCGATCCCAATAATCCAAGTGCACCTAACTGTCCAATGAAGATGTTTTCGAATACCTGCCATATCCAGTAATTGGGGAGCGGGTAGAAGAATACATGCCACTGGCGCGGGATGAAGATCGTCACAATGGGGAGCGTCAGGTAAACCAGCATGAAGAATTTCAGCACGGCGATAGCCTTGAGCTGGTTATCAGCCAAACCGCCGATTGTATAGCCGATCAGGATGGGAAGAGCCACGCTAAAGGAGAAACCGGCTAACAGCAGAATGTAGCTGATATTGGAGCCCAGCAGGACGAAGGTTGTGGCCAGTACGAGGCCAAGGCTGAGCAGCAAGGCGAACAAGCCACGCGCTAAGCTCATCTCCACCAGAGATAGGGGTGAGACGCCCAGCGCCTTCAAGGCGCGGGTTTCCTTGTCTTCGATGATATTGAATGCCATGACGAGGGCGCCAAGCAACAGTCCAATCATGATAAAGATGATCGCAGTATATTCGGTAAGCAACGAACGGGGAGCCTGCACACTTGTCCGTGAGAAGCTCGTAAAGCTTTCGCCAGATAAAGCATGTGAAATGATACTGGCCAGCTCCTGAGCATTCTCGCCCTCATTCCCTTCCATCAAAAGAACCAGCATCCCATCTTCGTAAACCAGACCGATAACGTCATCGCTGCGCTGCACTCGATCGTGGATCTCTTGAGCGTTCGGGTAGAACTCAATTTTTCCCATGCTTTCCAAGCGGTTTATCGTAGCAGCATCTGTCCCGGCCTGGACGGCAAAATTCAGGCTGGCCTGATCGAGTGAGGGCAGGAACAGTCTTGCCCCAAGCGCCAGGAGGACTGGGCCGAACATCATGTATAGTAAGATATTATCGCGCAGGGCATTGGTCAGGTCCTGGCGGAGCAGGGAAGTTATTCTCTTCAGGCGCATCAACGTCCCTCCTTGAGCAGCTTGAAATTCACGGCTGCGAAACTGGCAGCCAGCGCCAGCAAGGTAAGCGCTGACAGGTAAAGTAAAGTTGGAGCGATCCTTTCAAAACTGGCCGCGCTAAACAATATATCGCGGGCAGCGAAGACAGCCGGGTAGGAGGGGATCCACCTCATCCAGGCCGGTGAGAAGCTCGGTAGCGAATAGGAGAGCATGGGTAATGAGTTGATCACCAGCACAGCCACACCTACGAAGAACCATTCCGAAAGGTTTCGGAAGAAGACTGCTATTGCCAGGCTGAAGAGCGTCATCAAGGCGCTGGATAATACCACTAGCAAGAGCAACAGTCCGTAATTGATCCTCAAACCAAACCCCAGCAGCAGGATCGGCAGACCGTAAGCCAGGCTGAGGGTGATGAATAATGTCGTCTTTGAGAGGATATACTGCATCGCACCTGCAGGAGTAACGCGGTAGGCGCGCAAGGTACCCTCCTGCTTCTCCTGAAACATCAGTACCGCGGCAATGAAAAAGCCTAGCAGCACTACCTCGAACACCAGCATAATCGGAACGAACTTCAGGTTAAAGGGAGGGGGAGCAGCAGGTGGATAGAGGAACTCAACCGCTATGTTACCACCTCGCTCGCCTCGTAACTGTGACATCGCATAGTCAAGGGAGGCTTCCAACAAACCCAGGTTCTGCTCTGAAACGATGCTGCTGGTGATGATCTCGAATTGTGGCTGATCTATCCCACCTGAATAAACCACACCTACCTTGGAGGGCTGTTGTTCGAGCGCAGCCCGGAAGGCGTCCTGGTCGGTATAAACGATATCCTGGGGCACATCATTCAAGCTCAGGAAAGAAGCCAAATCCGCACGAGGAGTCTGATCGAGAATCAGCTCGTTGTGAACCTTGAGCTCGGAGGGCAGGAAGATAACCAGCGCCAGCATGCCTACCAGAAGCAGGCCGGTGATCAGCACGTGCCCACTACGGTACGCTAACAAAAGGTCCTGGATGAATAAGGAGCTAAAACGCTTCATCACGTTAGCCCTCGTCCGGTCAGCTTGATGAAAATCTCTTCCAGCGTGGCTTCTTGAGTATGAATGGTCTGCACGTTAGCAGTCTGGATTAATTGGCTGAAGGCGCGGTGATCGACCGGGTTGTCCAGGAAGTAAACGCAAGAGTGCAGTGTGCCATTGTCGGAGTACTCTACCTGCACCGCTCGCTGCCCGTGTTGCAGTTTCAAGTTTCGAGGGGCATCCATGGCAGCGATCTGCCCGTTATTGAGGAATGCAACCCGGTCACAAAGCTCATCGGCTACTGTCATGGCATGCGTTGTCAAGAAAATGGTAGCTCCTTCTCCTTGTTTCTGCCGGATGAGATTCTTTACAAGGCTGGCAGTATTTGGATCCAAACCTGAGGTTGGCTCGTCCAGGAAGAGCATCTTGGGGTTATTGATCAGAGAGCGAGCGAAGACCAGGCGTTGGCGCATGCCTTTGGAGTAAGCGCTTACCTTGCGATGGGCGGCTTCCGTGAGGCCGACCGCTTCCAGCAGAATCATAGGATGCAGGGTCGGCCCGTCAAACAAACCGGCGTAATACTTTAAGTTTTCAAAGCCGGTCAGGCGCCCGTAAAGGTTTGGATGTTCAAAGGATACTCCCAGGCGATTAAAGAAGCGGGAGTCCAAATCACGAATGGAGAGGCCTTCGTGCTTCACTTCGCCTTTTTGCAGCGGCAACAAACCGATCAGGATGTTTTGTACGGTGCTCTTGCCGGCCCCACTCGGCCCCAGAAAACCGAAGATCTCACCACTGGCGATCTCAAAGCCCACATTCTGGACAGCATAATTGCCTTTGCCTTCGTAATCATGAAAAAGATGTTTTACTTCTATCATTTCGGTAGATTCCTTCCTGGTTGTTCCGAGGGGCGAGCCCGTGTTCGATAATGTCTATCAGTTTATCCGCCAGCTCCTCCAGCGGAATCGCCTGGAAATTAGTCTCCCCCAATGCCAAAGACTGGGGGTCAATGCTCAGGTGCTCGATCAGAAAACGCCCGAACTCGTTGAATAAAGTGCTAAAGACAAATACTGCCACATCGCGGTCGATACCAGCATCGATGCTGTTTTGCGCTATGCCCATCTCGATCAAATTCTGGTAGTACTCCAATACGGATTTTCGGATATTGAGAAAAGGTTCATCCCCGAAGGGGCGGTCGCCGAATAACGCCCGATAAGCTACCTGAGCCAGTCCTGGACGAGATAGCTCAAAGCGTGTACCCATTTGGATCATCCAGCGCAAATAATCAAATACGCTCATGGCTGGGTCGGGAGGTGGGGTACTCGTTAAAAATGCCTTTTTTTCCTCTGTAGCGAGCTGAAGCAGATAGAAGTACAGGTCTTTCTTATCTTCGAAGTACTGGTACATACTGCCCTTCGCTACACCAGCCTTAGCCACGATATTGGAGATGGAGGCATTCTTGTAATCGTGCCGGGCGAATTCATCGATCGCCAAATCAATCAGCGTAGAGCGTTTACCTTCTGGGAGGTTGAAAAAAGTAGTCTTTGGCATAGTAAACCCTTGTGACCGGGTAGTCATATGACCGGCCGGTCACAATTTAACTATGCTTTTCGGTTTCTGTCAAGGGGGATTGGTGGATTAATCGGAAAGAGGAGGGGAGGCGCTTTGCCCTGCGGGATGAGCTGAGGGCCGGGAAGAGTCCACTGGTGAGGGAGCATACACGTTCAGGGAGCGGCAGCCTCCACCAGGAAACCGTAACCGACGGATCCCAGCCCTTCCCATTGCGCATACACGTGCAGCACATTTAACCCGGGCGCCAGCTCAAGCTGCAGGTCTTGTTCGGTCACGTTTTCCAGGGTGATATATTGCCCTTCGCGAATGGGCCAACGAATAGTCCCACCGGAGGGGGGTTCCAATACGTCGGCGGGCGTAACCGGCATCAGGAACACCGCCACGGCGGTTGGCGTAACCGGTATATGGAACTGAAGCCGCCCATTTAGCTCGACCCCGGAAGGCAGGAACACCTGAGGGGTGAGGATATCGCGGTCTTCACTGCAGACTTCTGAGGGCGGTTCTTCCGCCCCGGCCTGCATCCAACAGGCGGCAGCCAGGGCCGCAACTTGCTCTTGATTTCCAACCCGAAGCACAGCAGCTGGCGGTGTTCCGTAATACTGCGCCAGGTGGTCAGCAGGCCCCGGATAGGGGTCCTCCGCCTGGCCCCCGGGGCGCGTTATCGAAGGTAAGGCGATCGTGTGTTCTGACTCTTGCTGGGGGAGCGATCTCGCCCGACCACATCCTGCCAGGGGGATGGTCAAAATTAAGGCGGTGAACAGTAACCATTTATAGTTAAATGCTTTCAGCATCTCAACGGCTCCAAGGAGTAGATTTTGACCCCAGAAACTAGTACCTCATAAAATAATTTTTGTCAGGCAGTACGATTTGAGCGAGATCCAGTGTAGCTTGACAATTATGCAGTGTATTATACCGAAATCGCTATTTTATGTCTCGTGGGCATGATCAATAATGGGATTGACTCAGGTTTTGATTTTCACCCATTGAGTGAGAAATCTGTCGATGAATGATAGCAGGTTTGTGAGATTGATCGCTAAAAGATTGGCTAAAATGTTGAAAACAACAAGAAACTTAAGCAAGTCCCACCAAACAATATCCCCTATTTGGGTGAAAATGAGAGTAAAATTATTGCGACGTGGAATTCCGGATGGTGATAATTGGATTAAATCGGCGCCTGACGAGTCTTGAGCGCAAACCGATTCGGATTACGGGTGGCATATCCATGAATGACCTGCAGACTCAATTGAACCAGATGGCCTCATTCGTCGTGCGTGTTTCTTATGAAGACATTTCTGAACAGGCGCGTCTTCAAATAAAAATCCGTATCATGGATTCCCTGGCGTGCGCGATTGGAGCATTGAATGGACTCCCAATCCGGATGGTCCGCCAACAACTTGAGGACTTTGGAGGCACCCCATTATGTTCATTGATCAGCGGTGGAAAAACATCTCCAGACCGGGCAGCCTTCTATAACGGCGCCCTGGTGCGCTACCTGGACTTTAATGATAGTTACCTCGCAAAAGGAGAGACCTGCCATCCCAGCGACAACCTGGGGCCAGTCCTGGCAGCCGCGGAATATGCAGGAGTGACCGGAAAAGAGCTGATGACCGCTCTGGCGGTCGCCTACCAGGTGCAGTGCCGCTTGAGTGACGAAGCGCCTGTGCGTGATAAAGGCTTTGATCACACAACACAGGGTTCCTACGCTGTCGCAGCCGGTGTTTCGAAAGCACTCGGGTTAGACCAAGCGAAAACCGCCAATGCCATTGCCATTTCAGGCACTGCTTTTAACGCCCTGCGCGTCACCCGCACCGGCAAGTTATCTAACTGGAAAGGGTTAGCCTATCCTAATACCGCTTTTGGTTGTACCCACGCTGCCTTCCTGGCGATGCGGGGTATATCCGGCCCATCTGAAGTCTTTGAGGGCAACAAGGGATTTATGGATAGCATCGCCGGAAAGTTCTCCATCGACTGGCAGGAAGAAGACCTGGAACGAGTGACGCGCACTGTCCTGAAGAAGTATAACGCCGAAATACACTCGCAATCTGCCATCGAAGGTATTCTGGATCTACGTGAGGAATTTGATGTCCTGGCTGATGAGGTAGAATTTATCGATGCGGAAATATTCCAGGTGGCTTACGATATCATTGGCGGTGGAGAGGAAGGGTCGAAACGAACTATTCAGACGAAGGAAGAAGCCGACCATAGCTTGCCCTATATGCTTGCCGTAGCCCTGCTCGACGGGTATGTAGGCCCACCCCAATATCTACCGGAGCGTATCCAAAGAAAGGACGTCCAGGATTTGCTGCAAAAGGTCATCATCCATCCTTCAGATGCTTTTAGCCGCCGTTTTCCCGCCGAGTTGCCCTGCCGAATCCGATTAATTCTGAAGGATGGACGAAGGCTTGAGAAGGAAAAACGTGACTACGAGGGGTTTCTCACCAGTCCAATGACATGGGAGACCGTCCTCAAGAAATTCGCTGCTCTAAGCGAACGTTTTGCCGGCCAGGAGTTACGACAGCAGATCGTATCCGCAGTCGTTGATTTGGAAACCATACCCGTCTCCGACCTGATGAGGCTCTTAACTCAGGTTCAATCGCCAGGGTAATGATCAACTCTTCGTCACTTCCGCTCTCAATGGGAAGAATTAATTTTTCATTTTTAGTACGATTCTGCGATAGGAATAGATGGATATGACAAAAGGCGAAAAACCGGATGAACGCGCTTTTGCGTTTATAGAGATGAACGACCGCCAGCCAAAACCTCGCAGCCTCGGCCTCACCGAGATTCGAGGTCCATATTACACGCCGATGGGCAAACGGTATCTGGCCGACATCCTGGAGACGATGGGAACCTATGTCGATTCGCTGAAGTTCGCCGGTGGATCCTTCTCCCTGATGCCCCGTGGTGCGTTGAATGACGTGATCGACCTTTGCCACCAACATGACGTCCTGGTGTCGACCGGCGGATTTCTCGAACGGGTCCTGGTCCAGGGGCCGCCGTCCGTCGACAGGTATATTCAAGAATGTAAAGACTTCGGCTTCGACATCATCGAAATTTCCACGGGCTTCATCACAATCCCAACAAATGACTGGCTGAGGCTCGTGGAGAAAGTACAAAAGGCCGGGTTGAAGGCCAAGCCCGAAGTAGGCATCCAGTTCGGCGCCGGAGGAGCGACTGCCGCAGTCCAGTTGGAAGCGGAAGGCATCCAAGATCCGGATTGGGCTATCGAGCAGGCAAAGCGCTTCCTCGAGGCAGGGGCCTACATGATCATGGTCGAGTCAGAAGGCATCACCGAAAACGTGGCAGCCTGGCGTACGGACGTCGCTGCAAAAATCGCCGGCAGCCTGGGCCTGGAGAAGGTGATGTTCGAAGCAGCAGATCCGGAAGTCTTTCGCTGGTACATCAAGAATTACGGGCCGGAAGTCAATCTTTTCGTCGATCACAGCCAGATCGTCGAGTTGGAGTGCCTGCGATCGGGGATCTGGGGGACTGCCGATCTGTGGGGCCGGGTTCTTACGTTCAAAGATTAATGACCGGTTCCGCCTGGGATGTCTGACAGCAGGATCTCCAACCATTCACCGTTCTCTACCACACGGCTGCCCACTTCGGCGCACATCTGTTGAAAACGTTTGCTACGATTATCTGGCTGCCCAACCTGGGGTCTAAACACTGTTCGGTCAGAACAGATATAGGCATTATATTTCGACTTCTGGCAGTTCTGGGTCGATACTGGGCACGAAGGTCTGTGTACCAAAGCGTGTCAGCAGGACAGCGCCAATCGCAACAACCCCAAAGACCAGGGATAGGGCTGGCCCTATGAATGGAAGGATGGCAAGGCCTTGTATAACCACCATGAAGATAAATGTGCCCCAGAAAGCAGCAACCGTCGGTCGCATTTCTCTCTTGATCCTGCCGGTCAGCCATCTTCCAACAACTGCTCCTGCAGCAATCCAGCCATAGATCAGTACCAGGAACATTGCCAAAAAGCCCAGGAGGGTCACCGGAAGCAAAATGACTGTAAATGCCATTAACACCAGCAGAGCAGGTATGACGATGCCTGACAGCAATCCTAGCGCTCCCGATACGAGAGGATGCTCGATCATTACCCGCCCTACTCGACTGAGGGATCTGGGGAAGTAGCGAGCCGGAATAAATGCCAGGAACGCAACCATGAAAGCTTGGGGAAGGATCCAGACCAGCTGGTTTTCCAGGCTGCGCTGGGGGAAGAGGGATTGGGCGTCGAGAGAAAGATCCGAAGCATCCCGTACCGGTCCAAGGACCTCAGAACCTGGAGACTGGTTAAGCCTGCCTCCAGCATGGTTGACGCCTCCCAGCACGCGTGCCGTTGGTCCCAAGCTGGCTTCCCCACCTATTAGCGACAGGTCGCCGCCTATCTCCCCATCCAGTTGAAGGGTACCTCCCATCATGTATATCGAACCAGTCAACCGCGCTCCTTCCTGAATCAATACATCTCCAGAGACCATAGCCAACTCACCAATAAGTGTTTCTCCAGACTCGTAAGCGTGGGTTCCATCTACGATTAAAATGCCGCTATAAGCGCCCTCACAGCCAACCAACCCCAAGGAAAAGAGAATCAACAGGAGGGGCAGAATTTTCTTAGGTCTCATAATGACTCTTTCTGGACGCCTCAGGTGTGCGCGTAGGCCACAATACAATGACCAGCACGGCTATAAAAAACAAGAAGGCCAGGGCGTCCACGTAATTTAAATGTTCCTCTAACGGCACGCCACGTTCCTGCCAAAACAAAGCAATTGCAGTGCTCAAGAAAGTCGCCATCCAGCCTGAGATAGCGACGCCCAAAGCAGTATTGCGGCTGATATTTTGGGGTGTAGAAAGATCCGCCCATATGGCAAAATTGACTACTGTATATAAACTTACTGCCAGGGAGTACAAGATAGGCATCGCCAGGACAGGCGACTCCCCTACCCCAGTACGAATATCAAATGAATACATCAAGTGCACCAAGGCGAATATGCCGAAAATCCATAGGAAAAGGTATCTTTCTGATTGGGAGGTGTATAAAATACCTGCGATCAATGCGCCGATGACATGGATGACCCCAATTGACAATCGCACCCCCATTTCTGGCGACTGCCAGGCGCTTTCAAAATAGAGCGGCGTCTCTGCCAGGCGTAAGAAGCCCAGGCTATCGATGAAGAAGATACCGAAAATCAATACTACCAAGACGATCAGGCGCCGGCTGACCCAGGAACGGCCGGTAACGGGGTCCAAATGCACAAAGCGACCATGTCCATAACCTCGCCTTTTGTGCAAGCTGGCCAACGTCTCGACGAATGGCAGGGGTGCAAAGGCCAATACCCCCAATCCAGCCGCGCCGCCAGCCATCAATAGCAAGATTTGCCGGCTGAACTCTTCGATCGTCCAGGTTGTCGAAAAGGTAGCAGCGAAGAAGTAGGCCAGGGCAGTGATGAATGCTGCGGCGTAACCCCGGTCGCGAATAGGGATGAAGTCGGCTGTCATGCTGAATGTGGCTGGCACGCCTACCCCCAGCGCAAGAGATGCGCCAGTGATCCAGGCCAGGAGGGCGCTTTCGCTGTGCAAGGAGGGGGCCGTCCAGGTCAGGAAAGTTTGCACCAGAACCACGCCGAAGGCCAGGCGCAGCTTTATCCGCAGGTCGCTGCTCCAACCGCGCTTCATCATCAGCCAGCCGACCAGGATGGCTGTAACACTGGTCAACAAGGCCAGGTAGGCCATATAGGTCGCGACTTGTTGGTGGGTCATGCCGATCAGGCGAGTACCCAGGTCGAACAAGCCGAATTGAACGAATGTCAGGTTGTAGTAGTAGCCAACCGCCATCATACCGATGAAGAAGGCATACCCGAACAAGGCCGACCAATGCCCGCCTCGTATAAGCCTCAGTGCTTGCATGCAGGATTTCTCGCTCTTTCCATTGTCCCGAACATGATACTGCAAGAGCGGCAGAGAGGCAAGTCGAGGGGACTACAAAGGGGATGTGGGTGGCGGAAGTTCGGAATAATGGCTAGCTGTTCTGAACGGGGGTTGCTTATTAGGCCGACTATGCGGGACCTGGCGGATATCGTAGGGAGTGGCCTGGTAAACGTAATAATTCAGCCAGTTAGCGTATAGCAGGTTGGCATGGCCGCGCCATCGCACCAGGGGCTCCAGACGTGGATCGTCGCTCGGGTAGTAGTTGAGCGGGATATTGATTGGCAAACCCTTGGATACGTCCCGCTCGTACTCGCGTTTTAAGGTGAGCGGGTCGTACTCGGAATGCCCGGTGACGTAGATGCGCCGGCCGTCCTTGGAAGCGACGATATAGACGCCCGCCTGTCCCGATACCGCCAGGAGCTTCAGGTCGCTGACCGCCTCGATATCCTCCTGGCGGACCTCGGTATGCCTTGAATGCGGCGCCAGGAACTCGTCGTCGAAGCCGCGTAACAAGAGCTCTTTGTTATCCAGTACCAGGTGTGGGAAGACGCCGAACATCTTAGCTGGCAGAGGGTATTTGGGGATGCCATAGCGGTGGTATAGACCGGCTTGCGCTCCCCAGCAGATGAAAAAGGTGGAGTAAACGTGATGATCTGCCCAATCGATGATCTCCTGTAGCTCTGTCCAGTAATCCACATCTTCGAAGGGCAAGTCCTCTACCGGGGCGCCGGTGATCACCAGTCCGTCAAACTTTTGCTCTTGCACCTGATCAAAGGTCTGGTAATACGCCAGCAGGTGCTCGGGGGGCGTGTTCTTCGATTCGTGATTGGCCGTCTTGAGCAGGGTGATCTCCACTTGCAGGGGTGTGTTCCCGATGAGACGGCACAGCTGGGTCTCGGTCTCGATCTTCGTGGGCATCAAGTTGAGGATGGCGATCCTCAATGGGCGGATGTCCTGGCTAAGGGCGCGCTGCTCGCCCATGACGAAGATGTTCTCGCTCTCCAGGATGGCTTTGGCAGGCAGGCTGTCAGGTATCTTTACGGGCATGGTTGGCCTCCTCGTGCTCGGTGTTGGTATTATCTTCTACGCCTTCCGGAGTGGTCAGGAGACCTTCAGCGCCTGGTCCAGGTCCCACAGGATATCGTCGATATCTTCGGTGCCGATGCTCAGGCGCACGAAGTCAGGGGTGACCCCGGCGCTGGCCTGCTGCTCGGGGTTAAGCTGGCTATGGGTCGTGCTGGCCGGGTGGATGGCCAGGCTCTTCGAGTCCCCTACGTTGGCCAGATGCGAGAAGAGCTGGAGGCTGTCGATGAAACGCTGCCCCGCCTGCAAGGCTCCTACGATGCCAAAGCCCAGGATAGAGCCAGATCCTTTGGGCAGGTATTTCTGCCCTGCAGCATAATCCGGATGGCTCTGCAAGCCGGGGTAGGTGACCCACTCTACGCAGGGATGGCTCTCCAGGAATTCAGCCACGGCCTGGGCGTTCTGTACGTGGCGCTCCATTCGCAGGCTGAGCGTTTCTAATCCCTGAAGGAAGAGGAAAGAATTGAAGGGGGATATGCAGGCGCCGATATCACGCAGGATCTGGACACGGGCTTTTGTGATAAATGCCTGTGCACCTAAAGCGGAATAAACAAGGCCGTGGTAGCTTTCGTCAGGAGTTGCAAAGTTCGGAAACCGCTCACTCCCAGCCCAATCGAAGCTACCCCCATCCACGATAACGCCGCCGATGGAGGTGCCATGCCCGCCAATGAACTTGGTTGCCGAATGAACAACGATGTCGGCGCCCCATTCGAAAGGACGATTCAGGTAGGGAGTGGCAAAGGTATTATCGATCATTAATGGGATGCGGTATTCACGGGCGATAGCCGCTACTTCATCGAAAGGGAAGACGTTAATGCGCGGGTTGCCCAGTGTCTCGCCGAAGAGCAGTTTAGTATTCGTCCGGATGGCACTGCGGAAGTTCTCGGGGTCGGAGGGATCCACGAGGGTCACTTCGATCCCCAGGCGGGGCAGGGTATAGACGAACTGGTTGTAGGTTCCGCCGTACAGGGTGCAAGACGAAACGATATGGTCACCGGCCTGGCAAAGGGTGAAAATTGCCTGAGCTTGAGCAGCATGCCCGGAGCTTGTCGCCAGGGCTCCTATCCCGCCTTCCAGATCAGCAATGCGCTGCTCGAAGACATCGTTGGTGGGGTTCATAATGCGTGTATAGATATTGCCGCTTTCCTCCAGGGCGAAAAGCCTGGCAGCGTGGGCGGTATCCTTAAATTCATAAGAGGTCGTCTGGTAGATAGGGACTGCGCGTGCACCCGTAGTAGGATCAGGCTTTTGCCCGGCATGCAACTGGCGGGTGTTGAAACCGAAATTTCTGAGATTATTCCCATTCTTTGACATCACTGTTTTCTCCTTGTAAGCAATATGATATTGGCACTGTTGGAAGAAGAGGGGAAAAAGAAAAACCTCTTCCGAAAGAAGAGGTCCAAAGGTTGCCTGTCATTGACCCTCTCATCTTCCAGATCTTGATCTGCCGGAATTGGCACCTGGGTTTCCACCTGGTTGCCGAGGCTTCATCGGGCCGGTCCCTCCGCCTCTCTGGATAAGAGTTTTGATCTTATTTTTTATTTAATTAGGCTGGTTTATATCATGGAGATGAATATATGTCAAGTAATTCGGTCTTCAATTTCCCAGACATGATCAAGGACATGCCAGGCCAGACGGCGAACAAAATAGCGCGGCTTCCATATCACCCCGCCGCGCGGGCCTTTTTCCGGCAGCTCACCCCGCTGTGCGGAAGCGAGGGCCTCCAACACTGCCTGGCGAACCTTATTCATTTCGTCTTTTAAGGGTCGATCATGGTTCACTTTATATCTGCTAGCCATGCTATGCAGATAAGCTGCCTCTGCCTCCATGACATGCCGGACGATGCCGTCCAAATCACGCCCACCGCCGCGTGGTCCAAGGCGCAGCTCTTTGCCAGCCGCCGCCTGCACGGCTTCGTCGAAAGCCCGCCAGGCAGCTTCTAACAGCACCCGGAACCGTTGGAGGGAATCTGAATCCAGCGGCTCGGAATCGCTTGGGGGGGCAGCCTCAGGGGCGCCAAAATCGGTTGTTTTGCCCCCTTTCAGGCGCTCGACAACCACGAGCTGGGAAACGTCCGCCGGCGGAGAAAATCCCAGGGACGTTCCACCCACGATTTTGACGTAACGAGGCGCGTATGCAAGCAAGGCTTGCAGTGCAGAGGCCTCGTCTTTACCAGTCCGGCACCATCCGGGCCAGTCGATACCTCCGGCGAAGACCTTTTTACTTCCTACTTCCAGGTATACATCCATACGATTGAAGATCCTTTCATTTGCAATCCCCCTGGCTATAAATACCTGCTGCCGCTGATAAAGTGTACACTACAAGGTTTAGATACGCAGGAACAAGTATACCAGCGCCTGTGGTAAGCCATACACAACAGTGATATTGCTCTCGATGTCAGACTCCCATAGCAAACACTGTCTCTCGCCATGCGCCCAGGATTACCAGGCCGATGCCCACCAACAGGATTACAATCTCCTCCCGGGGAAGCCTGATGTCTTGAAAGCGCATAACCTTAACGGGTTTGTATTCACCGCTCCAACGCCACCAGCTCTGGTATTGGTATATGCCAAATCTTACCGTAGCAGCTACCACACAGATATATCCCAACATTTCCAGATTTCCGATGCTGTAGACCAATGCCATGCCGTCCCGGGCATTGTATTGGGTTATATCCGAGCTTGTGAACGAGTTAGTGCCAGCGATGAGTCCTGTAAATACACCCAGGAAGAGAGGGTACAGGTAACCCACCGGGAAGCCTTTCACCTGGTTGAAGTTCATCACAATCGATATTACTGTTACTAAGCCCAGGTTAAAGAGCAGCGTAAGCCCAAACTCACCCCAGAAAGAGTTTGCCGATCCGGCAATCCGCCCTGCGGCAGTCTGTGGACTGTTACGCAGGATTCCTTCTGGCAGCAGATAATATCCCACTAAAAACGACAACTGCGACAATACAGAGAAAGCGCCGAACAGCAGGAACAGCCGCTTGTAAACATTATCAGGAACGTTGACCTGGGATGAAACGATGGTTGTTGAGGGACTAATCGCATCCATTTCTCGTAACCTCCTGATTTTCCCATTTATTAAAACTCTTCTCTTTGGAAACGGGCAACGGCTAATGCGGTGAATACAATACGATAGGATTGTAAAGCAGATCGGAGCAATGGTGGGCAGCAATTGGCCAGTCATCAATAAACAGGCCAGCGAGGATAAAGATATTTACTGCTAGCTTCCCCATGCGGAAAGCTGGCAAGCGATGGCGCTCGCGCCAGATTAGCCTGGCTGTGATCAGGTAGGTAAGGAAGATGTAAACCATGTTGAGCGGGGCAACGGCAATGCTACCCAAGGAGAGCAGCAAAGCTGCCAGGACGCCGTATAGCAGGCGTACCATTAACAAGGTCAGGATCAGCTGGGCGGTCTGGCCACTTGTGACAGCCAGTCTTCCTTTGGCAGTGAGAGGAGAAGCTTTCATCTTACTGTACCTCCAGGTATCCTTTAACGTAAGGTATGTCAGCCTCGGGATGTAGTGCATCGAGCTGTTGGTAGAAGATCAAGTGGACGATATCTAGCCGGTCCTGGCGCGGGATCAGTCCGTAAACCTGCCCTGCCGGTCCAACTGCAAGATTTCCTGGCACGTAATACAGGCATTCGTCTTGAGGCATACGGGCAATCCCTAATTGTTCACCACGTTCATCAAGCCAATGAACTGTTTGGTCGACCCGGATAACCTGTTGGTCGATCACATCCTCCCGTACGACGAAGAAGCTCCCGTCCTCATTCACAGTGAGCAAGCGTACGCTGCCAAGATCGTAAGTAAACCGAGTGGTAATTCTATAAGCCAGGTTTCTCTGTGGAGCTTGTAAGCGGATGTTCCCGGGCCCCACAGGTGCAACGACCGGCTGCGCGGCCAGGTCTCCTGCTGCGGTCATAAACAAGTAGGTGCGGCTGCCTCCCAACTCGACGAATACCTCCCCGGTCTGCCAGGCTGATATGCCGGTTAGGCCGCTTTCCAGCCGAGCCCAGTCTGGCAGGTCGTAAGTAGCGGACACTTCCCCAGAGGGTGTAACACGGTAGATGCGGTAAACCTGAGGGTCTGGGCCAAAGCCGGCTTCCAAAACCAGGAAATCATTTCCTGAGATTGCCATACCGGAGAGCATGTGAATACCCACGGCACGCAGCTCGACCCGGTTGAGCAGCTCACCGGCTGGAGAAAAACGCAACAAGCTCCCGGCAGCCGGGTCGGCCAGGCCAAATGTACCGTCGGAGAATACTCCCAGGGCGTTGGGGCCTTCGATCAGGCCTTCTGATGCTGACAGGCCGCGGTATTGAACGTTTCCTTCGCCTACTGGCAATGAAATAACCGTTTCATATGGCGGTCCAGATCCTTCCATTACATCAATGGAGAGTCCACTTGCTTTTCGAACCTCGGTGGGAAGGCTTTGTCGGGCTTGTGTCGATGTAGAAGAAAGGGCAGGTACTGCAGATGGAGACGGGGCGGGGATGTGGGCCTCGCCTGGTATCGGGGTAGAAGTTAACGGTAAATATCCGGTAAGCGACGGGGTGGTTTCTATCGGTAGGATTGGAGCGCAAGCAGACAAAAGGAGCGCCAATTGGAGTAGAATGAGCAGGTACATACCTTTGTGGCAATGAGGTTGGGGACGTGCTATCGGGCTACTGATTTTCAGTTTCATGGGTGGATAAAAGTATTGAAATCAGGAAGGAGAAAAAAGAAATATGTACCCAAAGATGACTGCCTTTAGGCCAATGATGAGTTTAATTACTGGGGCTATCACGAGTATCTTGCTCATGTCTTACATCAGGAATTATATCCTTGCTATGATACTAGGGATGCTGGTTGCAGTAATTATTTCTGGGCTTTCATCTCCGAGAGAATTAGCAATTATTGGGTTCCTAATTGGAGCGGTTGCAGGGATATATCTGGGTGCAACCCGGGAAATCAATTGGGTTACAGTTCCAGCTTGGAATATTCTGGCTGTGATGATGTTAACCAGTCTACTGTGTGCCGGGTATGGATACTTGACCGGTAAGCTACGGCAGGTCTTAAGTAAGGGTTACGGCCCATTTTAAGGGAGCTCATAAGCTGTAGCAAAAGGGAATATGGCAAAAATAGCGATCAACCCACCAGGCTTATTTCAAAGCCGCCAGTATGGTTTTTCTCAAGTCGTTTCCGCTTCCGGCGCCCGTACAGTCTATTTTTCAGGACAGGTAGCCTGGGACGAGAACCAAAATATCATTGGTCCGGGTGACCTGCATGCACAAACAATCCAGTCGTTGAAAAACCTGGAGTTGGGAGTCAGGGTTGCAGGTGGCGCCATGGCGGATGTGGTCTCCCTTCGGATTTATATTCGTCACGATGTCATGGAGCAAGGTCGTTATGTTAAGGATGGTCTTTTGGAATTTTTCCCGGGAGATGCACCTCCGGCGGCTACATGGATCGGGGTACAGTCCCTTGCAGACCAGGATTTCTTGATCGAGATTGAAGCGATCGCAGTCATCGAAGAAGAGGTTGCTACCTTCTAATTTAGAAACAAAAAGCGCCGGTCTTCCATAGAAGACCGGCGCAGATGAGCGTAAATAAGTTTATCCACCACTCAGTAAGAACTCAATCGCCCTTTGCAATTGGTTATCATCCGGCCCACCCAGCTCAATCGGGGAGGGAAGAATTTCGATATCCGGTGTGATCCCTTCGCCGTCAATGGTGTTGTCGTTTGGTGTATACCAGCGCGCCACGGTCACCCGCAACTCAGAGCCATCTGAAAGGGTATGGGTTTGTTGTACGGAGCCTTTTCCAAAAGTGACCTCTCCGATCAAAGGAGCACGGCTGCGATCCTGGATGGCTCCAGCTACGATCTCGGATGCACTGGCGCTGCCTGCATTTACTAGCACGACCATGGGTATTTCTTCGGCTAATCCCCCGTCTTGGGAGTTGAACACCTCATCCAGCCCCCTGATGTTGCGCTCAAGCAATACGACTCCCTCGGGCAGAAAGATATCAGCTACAGCAACCGATTGGTCCAGGAATCCACCTGGGTTGTCGCGAAGGTCAAAGATCAAGCCATCTGGATTCTGTGCCATCAGTTCAGAAACGGCTGCTCGCAATGTTTCGGAGGAGTTTGAGCTGAAACTGGTCAGGCGGACATAGGCGATATTCTCTGGTAGCATCTGCGACTCGACGATGGCAATTTCGATCCGCGCCCGCTGAATCTCGAGGTCGAAGGGTTCCTCGACCTCTGCTCTCATAATGGTCAAACGAACAATGGTCCCCTCTGGTCCACGTATTCGAGAGATCGCCTCGTCGAGAGTCATACCCTGGACTGGAACGCCATCCACATGCGTAATAATGTCCCCAGGTAAAATGCCGGCTCTCGCTGCGGGGTGATTGGCTATCGGACGCACGATTTCGAGCAAGCCTTCTTCATTCAAGCGGATAAAGGCGCCTATGCCCTCGAATGAACCTTGCAGATCCTGGCGCATTCTGGCGGCAGCATCCGGCGGTATGAAGCGGGTAAACTGGTCGTCTAAGGTTCCCATGGAACCGCTAATTGCCGAGTAAAGCAACTCTTCACGTGTTGGCAGTTCCCCATCGTAATTACGAGCGATTAGCCTCCAAACCTCGAAGAGAAGGTCCAGATCATCCTCATCCAATCCTGCTTCCCGGTCTAGCGGCTCACCTGGAGTAGCTTGTGGGACAAGCAGCTCGAGGTCCGGAGCCAGGGGTGTCTCTGCTGGGGGGAGATCAGGGGCAGGTGTGGTTTCAACCGCGGGGGGAACTGGTGATTCCTGTGGGCTAAGATCGGGTGTTGCGGTCGTGGTACTGGTGGGCAAGGGTGTTTCTTCCGGAAGGATTTGAAACCTTCCACTTGCCATTTGCTGGCCTAAGAAGAATGATCCTACCCCAACCAGGGAGCAAACGAAGACGGCTAATATTAGTAAGATGATTACACGCCCAAGCCTGGCGCTTTGTGTTTCTCTCATGGAAAGAGTTGACTCCGTTCTTTTCAAGATACCCGGCTTGACACCGCTTTGTTCGTAATAGACCGGCAAATTAAGATTGGGTCAAGCCCGGCCTGGTTTAACTATCCGCACATTATACCCTTGATAAATCTTTATATCCTTAGGGGCGCATAAAGATCCCCTGGCGGGCTTTCTCGGGGCATGCATGCAGTAGCCTCGCTTTTCCTGGTAGGGCAAGCATCATCTGGCGCCATAGATTATTGAAAACGGAAACACGGGGAAAAAAAGTCTCACTTGGTCAGGTTCAATAAACTTCCAGCATTTCGACCTGGGCTGCAGGTGAAACCAGGCGCATGTTATGGCCTAGATCCACCAGGTGCTTTTTTACAGATGCTTTGTCTATACCTTCCGGTGCATAGACAGCGAAGAGTACATCAGTTGTGTGCGGTGTAATCTGAGTGCGAGCATCCGGTCCGTATAAAACGCTGGAAATTACCCCTTCACCGTCCTGCATATACATATCGCCGTTCTTGAGCGTCTTTTCTATCCCTTGCAAAGTTGTGTAGACTTCGTCTCCGCGGGCCGATTCTAACCTCAGCGGAACTTTGATTGTCGAGAGATCGTGTCCTGCAGTTAGCAGCAGGTTGGATAGTTCAGCCATGAACATGGCCTTTACTAATGCAGCCATACCCGGGATTGAGCGTCCCTTGAACACCAGAGACTCCAGCTGAAGCTGGACGAGATAGGTTTTTTTATAGCCCTTGTAATAGGCGTTATATGCCTGGATAGCTGGCAAAGCTGCCAGTGTGGACCTATCCATACCACCATATAGGGAGCGCAGTTCTTGCTCCAGAGATTGTTTGCGGTCTTCCAGAGTGGGGTGAAAATCCGGGTTGGACACACCCTGCATTACCAGGATTCCGGCACTCGCTTTTGGATGGGTTTCTCGCCAATGTTTTGTGGGGATGAATTGAAACATCATGTATCCACGTAATTAAATTAGAAAGCATTCAAAAGGATGTTTCCTGGGATGCAAGCGGTCGGATATCATATCTCGCTCTACAAGTCGCCTGGCAATGCCTGCAACCAATTGGCGTCCTACTCCCATTCCCTGATATTTTTTCAGCATATATATCGTGTACAATTCAGCCTGATAAGGATAGTTACCCGTTCGCTCCGAGCCAGCGGAAGCAAAACCGACCAGCCCGGCAAAAGTCCGGGACGATGCCCCGATAGGTAGCACGCCAGGCATCGACATGTACACGGGCAATGCTGGTTGCATCCTTCGGCAAAGCCTCTCGGATCCGCATGAAGGCCTCCTTTTTATCCCTACCCGAGATTTCCTACCACAGCCTCAACAGATTCCAATATTTGCCCTGTTCTGACCAATGCCTGCATTGTATTATGATCGGGGTAAAGCGGACGATCTTCATCGAGGTGTGCCACATGCTTGCGGACAGCTTCCCGGGCTGCGCAAACCCCATGACCGTTTTGGAAATCTCGGAAATCCAAAGCCTGAGCAGCAGCCATAAATTCGATCCCGAGCACTCCCATAGCATTATCCATGATTTGCCGGTTTTTCAAAGCCGTGTTCATACCCATTGAGACGAAGTCTTCCTGGTCTGCAGCAGCGGGAATGGATTGGATGCTGGCAGGCGTTGAAAGAATGCGCTGTTCTACGATCAGCATGTCGGCTGTATATTGGCTTAGCATCATGCCCGAAAACATACCTGCTCCCTTGGTGAGGAAAGCCGGCAGGCCCACGCTCAGGGCTGGGTTGGTCAACCTGTTCAGACGGCGCTCAGAAAGAACGCATACCATCGTTATTGCAGCTCCTGCCATGTCCATCGGTAGTGATACCGGAGTACCCTGGAAGTTAGCTCCCGTCAAAGTCAGGCGCGCCTCGGGTAGGAAGATTGGATTGTCGCCCACACCATTTAGCTCGATCTCAACCTGGCTAGTTGCATAGGCAACTGCATCGTGAGCGGCGCCAATTACCTGAGGGGAAGAGCGCATTGAGTAAGCATCCTGGACCTTGGTTTTGAGCTTACCAGTAACCAGATCGGAGCCAGCAATGCATTTCATGATGGCATGTGCACTGCGAATGGCACCCTTGTAGCCGCGTAACTCGTGCAGTCGCAGGTCGTAAGGTTTCATATTGGCAAACAATGCTTCCAGGCTCATGGCACACGCGATCTCAGCCTGCTTCAACCAGCGGTTCATATCATAAAGCTGGAGAGCGCTCATAGCCGTTAGCAGGTTGGATCCATTGATGGTTGCCAGGCCATCGCGTGCCTTCAAATCTGGGATGGGGATACCCGCTCTTTCCATGGCCGAACGACCGGGGAGGCGCTCACCCTGGTAGAAAGCCTCTCCTTCACCCATCATCAGGAGTGCGATTTGAGCCATGGGGGCCAAATCACCACAGGCGCCCACCGATCCTTTCTGGCAGACCACGGGCGTAACACCCTTGTTGAGCATCTCCACAAGGGTCAGGGTGATCTCAGGCCGGCAACCCGAGTTGCCATGCGCATGGACGTTGATGCGAGCTGCCATGGCGGCGCGCACCTCTTCGATCGGGGCAGGGTCCCCAATACCAGCCGCGTGGTTATAGATCAGATAGCGTTGAAATTGCTGAACTTGTTCATCTGACAGGACTACTTCCGAAAATTCTCCAATGCCGGTGTTAACCCCATACATGATTTCCCGAGCCTGGATTTTCTCCTCAAGCATAGCACGGCAGGTACGGATTCGCTCCAAGGCATTCCCATCCAGCTCGACTTTTTCACCGAGCCTGGCAATGCGTACAATTTTTTCGAGGTCTAGTCCAGAGCCGCTTAGAACGATGGTCATATGTCTCTCCTGAAAGGGGTTTTGGGGTTTGGTAAGAAGGTTGGGGAATTGGGGGTATACAAAACGCAATAACCTTTCTCGATAATTATACTGGTTTTTGAAAGTCACAAGCCATCTGTGGCATCCAGCGTTTTATAAAGATAAATCACCTTAGATATTGCAAGGGCCATCCAAAAAATGGATAGCTCGTTTTTTTTGGTACTCAATGGAGCATCGTAGGATTACGATGCCAAGTCAACAGTACAGCCTAAGCCTGGGGAATCACTTGAAATCAGCCATCCATCATCTAGTGAAAATCCAGCCCTAGTAGGATCATTCTCCAGGTCAAAATGACCATCCAGATCGCCATACCGCACATTTGGGCTGGAAAGGGCGAAGCTGAGGCCAGCTGCAATCATCAGGGCTGGCTCGACCACACATCCTACCAGGGTTGCCAGTTGAGCTGCACGTGCAATCGAGTCAATCTGGCGGGCATTTCGCAATCCACCACAGGTGGCTACTTTGATGGTAAGTCCGCTGGCGATTTTACCGCTGGCCAGCGCAAGGGCCGAGTCAGTTCCGTATGTGCTTTGGTCTGCGAGGATTGGTACAGGACTGTTTAGAGTTACCTGGCGCATCCCCTCCAGATCACCGGGTGAGGTGGGCTGCTCGAGGAATTCCAGCTCGTTCCTTAGCGCCCTTGCAACTTCCAGGGCTTCTTCCACAGTATACCCACCATCTGCATCCAGGCGAAGGGTATGAAAGGGGAGGCCTCTATGGATAGCGCGTACTCTGCGGACATCCTCGTCAGGATTTTCGCCCCCCTTGATCTTCAATATTCTAAAACCGCGAGCAGCTTTTTCATGGGAAATTTCTACACTTTCTTGAATTGTTGAGATGGGGATGGTGATAGATGTTTGGATTTTGCTTCTAAAGCCACCCAAGAGTCGATACAATGGCATACCTGCAGCGAGCCCAAGCAGGTCGTGGAAGGCAAGGTCGAATGCACACTGGGCTGCAGGCGAGGCTGAAACCAGCGGCGCCAGCTCGGATAGCGAGTACTCGATATTTGTTGGGTGCAGGTCGAGCGATTTATCTGCAGCTGCCTGGCAAGCTTTCAAGGCAGCTTCTGTCGTTTCTCCGGTAAGATGCGGATGTGCCACGGCTGCTCCCCAAGCGCAACGCCCATTGCTTGTTTCTAGCATAACGAATAAGGCCGTAACCGACCGGATCTCGGGGATGCCTGCCATGCGCACAGGCCTTGATAGGTTCAAATTCGTTGGGACAACTTCTGTCTTCGTGATTTGCATTAGAACCTCCTCGGCACGAATAATATACTACTTAATTTTTATTCGAATCCGCTTAGAATGTCAACTATTACGTTCTTATTTAGTGGGAAAAGATGGATTGGGTGAGTAATCAACAAAGCTTGCCTGGTGACGATAAGAGTGGCATAATAATCACGTGAATCTCTCTAGCGTGCCAAAAAATAGCCTATTGGGTAAGGTGCTTCGCCTTCCCCTACGCTACATGCCAAAAGAATTAGCTGTACCGATTTTACAAGGCCGTTTTAAAGGCATGAGATGGATCGTGGGGGCTGGCAATCATGGAAACTGGATTGGCAGCTATGAGTTCCGAAAACGCCTGCTGTTTGAGCGCACCATTCCTGAGGGAAGCATCGTCTTCGATCTGGGCGGTTTTACCGGCTACTATACATTATTGGCTTCTGTGCTGGTGGGACCTTCCGGAAACGTTTTTGTCTTTGAACCTCTTCCGCGCAACCTGAGGT
Source organism: uncultured Anaerolineaceae bacterium (assembly GCA_964486825.1). Classification (GTDB taxonomy): domain Bacteria; phylum Chloroflexota; class Anaerolineae; order Anaerolineales; family UBA4823; genus CAZAQS01. Next base: position 27,029 of record CAZAQS010000007.1, on the reverse strand, counting down.
ATCTTAAACAACATCTAGCCCTGAACCGGATCTCAAATGTAACCGTAATAGAAGCTGCCGTAACGGACCGTTACGGTATGCTCTCTTTCCAGGAGGGACCGAGCAGCGCCAGGGGGCGGCTGGCAGAGGGGGGAAGCCTGTTGGTGCAGGCAGTCTCGCTGGATGAGATGATCGAGGCTGGAGAGCTTCCAGATCCGCAATACTTGAAAGTGGATGTAGAGGGGGCTGAGATGCGGGTCTTGGAAGGCGCAGCCAGGCTTTTAGAGCGTTGCCACCCGACCCTTTTCATAGATACGCATGGGAAGGAAGTGCATGCCCAATGTTGCCTCTACCTAGAGAGGCTGGGTTATAAACTCGAAGCCATTGATGGCAAGGAGCTACCAGAATCAAAGGAAATCATCGCCATATACACAAACATCTAAGGGCAGGTCTTGCAGAAAGATGGAGCCTGCGCGATAATACTCCAAGATCATTCGAACAAGGTGGGTAGCATGATTCTTAAAGTTGAGAAAATCGGCCTCATAACATTTTAAGAGAGAGGTTGTATTTCCAAAGCTTCCTGTCTCCACCGTATACAAAACCTATTAAATACTTCGTGATGGTCGTATCAGGAAGACCATCCTTGAAAAGTCCTTCCTTTAACTACTCATAATATAAACGCCATACGTCGCCAATTGCTTTTTTATACTTGATTGGAAAAGAAATGAACGAATTACCTACCTGGCGGGTTCTCCTGATAGACGACGATGAAGACGATTATTTTCTGACCAAGGCTATGCTTGCGGAAGCCCATAGCAGAAAGTTCGAACTGGTTTGGATCTCTACCTACGAAGAGGCCCTTCAAACCATTATGTCCGGCCATTTCGATGCTGCTCTCGTAGATTATGACCTGGGAGGCAGGACAGGAATAGAACTAATCAAGGAAATCATTTCCCAAGGTCTCCCAACTCCATTGATCTTGTATACCGGGAGGGGTAGTTACGATGTGGATGTAGAAGCAATGCAGGCCGGCGCCACGTTATACCTCACGAAGCGCGAGGCAAACCCTTTACTATTAGAACGCTTCATTCGATATGCAATTGAACGCCGCCAGGTTGAAGAAACCTTGCGTGAATCTAGAGACCGGCTTGAACAACGAGTGTCTGAGCGAACACAAGCGCTCGCTCAGAGCAATCAGGAGCTTGAAACACGGGTATCGGAAAGGACTTTCGAGCTAGAATTGGCCAACCGGCGCCTTGAAGCTGTCCTTGAAACTCAACCTGTGGCGGTGTGGATTGCTGACAGAAGTGGAAAGATTATTCAAACAAATCCGATGACGGAGGTGGTTTGGAGGGGGAAAGCGCCTCTCGCTGAAAATGTGGAAGAGTACGGTGTTTACCGGGGTTGGTGGTCCGATACTGGCGAAGAGTTAATGTCGACCGATTGGGGATTAGCACGCGCTCTCCAGGGCGAGACCTCAGTGGGTGATGTTGTCGATATCGCCCGTTTTGATGGCACCCAAGGGACCATCATCAATAGCGCCGCTCCTATCTACGATCGTGAAGGACATTTTTTAGGCGCTGTAGCTGTCGCTCAAGATATCACCCACCAAAGATTACTCGAGCAACAAGCTTTAGAATCAGCTGACCGGGCTGAATGGCAGGCAGAAGAGTTAAGGGCAGCGATACGGGAAAAAGAGAGTGCTGAAAGAGAATTGAGGGAGAACCAGGCCAGGCTGGAATTGGCGATCGCCCGTTTGGAAGAGGAACGCACTGTAAAAGAAAGACTGGCTATGGAGTATCACAGGCGGGTTGAGGAGCTGGATGCTGTATTCGATGCTATCAGCGACACGGCGGTGGTCTATGACTCGGAAGGAGTTCCCGTCCGCGTGAATAAAGCAGTCATCGAGACTCATGGATTTGACATGACCGGGCACACGCGCGAAGAACTTGCCAGATTTTTTGACCTAAGATGGCCAGAAGGCAATCGGGTGCCGTACGAGAAACTTCCGTCCAGCAGGGCAATGCAGGGAGAGGTGATTCGTGGAGAATCATTATATTATACTGACAAGGAAGGCCAGGAAGTGCACGTTCAGGCCAACGCCAGCCCGTTATACGGTCCGGACCAGCAGCAGATTGGGGCAGTCGTGATATGGCATGATGTCACTCGTCTGGAAAAGTATGCCAGGGAACAGAACCGGTTGATGGAGCAAAACCGGCACCAACGGAAGGTTCTAGAGCATCTGATGGAGGTGCTCCCGGTAGGAGTCTGTATATTGCGTGGCGCCAATCACAAGATCGAGTATGCCAATCCCGTCTTCTTATCCCTGGTGGGTGGTAAAAGAACCTCGCTCTACACTCAGCGATATGAAGATATTTTCCCCGAAATCAAAGGCGTCGTCGAAACAAGCTTATTGGATAATCTATACCGGGATAGAGATCAAACCATCACCCGGGAAATCATGGTATCTCAAGCAAAAGGAAATGCAGAACAATATTGGGTTCTATCGCACTTACCCATGCCCGGTTTTGAAAACCAAGTGGATGGGATCCTGGTATTGGCCACAGACCTTACCGAACAAGTTTCGGCTCGAAAGCAGGTCGAGACAGAACGGGATAAATTGCGCACCCTCCTGGAAAGCCTGGATGATGAAGTATGGTTTGCCGACCAGCATGGTAGTATCCAGTTGCTTAATCAATCCGTTGCCAAAAACCTTGGCATCGATCGCATCGATGAGCTGCTCGGTCCACTGGAAGATACGGCGTTACGGAAGCTAGAAATTTTAAATCCTGATGGAACTTTCCGTAAAAATGATGAGGCTCCCTTGCTGCGCTCTCTAGAAGGTGAAATCGTAAAGGGTGAGGAAATCATTCGGAATTTGAAGACGAACAAATTGATGCACAGGCAGTTCGTGTCTGTTCCAATCTTAGATGATTCAAATCAGGTGACAAGCGCCGTTGCTATTGTTAGGGATATTACTGACCGTAAAAAGGTAGAGGCGACATTACAGCAGTATGCTGAGGATTTGCACCACAGTAACCGGGAACTGGAGGAGTTTGCCTTTACGGCTTCCCATGATCTGCAAGAACCGCTGAGGAAAATCGAAGCCTTTTCCAGCCTGTTGCGGAACCGACTGGGTGATACGCTTGGAGCAAGAGATAAGGACTACCTGGAGCGTATGAACAATGCGGTTATCCGTATGCGGAAAATGATTGCTGACTTGATGGTACTGTCTCGTGTAACTTCACAAGGCAAGCCACCCGTTTCGGTCGATTTGAATAAAACAGCCAGAGCGGTATTAAGCGATCTCGAGATGTTGGTAGTCAAGACTGGAGCAAAGGTTGAATTAGGTGAATTACCTGAAGTCGAAGCTGACCCCTCTCAGATGCACCGGCTTTTTCAGAACCTGATCGAGAACGCTTTGAAGTTTCACCGGAAAGATGTCCCACCTGTGGTTCGAGTCGGCTGCAATGTTTTATCTCCTGGTCTAGTGGAAATTTATCTGCAGGACAATGGCATCGGTTTCGATATGAGAAATTTCAAGCAAGCATTGCAACCATTCCAGCGCCTTCACAGCAGGAACGAATATGAAGGTAGTGGCATGGGACTGGCAATATGCCACAGGATTGTCGAGCGCCATGGAGGCGCTATTACTGCGACGAGTGAAATTGGGCGCGGATCTACCTTTATCGTAACACTGCCTATTCACTCTCCAACTTCTTCACCCTTCGGATGAAATCAGTCCCCATGACAAGCAGGAAGGAGAACATGCCAAGAGCCAAAGCAGCACTGTAAGCTCCAATATACTCTCTCTCATCCAGTGCACGATAGATATACAAGGTTGAAGTCTCGGTCCTGCCCTGGATTCCTCCTCCGATGACGAGCACGGCTCCAAACTCTCCCAGGGCACGGGCGAAAGTCAGCGTAATCCCGTAAATAAAACCCCAACGTAGTGCTGGTAGGGTTACCCGCCAAAAAGTCTGCAAACCATTGGCCCCCAAAGTAGCAGCAGCCTTTTCTTGTTGGATATTGAATTCTTCCAGCACCGGCACCAGCTCGCGGATCATGAATGGTAGTGTAACGAATAATGTGGCCATTACCATTCCGGGTAGAGCAAACGCCACTCGGATGCCAAATGTCTCGAGCAAAGGAGAAAATATTCCGTTTCTCCCGAATAGCAATAGCAGCATATACCCTACGACAACCGGAGAAATCGCGAAAGGCATATCGATCAAAGCGTTTAAAATTCCTCGTCCAGCAAAGCGATGCCTTACCAGTACCCACGCAACTGTAGTACCAAAGGCCACGTGGACCCCAACCACCAACACACCAATCCACAGCGTGCGAACAAAGGAGGAGATGACATCAGGCGCGGTCAAAGATTGTAAAACCGCTCCAAGGCCATTCCGAAAGGCGCCGAACACCAATGCAGCAATGGGAGCCGCTATCAACAGAAGAACATAACTGAATACCAGGATGATAAGGGTACGCTCCAAATATTTGCTCATATGCTTCCCGCCTTATTTCTGTCTCCTGGCTCTTTTTTGCAAGTAATCTACAACCAACATCAATCCAAAAGCAATTGAAACCATAACCAGAGAGATTGCGCTGGCTCCCAGGCGGTTCTCGGATTCAACCTCGCCCAGAACATAGACTGCTGCGGTTTGAGAATAGAGCGGTATATTACCTGCCACGATGACGATGGCGCCAAACTCCCCTATCGCGCGAGCAAAGCTGAGGATGGACCCACTGGCGAGGGGTAGTAGAAGGGGGGGGAGCATAATTCGCCAGAAAATGGTCCAGTTATTGGCGCCAAGGGTAGCTGCAGCCGCTTCCTGGTCTCTGTCAAGGTTGATCAAAACTGGTTGGACAGCTCTAACGACAAATGGAAAGGTGATGAACAAGAGCGCTATTATGATTCCTGGGGGTGCAAAGATAATTGGTATGCCTATCTGTTGGCGTATCCATGCCCCTAAAACACCCTGTGGACCATACAGGACTACGAGCATCACACCCGTGACGAGCGTTGGGATAGCTAACGGCAGATCTACAACTGCATTCAAGATCGACTTTCCCGGGAAGCGGTAACGGACCAGGACAAAGGCTGTCAGCAATCCCATCACTGTGTTGATGGCAGTCATCAGGGCCGAGGTCCATAAGGTAAGCTTCAAGGCATGCCAGGCAGCAGGTCTCGAAACCTGGCTCCACAGCCCTACAAACCCTTCTCGGAGTCCATCATGGAAAATCACAGCCAGGGGGATCACGAGCATAACGGCCAGGTAGGATAAAGCTGCCACGCGTATGCCCCATTGGCTCAATGGGAAGGAATTCCTCCTGGCAGGTCTCTTAACACCTGCTCGGGTTATAAGAGTTGTCAAGGCGCTAGACCCTGTACTTTAGCTACAGTGAGGGTGTAGAGGCCATCCTCTGCAAAGATCTTGGGGATTGCCTCCGACCAACCACCGAAAAATTCTATGGTGAATAAATCTTCAACAGGTGGATAACTTTCCAGGGTTGCTTGAGCGACAACAGGATCCAGGGACCGTAAACCATGCCGAGCAAAAATTTCCTGGGCTTCCTATGTGAACAGGAAATCCAGAAAGGCCTCTGAAGCTGCTCGAGTACCATGCTTATCAACATAGACATCAACGATTGCAGCAGGGTTCTCGATCAGGATGGTTGAGCGGGGGAGAACCAGTTCGTGTGGTTCACCGCTCATCTGCCCCACCAACACTTCATTCTCATAGGTGATTGCCACATCCCCAATGCCTTTTTCAAAGTTCGTGATCGACTCTCGAGCTGCCTTGTCCATTACCGTGACATTGCGTAGTACCTGGAGCATGAACTCCTGAGCAGCTGCTTCGTCATCTGCGGGTATTCCTTCTACGAAACCGCGCATTGCAGCTCCATATAGACCCAGAATATTCCACATTGCTCCACCGCTCATCTTTGGGTTGGGGGTCAACACTTCAACGTGCGAGCGAGCAAGGTCAGCCCAATCATGGATTCCCTTTGGATTGCCTTTTCGTACGGCAAAGCTTACGATTGAAGTACTAACCATTCCACCATACGGTTTCAAGCGCCATTCATGGGTGATGAGACCTGCCCTCTCGATGCGTGTGATATCTGCCTCTAAAGATAAGGCAACGATATCGGCTTCGAACCCCTCCACTACAGCGCGAGATTGGGCGCCCGATCCAAGATAGGATTCTTCGAAAGTTATGTCCTGCCCGGTTTCCTCTTTCCACTGGGCCTGGAAAATGGGTATCAATTCCCGGTATGCTTCACGAGGTGTGGTGTAGGCAGCCAAAGTGAGCTTAACGGGCCTGTCTGCTTTAGGCTTATTTCCATTTGCCGGCGTACATCCAACGATCATGCCGAATGCCAAAATAAGAAGTCCCAAGAAGGGGAAAGATTTAACTCTTGATCGTGCAAAATTTTGTTTCATTTTCGACCTCACTCAACTTCCTACATACGTCGAACGAACTATCAGGATAGACCGGTCTCGCAATTGTTGGATAACATCCCAAACAACACCCTCCAATGTCATTTCGCCCTTCTTTGGCGCCAGGGGTGCACCTAACACCAGGAAATCATAACCGTTTGCCGTGATCTCTTTTATGATCTCCTCGACAACGTTCCCATACCTGATTTCCGTCTTCGCCGGGACTCCGAGGACGCTCAATGTCCTGGTTCCATCAGCTAAAAACCTTTCGATCCTCCGCTTGGCTTGTGGCCCGACATCTGAACCTGGGTGCACGGTCAACAAGGTGGCATCTGCGCCTAAATGGCGTATGAGCCTACCTGCAAATAGGATATCATCTTTGCCGGGCTCCCCTGGGGACACACAAATCAGAGCGTTTGCAGACGGTTCTTGGGGAGAAGGGACTAAAAGTAAGTGGTTTTGGCTATTCCTGAGAATATGTTCTGCCAGCTCCCGGTCCTCTTCAGGACGGAAACCCATAATCACCATGTCGTAAGACTGCTTTTCGAACAATCCTGTCACTGCTCGATCCGGCGGTCCTTGTACGTCTATGACCTGAAGAGAAACCAATCCCGCACCGAGGAGATTCTTGCTGTCTTGCTCTTCAGGCGCTGAGTTTACTTCATCAGCGTAGCGGAGCAATGTCACCCGAGCATTGGCAAGCCGGCCTATTTGACCGGCTAATTCGAGAGCATACCTGGCTTTCATGGAGCCGTCCGATAGAACCAGGAAATTCAGACCTGGGTGAGCAATGGCATGGATTCTCCTGACTCCGACAAAAGCCAGGTCTCCACAGGAAAGTGGAAAACCAAGCGCTTGATCTGGTGGGCGGGTAGCATCTACCAGGATAGAATCACTTCCATATGGCACTACTGGAGCAATGGCGCGCACGCCTGGGATTGGCGAAAGCCGAAGGCGTAACCTTTCATATGCACCGCTGAAGGCAATTGCCTCGACTGTTGCAAGTCCAATGTTAGGGCAATTTAATCCTTCCGGAATTGGGGATAGAGCCACTTCCTCTGGCCGAAATAGTACTTGTACCCTCTTTCCAGTTTTATTGATGGTGGGATCGACCTCGTGAGGAAATGATATCTGGCCCATGCAGATGCGAGTGCCGTTTACGCGGCCTACCAACAGGTTTGCAGACCCAAGGAAGGTGGCTACGAACTCTGTGCGTGGTTGCCGGTATAACTCAGAAGGGGTGCCGACTTCTATCAGTCTTCCATAGCTCATCACACCGATGCGGTCTGCCAGATCGAAAGCTTCCTCCTGATCATGGGTTACCAGGATCGTAGCAATCCCTAACTGGCGCTGGATATTTTTCAGCGAGCGACGTAGCTCGATCCGAATCTTTGCATCCAAGGCGCCTAGGGGTTCGTCAAGTAGCAGGACATCGGGTTTATGGGCCAGGGCACGCGCCAGGGCAACCCTTTGTTGTTGTCCACCGGATAGCTGCTTAGGCATCCTGTTTCCAAGACCCGCCAAACCAACGATTTCCAATAGTTCGTCTCTCCGGTTTTGCCGCTCAATTGTGGGAATTTTGCGAATACTCAAAGCAAATTCTACATTCTCAGCAACGGTCATATATTGGAACAAGGCGTAATCCTGGAAAACAAAACCGACGCTTCGTTTTTGTGTTGGTAGAAGGGTAACGTCCCGCCCGTTTAAAACAATCTTTCCACGTTCTAATGGTGTCAATCCGGCGATTAGATTTAGAATCGTTGTCTTTCCGCTACCACTGGATCCTAGCAAGACAAAAAATTCGCCATCTTTAACTTCAAGCGAAACGTTGTTGACCACTACATGGTTATCATAGCGTTTCATCAATTTTTCCAGAACGATCGACATCCTATCCTCCAGGATGAAATATGGATTTTCAGCTTAAGTTCACTGAGAGCCATTTTCCATGGCTCTCAGTATATCTACCTGCTGTGACAGGACCTGTGACAATATTGTGATAAAGCTGTGACAAATATTTTTCTGGGAGAGCTGTCAGAACTAGCAGGCGTTCATGCTTTCGCCCCTTTTTTCGTTTGCAAACTGTAGCCCAGACCTGGCAAGTTAGCAATTGAGACGTCATCTGCCTGGCCAAGATCAATCTTAGAACGAAGTCTGCGGATCAATTGGCGCAGCATTTCGCGATTTCCTTTCTCATACCCCCATAACTCAGCAATTAATTCATCCATTGTGACGTAGTGGTTTTCTCTTCGACTCAAGCAGTCCAACAATTTGCTCTCCAGTGGTGTTAGCGTTAAGGATTTTTCATGGGAAAATTGGAGTTCACGTTTGCCGGGGTCGAAAACCAGGTTTCCCAATTGACGCTGAGCAGGCGTGGAAACTTTACCCGAGCGACGCAAAACGGTTTGCACGCGCGCCACCAACTGGCGTGGGCTGAAGGGCTTTAGAACGTAATCATCTGCACCCAATTTCAAACCATGCACAATGTCATCCTCTTCATTCCTGACGGTCAAGAGGATCACAGGCGTATCTGATACTTCCCGGATCTTCTCGCAGACCCGAAAACCATCCAGAGCAGGCACAGCTTTTGGAAGGTTGACGTCCAAGATTACAATATCCGGTTGCTCGTTTTCCCATGCAGAAAGCGCGCTGTGGCCATCGAAAGCCTGAATGACTTCAAAGCCTTCTTTTCTGAGCGTGAAGGCCAATAAGTCGGATAAGATGCGATCGTCGTCTACCACCAATGCTTTCATGACACCATCTCTGTTTGGGTATGTACTTGTGGGAGGGTGAACCAAAACACTGCACCTCCACCTGGCCTGTCGTACATACCAACATTTCCACCCTGAGCCTCGACAATTGCTTTCACAACAGAGAGTCCCAAGCCTGTCCCTTGTTTGATATGGCCTCCAGCTGGCTGCTTAGAGAATGGATGGAACAGGCTGGATTGCATTTCGGTTGGAACGCCAGGTCCCTGGTCTGAAATCTGTATCTCTATCACAGAGCTGCTCTGGATCACATACACGTTGATCGACCCTCCACTCGCGCCCCACTTAATGGCATTCGAAAGTAGATTCATCAATACCTGGGTAGTGCGTTGAGGGTCTGCCTGGACAGTAGGAAGTTCTGATGGAAGGGTGGTTTCGATTTTAACTCCATACTTTTCAGCCAATGGTCTCATCGTGTGAACAGCTTCGAGGATGATAGAGGATAGATCGGTAGGCTGGACAAATACCCGAAAGCGGCCTGTCTCAATGCTGGCGCCTTCCAATAAATTATCGATAAGCGATTGCAGGTTCAATATCCCTAAATGAATATTGTTCAATAAGCTGGCGAGCTCGTTATGATCGAGGTCTGGATACTGGTCTAGCAGAAGCTCAGATGACGCAGCTAATGCAGAAAGTGGAGTGCGGAATTCGTGGGTGATATTGGCTAGAAAATCGCCCAATAAGCGTCTTATCGATTCCTCATTGCTAACATCACGTAGGACAAGCACGGTCGCGCCTTTCCCGCTCTCTGGTGGACCTAAACTCGCCCCGGTGATTGCCAGGATAGCCGGTTTACCAGCGCGATTGCGTACGGTGATTACCTGCTTGTTGCCTGGGGATGGTAAACGCTGGCTGAAATTCCCTTCTGATTCAAACAGGGAAAATATTTCGTCTACTGGTCGTAAAAGAGCCTGATCTTGCTTCCAACCAGAGATTTGTTCAGCTCCATGACTGAAGAAAGTAATATTTTTGTTGCGGTCCAAGGTAATGATACCTTCTACGACAGATTCTAACAAATGGTCCGTCCAGGCCTTCTCATTGCGTAACTCTGTGATCGTGTGGTTCAAGGTCGTCCGGGCATCATCGAGGACATAGGAAAGTTGAGCAAGCTCTCTTACACGGGTGTTGGCTCGGACAGGACTTGCCAGGTCTCCATGGCGCAAGTTATCTGCAGAATCAAGCAAGCGTTCTACAGGAAGGCTGATCTGCCTGGCGTGAATCATACCTAGAACAGAGCCGAGGAGGATTACGATGGCTATGCTACCTCCAATCACCAGATTCAACCAACGGCGTGCCTGGATAAAATCTGTGGCATCTAACGATACGATGGTTTCCAATCCTGTGAATGCATATTGTGTGCGAAGAGAAAAATGAGGTATACCTTCTGATGGCATTGACATTATGCCAGGAGCGGTTGATTGCCAGAGCTGACTCCCTTCAGGAAAACTAGAAACCAGGTAATTTCCATTTATAAGCAAGGTTTGGTGCATACCTGTCTCCTCCCGCAACTGGGAGGCGAAAGTGGTGTCTAATTTATTGCCAACGATGACATGTGTATCTGGAGCTTCTGGAATCTCTTGAGAGGAGAGCATCCAACCTGAATGATCCTCCCCTAACAACCCTACCTGGTCTACAAGGCAGGTCTCCAGGATAAGTCGATCTCCAACCTGGGAGAGAACCTCACTCGAACCCTGACAAACCTGGACAGTGTCTAAACCTGCCCCAAGTCGGAATATCTCCAGGTATTCATCAAGCTCAGACAGGTTGCGTTCGCGTACAAGCCTTTGCAATGTTGGTCTTTGAGCGGTGAGAACAGCCAGATATGAAAGGTTGTTGAGCTTGTTTGAAATTAAGATATGGGTAGTTTGAGTCCCTTGATTGATACGTGCTCGAGCCTGCTGATCCAATTGGTTATTGACGAACTGGATAGCTGGCACGCCTACAGCCAGCGCGGTCAGGACAACAAGCGCTAACATTGGAAGCACGATCTGTCGTAACAGGCTGTGCTGCTTTTGACGGGAACGGTGCACCAATCCAGTACTCCTCGATCAAGGCAGGGCTATCGGTGAATCCTGCCAATCAATTACATTATATATGGTTTTATTAAACAAATACGGGTGTGTAGCCGGTGGCCACTAGGCATCCCCGCAGATGATTTTGTGGAACAGATACAAGAGGGTGGAGTAGAGATTTTGCAAGTTAACCGTTGGGTAAGCATAGGCTAGCAGTCAAGCAGCAATATGCGTGAAATGATATTATAAAGATCGAAGAGCGATTTCTTCTTCTCCTCCTTGTAGAGAGCCGGGGGCGGCGTACCCGGCTCTCTGCGCGCTTATTGGTTCTTGTTGTGGATGAGGCAACTATTGGATTATAGGGATCAAAAACGGGTATTTCAGCGTCTATTACCTGTGATAAGAAGGTCTGATATTTCAGGTTCGTTCGAGTACCGGTAAACTTAATATTACGGAGGAAACACCTATGATTTACGCTTCGAGATTCACACTTGTTATGATTATCCTGGTTGGCTTTATGGCAGCCACCCCACAACAAGCTTATGCCTGCTCATGTATCCCGCCCAGCCCGCCGCTTGAATCAATGGCAACCTCGGACGCCGTTTTTTCTGGAAAGGTCACGCGCATTGAGGCAGAAGAAGCTCCCATCATGAGCAGCGCTGATCCAGTAAAGGTGGTATTCGAGGTTTCCAGGGTTTGGAAAGGAGCGGAGGATGGCGCCATAGCTCTTTCAACAGCTCGTGACAGCGCCAGCTGCGGGTATGATTTTGTTGCAGGTCAAGAATACCTGGTTTATGCACATAGCAGTGAGAGTGGGTTGACGACTGGTTTGTGCACCCGTACCATGCCTTTGTCCGCTGCTGGTGAGGATCTGGCAGCGCTTGGGGAAGGAGTAGTCCCTGCACCTGTAGCTCAGCCAGCATCCACTTCAATACCATGGGTTTTAGCGGCAGGGGCAGTCGGGATTGGATTAGTGCTGCTTGCAGCTATCTACCTGAAAAAGCCTCGACGTGATTGAGTGGATCAGGCCTCATTGATCATGTGAGGCGAGCTTCATCAACCCCGGTGTCATTCAAAGCTTCAAACAAGCAGCAATAACAGGGGAATGAACGGAATGATACGCTTCTCAGAAGCCGGGATATCATTCCGTTCATTCTATTTCTATACAAGCTAATCACTTGGATATAAAATAGAATTACTTTTTTCTGTCATCATCTGGAGGTCTAATGACCAATACGAAAGCACTGCCTGGAGACCTTGATGCAGAGATACGTGCCAGAGCCAGCCAGGAACCAAGCCTGAGAGGTTTCGCTTACTGTGTCGCACGCCTGGAAGACCTGGGTGTGGCTTTAGGGACAGCCCTGGCATCTTACCTGGAACAAGGTGAATTCCCTCAACGTGTGGTGGTCTTGCCCCGACAACGCTTGCTATTACGTGGATACAGGGATCGATCATGGTTATCATTCCCAATTTGGAAGCATACACCAGAGGTTATCCTATTGCAGACCACCCGGCGCTTGCTTTCTGCAGCGATAATTGAAGGACGCCGGCTAGAGGTGTCTTTCACTCCTCTTGACCATCTCATTACTTTTCAACTGGGAACCGTCTTGCTCTTCTCCTGGTTCGAGTGGAGTTGGGCAAGTGATGGAAACCTGGAGACCCGCAGAGTTTATTTCAACACTGTCAGTGATTATATTTTTCGTGAACTGCAGCAGTGCCTGTCCAGTATGTTTGTGCAGTTAGGAGGAATGAATACAATACCATACACCCAAGGGCTTCATCACCTGGATGATCTACCCTATAAGTTCCGGAATATCATACCGGTGCGATTATTGCTACCTCAAGAAGATATTCAGGCTGTCGTATACCGTCCAGGATTGTGGGAACATCGCCTGGTATTCCTGAGACGGCAAATTTCTCCCACGGCTGCCCTCGTGTTAACGGATGGACAGGTGTTGGTGGCTGAAGAAGATCTGGTGGGTGCTGAAGGACATTATGGGGTAATTGCGCGTTATATGTCACGCCATTCATTTAATCGGGTAGTTTTGGATGAGAAGCAAGGAGGCATCCACCTGTCCATGGTCTTCAGGGTTCGAGGGGTTGAATTCGAGCAATGTATGCGATTTGGAACTTCCGCTAAACCTCAACTGGATCAACTGCTTTCCCTACTGACGCATCATGAAGTATTCCCCCAGCCTTAGGAAAAGTATGTCTCCGAAATATTTCTGCTTTGATAGAAGAGACCGATTGATCGTGGCTTATTTTATGCTCGAATCCAAACCATTTCCCGCAACAACCTTGTTGGTCTGTGAGGGTTCCTCGGCAAAGGCCTCCATTTGATCCGGTTATTCATCCATGCGACGCTTCTTTTCCATGAATTGGTAGACCAGGGGTATTGCAAAGAAAAGGAACACCGTAAATAACATGAAGGCCCAGGTGGCCGGACGAGCTTTATCCAAATCATGCCATGCGAAAATTATTGCCATGACAACAAAGACCAGCGACACGATATGAGTCTGGAGAGGTATACGTGCGGCTGACCAACGCGGTTCATGAGCGATAGCCAGCCATAAAATACCTGGAAGGGTGAACAATCCGGCGATCACACGGGCAGTCAAGGGGGTAATTAGCCAGGGCCAGATTCCCGCCATCAACTCGGGATGCAAGAAGAGCATGGAGCTGATAACGAGGGCCAGGAGACCAATTACTGCAAAAATCATCCTCAACTTGTCTGGGATCAAGATATCTTCTTTGTCCATTCGACCAGGGTCAGCGACGCGATTCTGCGCCCAGGCAGCATACACAAGGATTGGGGTGGTTAAGTTGAGCACCGACCAGGCCAGGAAAGCCAGGTGGTTGTTATTGAAAGCATCAGAGTGAAGGATGGTTGCCAAAGCCATCAGGATGCCGAAAACAATTACAGGCAGAAATCCCCGTTCGATCCAATGCCATTGTGAGGTCATGGCAGCCCGGCTGAAGAAATATGCCCCGGCAATATAGCCGGAGGCCAGGAGCATGGCAGTCATACGTGGCAAGACTGCCCAAGCGAAAAGCTCGTTCGATTTATCGGGATACAGGTACAAAATATAAAATGCAACGAGTAAAAACGGAATAATTATGGCAGAAACCCAGCGAGTTTCCTTGTAGACTTGATCATTGGCGATAATATTCTCTTTGGCTTGTTCAATTTGCATTGTCTACACCTCCTCTCCCCCATCCAAAAGGTGAGTATCCAGAAACTAAGCACCTTATGTACTACTTTCAATTATACAAGACGAATGTGACCAAATAAAGCAATATTAAATTATTCAGGAATATTCTAATGAGATTCTAAATCGTACTTGTATCGCTGTAACTATAGGGGGTCAGGGAAAACTCAATTGGATGGATGACATATAGATACATAGGCTATATTGAGCTACACATAAAAGAAGCTTGGGTTAGTTCGTAATTAAAGAACTATTGATGTACAATTCATTATATAAGCCGGGCCCAAATGCGTTCAGCAAACCTCCGTAAGATACTGGGGGGAGGTCACTTGTCAGATAATTCGCTCAACTGTAATTAATTCGCGAAAGGGAAGCAATATGTTCGCCCAACGATATCACAGGATTGTTCGATTCTATAATAACAATCCGAGCATAGAATTTATCCTGCTTGCTTTGATTACATTACTAGCATCTTTGTTCCGGTTCTACCACCTTGGTACATGGAGTTTTTGGTGGGATGAGTTAAATACCGTTAGAGATGCGGTGATCTTCTGGGATTATGACTTATTAGGGCGAACGCCTTTTCGTTTATTGAATTACCTCATGCTTTCAAATTTTGAAATTAATGAGTGGAATGCTCGAATAATGCCTGCTGTGATTGGTATTATCACAATACCAATTTTATATTTTCCTATCAGAAAAATTTATGGTAAAGATATTGCGCTTTTATCTTTATTCTTGTTAGCGATCTCTCCCTGGCATATATATTGGTCGCAAAGCGCTCGCTTCTATACAATTCTGTTGCTGTTTTATACTTTAGCGTTATTGATATTTTATATGGCTATCGAAGAAGATAATCCTGTTTATTTAATAATCTCTATGGTGTTGATGGGAATGGCAATCGTTGAAAGGTTTACGTCTGGCCTGATCGTGATCGTAATAGGTTTGTATTTAATCTTTCTTTTATCACCATATTTTGGTCGGCCGAAAGGTTTAAATATCAAGAATCTACTGTTGCTTCTGATCCCCGGACTTATTTCAGTTGTATTAATTGCACCAAGCTTCTTTACCAGCATGACCGGATTCAATGCGAATTGGATCAACAACAACCCATTTTGGGTATTGGCAGGAGTTGTGTATTATATTGGTCTGCCAGTAATATGCATTGGATCAGTCGGTGCTGCTTACCAGGTTATAAAAAAGAAAAGGGTGGGATTGCTTCTGTCTTTAAATGCCATATTGCCTATTGTCGTGATTACGATTATTTCTACCTTTATGTACACAGCCAACAGGTATATGTTTATAACACTGACAAGCTGGCTGATCTTGGGGGCAGTGGCTGTAAAAGAACTACTGGAAAACGTAAGTGGATATGGTAAGCTGTTTAGTTTAGGTGTAGTGGCAATATTGATCCTCTCGCCTCTTAGCGAAGATATGCTCTATTTTCGCTATCAAAATGGCAACCGAGATGATTGGAAATCTGCCCTTAATTTTGTCAAACAAAATAAACAACCGGGCGACCTGGTGGTTTCTGCGAATCCTGCTATAGGTGATTATTATCTTGGCGAAACAACGATTAGCATGGCAAAAATTGATCTTGATTCTTTGGTCAATTCTAATAAGCGTATTTGGTTTGTGGAAGATTTCAATGTGGATGAGAAATGGCCGCGAGTACATAGGTGGATTCGAGAAAATGCAACTCTAGTTGGGGTGTTTGACGTTCATCTTCAAGCTCGGGTATTTACTCTACGAGTTTACCTGTATGAATCTGCAAAGCAATAGGAAATTGCATCCTTTTCCCGAGGTAACCAGCTTGGACAACAGGAACTACGGTTATAATTAATTCACCCCCCCACACCAGGACCGAGGAGACAAATTCATGCATGAAAAAAGCATCGATATTCTGAATAAAGCGGTTGCGGATGAACTAGCAGCTGTTCACCAATATATGTACTTTCATTTTCATCTAGACGACCAAGGATATGATCTCCTGTCAGCTCTCTTCAGGCGCACTGCAATCCAAGAGATGACCCATATTGAGCTTTTGGCTGAAAGGATTCTCTTCTTGAAGGGGGAAGTGATGATGAAAGCGTCAGCAGAGGTGACTCTCACGCAGGATGTCGCAGGTATGCTCGAAATGAGCCGGATGATGGAGGAAAATAGCGCCCGCTACTATAACCAGTGGGCGAATGAATGCTCCGCAAATAATGATTCCGTTTCCAGGAAGATCTTCGAGCAATTGGTAGCCGAAGAAGAGGCTCACTACGCTCAGTTTGACCACGAATTGGATAAAGTGCAGCAGTTCGGAGAAAGTTACCTGGCTCTCCAGTCGCTTCCAAGAAGCCAGAATCTCTCATCTGGAACTGTTGTTGCAGAATAAGTTTATAAATTAGATGGTTTTTAATTTAATTGAAGCTCTTGGGAGGTTGTTTATGTGTTTATAATAGGCCAACCTCCGAAGAGCTTTCTTGTCAGGGGAGGGCGGCAGGTAGATAGGGTAAGGAGTTGATTATGGCAGATGTAGACGAAAAGGGGAGAAAGGCCAGGGACAGCACGAGCGATGCAGCTGTGCTCAGGAGAACCGGTAAATCCTGGCAAGAGTGGTTCGATATCCTGGATCAAAGTGGAGCGCAGGATATGGACCATAAGGGTATTGTGGCTTATCTAAACGAGAACCATGCCATACCGCCATGGTGGCAACAGCATGTGACCGTCGCTTATGAGCAGGAGCGGGGTCTTAGGAAGGTCCATGAGGTACAGGATGGCTACCAGATTAGCAGGAGTAAGACGATAAGAGTACCTGTCTCTACCCTTTTTACAGCCTGGCAAGATGCAGAACTTCGCACGGAGTGGCTGGGAGATGTCGCTTTCGATATTCGTTCTGCCCGTACAGATAAGTCGTTGCGTCTAACCTGGAAAGAACCACCTGGGAGCGTAGAGGTAGCCTTCTATCCAAAAGGATCCAGCAAGGGCCAGGTCACCGTCCAGCACAGCAAGCTGGATACACCCAAGCAGGCCGAAGAAATGAAGGACTATTGGGCTCAGGCATTAGCTCGATTGAAAGAGTTCATGGAAGAGAACTCGTAACTGATTCAGCTGCACATCGGCTATTTGTTACCCTAAACTTTTACGATAAGATCAAAAAATCAAATCAGGTTTATCATGCTTTCTTATACGAGTGATGGAGGCCTTTGTCCTGATCAGCATGCATGGCAGCGGTGAGCTCCGGTGTCATCGGTATGCCAGAACGGTATTGGTAGGGCCACATGGTTAATGGGTGGAAAAAAGCGATCCTGTCCCCTGGTTTGAGCTGGATTTCCAGGTCCGCCTGCAAACCAGGCATCGCACTTAGCTGGCTATTGATGATGGTTACCCCTCTGGCTTCTGATGGCATTTGCAAGAATGCCAGCAAATCTTTTACTGTGCTGCCGGTCGGTAGGTCCAGGTAAAGGTGGGAGTGCCCATACTGTTTCTGCTTACCTCCGAAAGATGCAAGTTGCCCATACAGCAAGACTTCAACCGTGGCTTTTTCATCTGAGCCACCCCCAACCGGCGGGAATAAACCGACTTTATCACCCGGTTCCAAACGATAATCCTTGTCACATACCAGGTTATTCACGAAAGCAACTTTTGTTTCTTCTTCCGGTATTTCCAGGAGATCGATTAGATCCTGGATCGTAGCTCCTTCGGGCAAATCGATGTCTATCGGAGCGCCAGCTTTCCCCCCCGGGCTCAAGCGCCGTAAGGTTCCGTACAATTTCAGCTGAATAATCATAAAATAAGTCCTTATGGGCAGCGGATGATGTCTTGTGACCAAAGACAGTCGGCGCAAGAAGGGTTCCATCCCCAGCAGCCTTCATTTTGCTCTCGCAGGTCGCAAGTGTCTCGCAGGTCACAATCGGGACAAGAGGGGAAGTGGTAAGCCTTCACGTCGCTCCGGAAGAGGGAGTATTCCTCTGACATCCAGATATCAACCAATGACTGGTCGTTCAGGTTCCCTAAGGAATAACGGGAGACCATCTTTTTGCGACCATCTACGGTGAAGTAGGAATAGTCATGAGAGAGGGGGTAGCATGGGGCAACCGAGCCATCCCACCCGACCACAACGCCGTGATCCGCAATAAACCGGCATCGGCGGACTGCCCCCCAGTGCATGCGGGGCAAATCTTCAGTAGCCCACAAAAGCCAGGCATCTAACTTCAGAGGCCAGCCGCTAGTTTTATAGGGCTCGATAGGATTGTAGCTGTACAACACTTCTGATCTCATCTCGTCCGTATATGGGAGGACATTGCTGACCAGCAGGTGAGAGACATTCCACTGAGCTCCCAACTTGACGAGGTCATTAATTTCAGAGACATTGCTTCGCATAGCCACGAATTCGATGCCAAGGCTTGGGCGTAAGCTGCGAAGTTGGTGTTTTAGTTCGTTAAATACTTGAACATTCTCGGTGACTTGCTGGAGACGTGCTCCCCGAATGTCATGGTAAGTCTTTGGGTTTGCGCCATCGACAGAAACATTTACCCGCTCCACTCCTAAACGGATAAGTTCTGCTGAAACATGCCTGTCAAGCAATAATCCGTTGGTTGCCAGAATTACCCCAAGACCGTAATCGCGAACAGTTTCTATCATGCCTATCAGAGCAGGGTGGGTGAGAGGTTCTCCAAAACCGGAGAATACGACCTGTTTCAAGAGAGGCAGATTTGGGAAGCTTTCTACAATTCGTTGGAAGGTGATCGCCGACATTTCCTGTGAGGGAATGCCCCAGCTATTTCTTATGCAGGTCCGGCAGCAGAGGTTGCAGGCCGTGGTGGGCTCAAGATAAAGCTTGCGTAAATCTGGCCGACGCGGGTTGAGAATAAGCTCTCCATTGCGCTCGGTCAACCAAAAATCGCTTTGCTCTGGATAATGTCTCCGGTCAAGGAAATCCCCAGGCAGTTCGATATTCCGGCTATTCATGTGTATCTCAGGCATGCATCACCACTATGCGCGCCAGGCAGGGCGGTACG
>CAZAQS010000007.1:0-7603 GCA_964486825.1 uncultured Anaerolineaceae bacterium | reverse complement strand
CTGCTGAAACTAGAGCTCACCGAATACGGAGTCAAGCGCTTCATCCGACACATCAAAGATTTGATTATGCGGGGGTAGCGGTTCGTATTTCATGAACTCAGGTACACGGTCGTGCTCCTTGCCGATCCCGGCAGCCTCGTTGAAGGCGCGCTCTTTTTTCAATACCTTCACACCATAGGCAGCGATATCGTCGGCTGTCCAGTTCGTGCCATACACACCATTTACCTCGTCGATCATTCCCTGGTATCCACTGGCGATATCCAGGACCGCGAAAGCGATAAAGAGGCAATGCCCGGACGAGTCAATAAAGGCTGTGGCTGCCTGGAAGTTGCGGCTAAGGGCTGCTTTGCCCTCTGGGCTCAATGGATCTACTGTGCCACTAACACCAAGGATCTCGGGTGCGATGGTATAGCCGGCAGTGTGATCGGCGCCCATTGGGGTGGTGGCATATGTGATACCGATGCCTTTTACAGCACGCGGCTCGTAAGCCGGCATGGACTGGCCTTTGACAGTCGGGATGCGGGTGATGCCGTAAGTCTTACCAGCGATCTCTGTCCCACTGCCCAGGATACGACCCTGGGGCGTGCCTTTAGCCATTTCATGCACCAGGTTTATTGCGCCGGGTCCATCTCCAAAGGAGAGCACACCTGCATCCATGGCCACCGCAATGGTTGTCCCGGTCTCGATCGTGTCAAAGCCGTACGCGTTGCACAAGCGGATCAGTTCTGCGATATGATCGAGGTTGTCGATCCCGCAATCTGCACCCAGCGCCCAAGACGATTCGTACTCGACGCAGGAAGCATGTTCCTGGCCATTTTCGTCAAACCAGGTATTCGAACACTGGATGATGCAACCAGGGCTACAACCATGGTTATAGGTTTCTTTGCCAGTACGGTCCTTTATGCCATCAAAGATGGCCTCTCCGCCGATTTTTGGAGCTCCTTCGAAGAAGCCGCTCGAGAAGTTGCGCGTGGGTAAACCTCCGGCTTCATTCAAAACGTTGATCAGCGCTGCTGTCCCGTAAGTGTTCAAAGTGCCTTTTGGTTTGGTAATAGCATGGGTCTGGAGGGCGTCGATCATCTTCTTGCGCCCTTCATCGAACAGGGCCTTATCAGCGATGGCTGCGCCTGGAGCCCCTTTCCTGTCCAGTACGATGAATTTCACACCCTTGCTTGCCATTACCGACCCCAACCCGCCTCGCCCGGCATAACGGGTGGCTCTGGACTCTAAATCATTGAAAGCGACTCCGGAGTTGCTATAGCGGTGCTCGCCAGCCATTCCTGCGGCAGCGATAGAGACCTTTTTACCGAAGCGCTTAAATAACTTCGGGTAGACCTCATGCAGCGGTTTGCCAGCATACTCACTGGCGTCGAAGAAATCGACTTTCGGTTTGCCGTCTTGCTTGTCCCAGGTAAGGAACAGCCCCCAATACTTGCCTTTTTCCTCGGGTTGTCCTTCTATCACAAACGCCTTTACTTGCAAATCTCCTAAGTCAGCCGCCCATGGTGAACCAGCATTGGATTCCTTGATGCCACCAGTAAGGGGAGATTTTGCACCCACAGACAGGCGAGCAGCGGTCGGCGCTGGCGTCCCGCTCAAGATACCCGGAGAGAACACAAGCTTGTTATTGGGCCCCAATGGGTGAGCTAACGGTGGAACCTCGTCAGCAACAAGCGTGGAAGTCATGGCGCGGCCCCCCAGATATTTATACTCCTCTGGGACATCGCTAATGGTAGCTGACTGGTCGGTCATATTTACTCGTATAATCCACATAGGTCGTCTCCTTCCTTCTTCAGTTGTAGAAACCAGGATGTTTCTAAGTACAGATTTCTCATCGGAGGATCCGAATAATTAATCTCGCCCGAGCTACCTCCTTTCGTATTCACTTTTTATGGTAGGAAAACCAATTGTGATCGGAGCAGTAGTATATGCCTGGTCGCGAGTGGGCTACGTTTTTACGCTACACCATGAGCTCCAAGGTAACACCCCGAACAGGCTTGATATCATTTAAAGAAGCGAATTAACACTCCTGAAAATGAAGAGTTGTTCACACGTTATCTTTTTATAACCATTTTTAGATCAATCAACAAGTGATTTTCTTCCGTGGATAGGGTTATCTCATTCCTCTTTTAGCACAATTTCTTGAAGATACTCATTTTGTACAAAAAAGTTTACTTGTACCCCTACAAGTTTACTCTTCGAAGGAGCCTTTTCCTAATTATAGAGGCGCCATTCAAGGTAAATAACCAAGCCCTTCAAGGATTTGCGCCTTGAAGGGCTTGGTTCTAAAATCAAATAACATTTAGATATTAAGTTAGCGGCGTCGCCTGCCACCGCGCCTTACTGCAACCAGCAAAAGCAGTAAGATGACGGCGCCAATAAAGGCTGTAAAGATTGTACCAAGAATACCGGCTCCAACTACTATACCTAAAGTTGAGAACAACCAGCCTCCTAGAAATGCGCCTATAATCCCTACTACAATCGCTTCAAGCAGGCTTAGTCCGATGCCGGTTACCACAAGGTCTGCCAGAATACCGGCTACAGCTCCTACGATCAACCATATTACTAAAGTTTCTAGAGTCATATTTTCCTCCTAACGAACAAATAATACAATCGTAATTATTATAGAAAAGCGCCAACTTTTCATTTGTGCTAATCATATCATAAGGAACTATTATTGGATTGTGTAGTAGGGTTTTTCCTATAATATAGGTAGGAAAAACCCTTAGCGAAGTTGAGGGTGTTCACGCTCCAGGAAATACAAGGTGTTCTTGCCGAAGCCTTTGACCTCGAACTCACCGCGTTCGGCACACAAAAAATCGTCTTTAATTAACTGGTATGTATTCTCGCTGATGGTAATTTTCATCGGTTCGGATAGGCTTTCCATGCGGGCGGCCATATTGACTCCTGGACCAAAGATATCGTAGACATATTTCTGCACACCGACAAGGGAACCGATCACCGGGCCAGAGTTGATACCGATACGGGCATGCCAGGCCTCCAGATGCGCCGAATTACGTCGCTCAATATAACGCATCATTCGTAACGCCACCCGGGCGATATTATGAGCGTGTTCGGGGTTTTGCTCCGGCAACCCTGAAACAGCCATGTAGGCATCACCAACTGTACGAATGCGCTCGCAGCCGAAAAGATCAGTGATGCGATCGAAGACGGTAAAAATATCGTTAAGCTCAGTAATCAAAGCAGCAGGGTCACGGGAGATAGCCATTTCTGTGGAACCAACGAAATCCAGCAGCAAGATGGATGCGCCATCGAAAAGTTGGGGTGTGACTGTTCCGTAATCACGCATCTCCTCGTAAACAGACTTTGGCATGATGTTCAGCAGCAGGCGCTCGACGCGGTCTTTCTCCCTTTGTACATCTCGGGCATTTTTCTCGGCCATTTTTGAATAGGATTCAAGCATATATTCTGCCTGTTTTTGCTTGGAGATATCCCGACATTCAATCACCACAGCTTCAATGGCATCGTCAGGCAAGCTGCGTACATCCACACTCACCGGTACGGTACGCCCTCCAGCCTTTGATTCGGTCTCGAAGCTGTAAGGTCGCCCCTCCTGGAGTCGCGCCATAGCCCGATTACCATTAAATCCAGGCAGGCGCGCTGTCAGGGGCTCGTCTACTTCAGATCCGGGTGGAAACCACTTGAAGAAGTTGGCGTTTTCAAACAGCACGGTCCATTCCCCTGGCTTAACCAAGGCCGTAGCCAGGCTGAGGGTTTGCACCATCTGGCGCAGGGTCTCGTTATCAACCTGCAGAGATGGGGAGTTCTGATCTGTTAGTGCCATATTTACCCCCGCGCGATAATAAAGTTCTTTTTACTTAATATACGGTCCTCGACAACACCTATATCAGCATCTTCGAAGTCCAGGTCTTCCAAGGTCTCTTTGAGTAGCATTACCGCTTCCTTAAAGGCAGCCTCGCTAATTCCTAGCCGCGCGTGGACGCGTTCTAAATGGTCGTCCGTATAGCTTGCCGGTCCACCCATAAGATAAGCGATGAACTTTGTCTGGTGGTCGATTAAGCTGCGCATATCCGTGTTGATAAAATATGGACTCGTCAAAGGTGAATCGAGCATCTTTTCATAGAAGCTGCTTACCACCCGGCTTACCTTGGCGAAGCCGCCGTAACGTTCGAAAATCGTTCGACTCATGATCACTCTCCCCATGATTGTGTCAGGCGCTTTGTTTCTTTAGATGCACTCTCAGGTAACGGATAAACCGATTATACCGTATTAAAGATAAATGAGACCTGAAAGCGATAGTTGCTTAAGCATTAGAATTGCGCTTGTCTTTTGTTACAATTAATCAGACAATTCAATAACTAAAATAATCATTCAGTTAAGGAGGAAAATTATGAACGAACGCAGGCATCCAGATTCGATCCAACATAGAGTTGTGGTCCAAACGACGACCGATCGCGCTTTCGATATCTTTACCAGCCGTTTCGCGGAGTGGTGGCCACAGGATAATACCTGGGCCAGGGATGATCTAGATACAGTCGTGATGGAAAGTTCGCGCGGAGGGCGTTGGTATGAGCGCACGAAACAAGGTGATGAAAAGGATTGGGGAAAGGTTGTGGAATGGAACCGCCCCGACCGGGTAGTGCTCACCTGGCAGATCAAGCCTGAATGGCAACCTGAACCTGATCCTGACCGGGCAAGCGAGGTGGAAGTCCTTTTTAAACCCCACGGGCCGACCGCGACAGAGGTCATCCTGGAACATTACGCTTTTGATCGACATGGTCCGGAGGGTCACAAGGTCCGTGATCCGATGGATTCCGAAGGTGGCTGGCCACTGTTTTTGAAGCATTTCAAAGAATTAGCTGATATGCCCTAGATTTGGAAATCTTCTCCACGCCAGGAGCCGTCTTCCTCTACATGGGGGTGAGGGATCTCGGTCACGTGCCCATTGATACGCTCCTCCAGATACTCAACGCGCTCCATCAGGGATATAATCGCCTTGCCTACCAGGTCAGGTAGTGCGGTATGTTCCAAATCAGGTGGATCAGAGGAAGTATGTGGAACGCTGCGAGTAACGACCTGACCGGGAACCCCAACCACCACTGAGTTTGGTGGCACTGATTTGACCACGACTGCATTGGCGCCGATCCGGCTGTCATGTCCAATCTCGATCGCACCCAGCACTTTTGCCCCTGCTCCGATTGTTACCCGGTCACCGATGGTGGGGTGGCGCTTGCCCTTCTCCCAGCTGGTACCACCGAGAGTCACGCCATGATACAGAGTTACATCTGCGCCTACCTCAGCTGTCTCCCCGATAACCACGCCCATTCCATGATCGATGAAAAAGCGAGGGCCGATCACCGCTCCTGGATGGATTTCGATACCGGTAATAAAACGCGAAATCTGTGAGGAGGCGCGTGCCAACAACTTTAGATCGTGCCTCCAAAGCCAATGAGATATGCGATGACTCCATTTGGCATGTAATCCAGGATAGAGTAGTAATACTTCCAAAGCATTGCGAGCAGCAGGGTCGCGTTCATAGATACTTTCGAATGACTTGTGGATCTTGCTAAACATCATCTTGCACTCAATCTGCCAGATCTGCAAAGAGAGGTGTACTCAGATAACGCTCACCGAAAGAGGGGATGATTACGACTATCAATTTATCCTCATTTCCCGTTTGCCGAGCAACCTGCAAGGCAGCCCAAACAGCAGCTCCGGAGGAGATCCCTACCAATAAGCCTTCCTCGCGCGCCATACGCCGAGCAAGTTGGAATGCATCTTCGTTCTTTACCCTGATGATCTCATCATAGATCTGCGTGTTGAGCACTTCTGGTACAAATCCCGCCCCTATGCCTTGAATGGGATGAGGGCCTTTCTCTCCCCCGGAGAGTACGGGAGAGGCATCTGGCTCAACTGCCACGCAGCGAAAGGATGGTTTGCGTTCCTTGATCACCTCGCCCACGCCGGTGATCGTCCCGCCTGTGCCAAT
This sequence comes from uncultured Anaerolineaceae bacterium, assembly GCA_964486825.1. Taxonomy (GTDB): domain Bacteria; phylum Chloroflexota; class Anaerolineae; order Anaerolineales; family UBA4823; genus CAZAQS01. The sequence goes on along the minus strand of CAZAQS010000007.1, from coordinate 1,632 downwards.
CCCTGCCACCAGGATATCGGCCTTGCCATCGGTATCGCGCCAGATCTCTTCGGCTGTGGTCAGGCGATGGATCTCAGGGTTAGCTGGGTTTCGGAATTGCTGGGGAATGAAGTAGCGGTCTTCCTCTGCTGCCATCTCCTCCGCTCTTCGGATTGCCCCTCCCATGCCCTCACTACCGGGAGTTAAGATTAGCTCAGCCCCGTAGGCTCTAAGCAACATACGCCGCTCTTTGCTCATTGTCTCGGGCATAACCAGAGTGCATTTGTAGCCCTTCGCTGCACAAACAAAAGCCAACGCGATGCCGGTGTTTCCGGAGGTTGGCTCCAGGATGACTGTGTCGGCCCCTAACAGGCCGGCTTTTTCTGCAGACTCGATCATCGATACACCAATACGGTCTTTAACGCTGTGAGCCGGGTTATAAAATTCAAGCTTAGCGACGACATCAGCTTTACAGCCTTCGGTTACCCTTTGCAGCCGTACAAGGGGTGTGTTCCCGATAAGCTCAGTGACGTCGTTAGCGATTTTCATAATCAATACTCCTTAATAGATGTAAAATGTCCCAATGTTGATAACTGGAGATTATAACCCATCCTCATAATTATTAGCCTGATCGTCTGAACCGCGAGCCTATCTTCAGAACCGGGGAATATTGACGACCAAACTACTTGTTGGTCCAGAGAGCTTTAGGCAGCAATTTCATCTATTTTTCGTAAAATTAGCAGCTAAATGCGTCTAATATTGAAAGGACCAGGGCTTACCGGCTGCCATGTCTGATTTACAGGATTTGCTTCAACAATGCCAGAAAGGAGATATGTCTGCCTTCAACAGATTGTTTCATGCTTATGAGGGTAAGATTTTCCGATTGGCAATGTCCATCTTGCGGGAAAGGCAGGATGCCGAAGATGCTGCCCAGGAAACGTTTCTACGTGTCTTTCTGAAGATCAGAAGTTTCCGGGGTGAATCATCCTTCGATACCTGGTTAACAGCGATCGTGATCAACGTATGCCGTGACAAGCTTCGCAAGAAGAAAATGCGCCAGATACTTTCTTTGGAGTGGGTAAGAAGCGAGCTGGATAAATCGCAGTTGGATATAACTGAGGTACTCAATCAGCGCCAACAAGCCGGTGAATTGTGGAAGCTGGTCGAGCAATTAGATGACAAACTGAGATTACCTATCATACTGGTTTATCAAGAAGGGCTACCAGTAAAAGAAGCTGCCCGGGCGCTTGGACTCCCGTCCAGCACCGTTTATTCACAGCTAAAAGCCGCTCATAAACAGCTCCAGTACATGCGATCCGCTGGCGCTCAATTAGAAACAGGGCATATGGGTGAAGAAAGATGTTAATCAAGTTTGCCCGACGCACTTTAAAACCCAGACGACTAAGCTGCGGGCAAGTCCAGCAACGCTTGCTGGCCTATACCCGTAATGATATGCCAATTGCTGAAATACAAATGATCCAGCGACACCTGGATAATTGTGACCTTTGTCTTGGGCAGCTTATTGAGTTAGAAGCGTTAGAAGAAGAGCTGTATAGCGCTGCCGCCCGCAGCTACCCAGTTCTCGACCCGGTAACACAGAAGCATATCCACCATCATCTCATGCAAACGCTGCACAAAGGAGTTTTCATGGCT
>CAZAQS010000006.1:47596-52698 GCA_964486825.1 uncultured Anaerolineaceae bacterium | reverse complement strand
AGCAAAGCCTGGGGATGAGGTCGTATTAATCGGGGAGCAGGGAGAAGCCAGGTTGTCAGCCGAGGATCTGGCAGTCAACTGGAAGACGATTAACTACGAAGTTGTGTGCGGTATTGGAGCGCGGGTACCGCGATTATACACATAATCGTAATCGGAAAAAGAAGACAGGGGGAAAGGAACTTGAATGGAAGAAGAGCAACCAGATTCAACAAATGTAGATGATACCATTCCCAAAAACCAGCTACTCCGTGACCTGCGCCTGGTGGATGCCATAGCAATAGGCCTGGGGGCCATCATTGGAGCTGGGATTTTTGTCGTTACTGGTGTTGCGGCGGGGGTAGCCGGCCCAGCTTTCCTGGTCGGCCTGCTCATTGCAGGCATGGTAGCCACCTTCAATGCTTTAAGCTCTGCCCAACTGGCGGCTACCTATCCTCAATCTGGTGGGACGTATGAATATGGCTATCGCGTCCTAAAACCCTGGCTAGGTTTTTCCGCCGGTTGGATGTTCCTGGCCAGTAAGATGGCCGCGGGTGGCACGGTAGCCCTGGGCTTCGCCAGCTATTTGCATGCTTTGTTCCCTGCTGTTCCTGAGCGTCCCGCAGCCGTCGCGGCTGTCCTAACCCTTACGGTGATCAATTACTTTGGCATCCGCCGTACAGGTAAGTTGAACACCCTTATTGTTGCCTTCTCCTTGGGAGCCCTGACCTATTTTGTCATTGCCGGTATTCCTGTATTTAATGTGGCTAACCTGCAGCCTTTTGCCCCAACTGGCTTTGGTGGTATTCTTGAATCAGCCGCTCTGATGTTTTTTGCCTATACCGGGTATGCTCGTCTGGCTACGCTGGGTGAGGAAGTAGATAACCCGAAACGCACGATTCCTCGAGCAATTGTGGCGGCATTAGGTATTGCCGCTTTTTTGTACGTCGCAGTGGCCCTGGTGGCAGTAGGTGGGATAGGCGCGCAAGAATTAGCTGCTACAGCTTCACCTCTCGAGCGGGCCGCGCAAAATTTCCCACTCCCCGGTACGGGTCAGATCGTCGCGGTCGGCGCCACGTTCGCAATGCTGGGTGTCCTGTTAAGCCAGATTTTAGGAATCAGCCGGATGATGTTTGCTATGTCTCGTCGGAAGGACCTTTTCCCGTTTTTGGATCATGTGAATCCGTATGGCATTCCAGGCCGGGGTGTACTCCTTACAGGATTTATCCTGGTAATCGTGGTGCTCCTGGGCACTCTAGAAGTCATCGTCGCTGGAGCAGCCTTCACCATTCTGCTTTATTACAGTATTGCAAACATGGCGGCCATGCGGATGCACGAAAAGGACCGTTTATTCCCCAGGTGGGTGCCTGTGCTGGGCCTGGCGTCTTGCCTGATACTGGCCTTCACCCTTGAATTCAATGTGATTGCCAGTGGATTAGGGCTTTTAATTGCAGGTCTTCTGCTGCGCTTGATCTACCGCCGGTTGAAATCCCCAGCAGAAACGACATGAGTTGAAGCTGCTTACCCTGGGTTGGAAAAGCCTCGATTCCCAGACTCCAAGACTTGCCAGCTAACGAAACCAATAAACCTTACCATCCAGTAGGCCATCAGCCGGTAGGTTAATCCGGCTGCCAGGGCAACAGCGCCCGGTACCCCCAGGCTGGCAAAGATCACTGGTATGGAGGCGTCAGCTAAACCCAGTCCTCCGGGTAGGGACGCCAACCCGCTGATCAGCAGAGTCAGGCCGTAACCCACGAACAAGGTCCCAAGTGGGAGAGGGTTTTGGAACAGCACGAAGCACATGCCAAGCGTGACCACATCCAGGGTTACTCTTCCAAAGGCAGCCAGGATGAACTTCCATCGGGGGGCCTTCCCAAGTTGTTTTAATCCCAGGTGAAAGATCCTTAAACGGTTTTCCAAGGTCTCTTTTTCAATTTGTAGAAAGCCTCTCCCAATCCTGTTCCATCCATCAGCAAGCTTGAAGAGAATTTTCTGGCTCAGGGTTTGGTTGTGAACAACTCTCCACCCGCTCCAGATCGCGATAATGATTAGGGTTACCCCCACGCCCAATCCTGATAGCTGGACATTACTGATCTGGCCTTGCTGCACGAGGTAGAACAACCCCAGGAAACCCAGGATTACCATGGCGAAAGACATATAAATACTTTCTAATACCAGGCTGAAAGTGGACCCTTCGAAAGAAAACCGTCCATGCTTTCCCAATAAGCGTGCTCGCAGCGCGACTCCACTGGCGCCGGCGCTGGGGATGGCTACCTCGATAAAGGCAATCGAAGTAAGCACAGCTGCTAACTTTGGAAAGCGAATATGCCCTTCGAACGGTTCTAAGGCCATAGAGTTCAGCCAGGTTAGAAAGGAGTAGGAGGTTAGGTAAATGGCGAGAGCAAGGGGTAGCCAGGCCCAGTTAGCTGTTTTGAATAAACCTGCTGCAGCTTCGATTTCGGCTAACAGCGGCCAAAAAAGGTAGATTAAAACACCTAGAGCAGCCAGAGCCAGGCCGCGTTTAAACCAGACCATCTAAAACCAATCTTGAACGATAAGGAAATACCAGCTTGAACGGATCGTTGATACTCCATCACGAATTTCGGCAGCAAATCCCAGCACCGGTATATCCCCCAACTCAGACAGGCTGAGTGGCGTAGTAAATGTCCTCCCACTTTGGGACCAGACAGGGAGGTGTGTATCAACAGAGTGCGTTTCCCCATCTGGTGATTTTACCAGCAAGCGATACTCCAGCGAAGCTGGATTGCCGCTTACCTCAGCAGTTATAAATAGGGTATCCCCGATACGGATGATCTTCCAACCGCTTAACTCTGCTTTACCGGCAGCCGGCCTGCGGGTCATCTCCTGGTCGGGATCGTCCAATTTCTGCACCGTAGATTCGAGCAGTGGAAGGGAGCCGTACTCGATTGGGAAGACTTCGAAATGAGGCAGTGCTACAAATAGCTCGTTCTGTCGGATGAAGCTGGGCAGGAAATTGCCCAACAGGCGCACCTGGGAAGGGTACTGGTTGATTGCCGTCCGCTTATTGGCTAACTGGCTGGGTGTTAAATCCAGCCGGACCCATTCATTCTGGTCCCCGTACAATGGCAGGGGTGGTAACAGGTAGGAAGACGGGTGGAAACCGCGCGGTTGAGGGTATGGGCCATAGTGGATGATATAGCCCCACGTCTGAGGCCTGTATTCCGGATCTGAATATGACTGCAATAGGACAGCCATGCGGGTGAAGTTGCTAGCAGCCCGGTGGTCAGGATGGTCATCACTTGGATGGGGTAAAGCGATAAAGTCCGGCTGGTAATCAGCCAGTATGGATTGCAGATCTGCTAGCAATACACTGCCACAATACAACGCGTCTGGGGTGTAATTAAGAGCATAAGGGCTGGAGATTGAGAGCGTGTAGGAGGCCTTGACCGGGCAATCCTGCTTCCAATTGCCTCTCCACAGGCTCTCCAGAGACTTGTCTGCGTAGCCCAAGAAGTAAACGTCATCCGGTGGTAGGCCCAATTGTCCCAGAGCTTTTTGGGTTTCTACCTGCCTGCGCTCACCCAACGCAACATAATCCTTTGGGCCGGCCTGAATACGCCTTTCCAACGCCAGAGGAGCAAAGGCCTGGCCATCACCGTTTGTCAGGACAACGACTTTAACCTGCGTGCCTTGCTGGAGGGTAGCTTGGATGAGGCCACCGGCTGATAAGGTTTCATCATCCGGATGTGGAGATATCACCAGGATTCGCTCTACCCCCTCTATCGATAAGGTTGGGAGATCCGTGATTCTCAGGACAGTAGCGGCTTTGGACCCATTATTGATGAGGAGAGTACCAGCAGTTAATGCCCCTACCAGCAACAGAAGAGGCATTGGTTTTAATAAGCTACGCCATCCTTTGTGCGAGCGGATCTTATAGAATCGGGAACCTGTATTCAACTTTTGCTGGCTCGTCCTTCTAGAAGAAATGATAGGTGCTGGGTCTCCAGTCGTCTCTTCAACTACTTGCTACCAGTATTATTACAAATGATAATAAGAAATGGTTCATCAAGGAGTTGTCTCACGCAGCCCCTTCTAATCATAAATAATAAAAGTGTAAGGTGGCAGCAAGGGAAATGGTAATCCTTGAAGCGGGAACCTTTATTCATTATACTATTGTCAGGTAATAGGTAGCTTAGGATGAGCTTAACCAGTCGAAGCCAGTAGCAATGGGTATGTACTTGCCTCAATGAATGAGACCTGCCACCTACAAGGGATACCCACCTGACCCAAACCTCTTCAGAAGCATGGGACCCGATCTGGCGGTTATAATAGGTCAAGAGAATGGTTTGGTTCACAAGAAGCAAAGCATAAATTTTATGCGGCTTTTCAATATCTTCGGAGAAAAATAGATGGCATTGATTGGACAATCGATCAAACGGGTAGATGCATTGGGGAAAGTAACCGGTGAGACCCTTTATCCGGGAGATATCAACCTGACCAACCAGGCTTTTATGAAGATCCTGTTTGCCAACCGGCCCCATGCCATCATACGAAGCCTGAACACCCAGGCTGCAGAGGCTTTGGATGGGGTCATTGCCATCTTCACGGCGAAAGATGTACCGGTGAACGAATATGGGTTGATCATGCCGGACCAACCGGTACTGTGTGGCCCTGGATCCGGCAAACTCTATGCAGATCGCGTTCGTTTTGTGGGTGATCAGGTAGCTGTCATTGTGGCTGAGACTGAAGAGATTGCAGCACAGGCCCGGGATATGATCGATGTAGAGTATGAAGACCTTCCTGTTCTGAGCGACCCACTTGAAGCGTTGAAACCGGAGGCTGTCCTGCTCCACCCGGATCGAGGATCGAACAACCTGATTAATTACCGTATTCGAAAAGGAGACACAGACTCTGCTTTCAAGCATGCGCATGTAATCGTCGAAGGCGAATACCGTACTCCAGCACAAGAACATGCTTATCTGCAACCTGAGGCTGGAATCGGTTACTACGACGAACAAGGCCGTGTCACCATCCAGGTGGCAGGCCAATGGACGCACGAGGACCAAGAGCAGATTGCCCACGCCCTCGACCTCGATCCTGAGCGGGTGCGGGTCATCTATCCCGCCATCGGCGGAGCCTTCGGG
>CAZAQS010000006.1:26189-47586 GCA_964486825.1 uncultured Anaerolineaceae bacterium | reverse complement strand
ACTCACGAAGACCAGGAACAGATCGCTCACTCCTTGGGGCTGCCCATAGATAATGTGCGGGTTATCTACCCCGCTATTGGCGGTGCATTTGGGGGACGAGAAGATATGTCCGTGCAGATCGTGTTGGCGCTGGCTGCCTGGAGGTTGCACCAACGCGGCATTCATCGTCCGGTTAAAATCATATGGAACAGGGAAGAATCGATTATAGGGCACCACAAGCGACACCCTTATATCATACGCACCCGTTGGGGAGCGACAAAAGAGGGCAAGCTACTGGCAGCCGAGGCCGAAGTGATCGCCGATGGAGGCGCTTACGCTTATACCTCTACCAAGGTTTTAGGGAACGCCACTTTGATGTGCACCGGGCCTTACGAGATACCCAATGTCAAGGTTGATTCCTGCGCTGTCTATACCAATAATATCCCAGGGGGAGCCTTTCGTGGGTTTGGCGGTCCGCAAGGCGCTTTTGCTGCAGAGTCACAGATGAACCGGCTGGCTGAAGCCTTAGGGATGGATCCGGTTGAAATCCGGTTGCGAAATGTATTGAGGGAAGGCTCATTGCTGTCTGTGGGTACTGCCTTGCCGCCAGGCGTCTCCATTCCCCAGGTAGTGGAAGAATGCGCCCGGGAAGCCGGTTGGGTACGGTCCGGGGAGGGGTGGGAGCGACCACATGCAACAGGCTCAGCCTGGCCGGTCTGGTCCGCGCAGCAGGAGGGCTCTGTTCGTCGTGGGATCGGATTTGCCTGCGCCTTTAAAAATGTGGGTTTCTCCTTTGGGGCCCCGGAGCATGCCTGGGCTACAGTGGAGCTTCACGGCGCGGCTGTGATCGAACGGGTCGTTTTGCACCATGCTGCCGCGGAGGTAGGCCAGGGCGTGCATACCGTTTTCACCCAAATGGCAGCCGATGCTGTAGGAGTCCCGCTAGATAAGGTGCATTTGATCGTCTCCGATACGGCCAAGACCGACAACTCGGGCAGTGTTTCAGCCTCCCGTATGACCTTTATGGGTGGAAATTCGATCCGGGGCGCTTGCGAACTGGCTTTGGAGAAATGGAAGGCTGAGGAGAGACCCGCCATTGGTGTCTATAAGTACCGCCCACCTGCGACCACGCCACTGGACCCCCAGACGGGCAAATCAGAGCCCAACTTTGCATACGGCTATGTAGCCCAGGCTGTAGCTGTGGAAGTGGATATGGAGACTGGCCTTGTTCGGATCATCGATGTGATTTCTGCCGATGACGTGGGGCATGCTGTAAATCCCCAACAGGTTCAGGGACAGATCGAAGGAGCAGTTGTTCAGGCTGCCGGGTACGCAATCCTGGAAAATTTCGTCCAGCTGGATGGCTTCGTTCAAACACAGCATCTTTCCACCTACCTGATCCCGACCGTCCTGGATATCCCGGATTATGTACGCTCGGTTATCCTCGAATACCCGGATCCAATAGGACCGTGGGGAGCGCGTGGTATGGCCGAGATGCCTTTCCTGCCCCTGGCCCCGGCAGTGGTAGCAGCAGTGCACGACGCCACCGGTGTATGGTTCCATGACTTCCCACTGACACCGGAGCGAGTCCTGAGAGGCTTGGGCCGGATATAAGCCTGTACTTTACATAAACTTGGTGATGATGCGCAGGTCCGGTGTGCAAGGCACTCCTGACCTGCCTTTCTTACCATTTATTTCATGGCAAAATCTACAAATGGACATTTCTGAAACCATACACATGCTGGGAGACACCCTTGGCAGGGTCTTGTCTGAGCAAGAATCTCCTGAGATCTACGAGATCGAAGAGCGTATCCGCCATTACTCAAAAGCACGCCGGGCGGAACATGGTTCGAGGTCAGAGGAAGCAGGCGAAAGGCTGCGGAAAGAAGTAGCTACTCTCTCCCCCGATGAAGCCAGGGCAGTAGCCTCAGCCTTTGCCCTCTATTTTGACCTGGTAAACCTGGCGGAGGAATACTTCAGGGTTCAGGCATTGCGTGAACAAGAGGCCGCCGGCCGCCCTTACCAGGTTCATGATTCAATTGTAGAAGCGATTTTCCAGTTGAAGGAAAGTGGCCTAACAGCTGAGGGTTTAGCAGAGCTTCTCGATCAATTGGATATTGAGCTTGTGCTCACAGCCCACCCCACCGAGGCTAAACGCAGGACGATTCTTTCGAAAACTCAGCGGATCGCATCCCTCTTGAACAGGATTAATTTCCCTGGCCAACTGCCGCGGGAAAAAGATGCCCTACGCCAGGCCTTATATGCTGAAATTACCAGTTTCTGGCTTACAGAAAGGAATCGCACCTTTCAACCTGCAGTAACGGATGAGGTTCGCACTACCCTCTATTTTATCGATGAAGTCCTTTGGGATGTCCTGGCGGAGATTTATGAAGAATTAGATTCTGCTTTGAAGCAGTACTACCCCGCTCTTGATGTGAAACGGCCCTGGTTGCGCCTGGCCTCTTGGGTAGGAGGCGACCGGGACGGTAACCCAAATGTAAATACGGAGATCACGGCCGAGACCTTGCGCTTGCATCGGGGTTTGGCGGTAGAGAATCACCGCCGGGCGTTGCAAGAGTTATCAAGGCGGGTAAGTATGAGCTCCCGCCGCGCTCCTCCACCTGACCAGATGCGGGAGTGGATTGAAAGCCGCTATCCCCTACCTCCGCATGCCGCTTATATTGAAGAACGTTATCAGAATGAGCCCTACCGCCTGGTGCTCGCTTTGTTGGCCTCAAATCTGGCAGAGGCCTCTCAGGATGACATGAAAACGCGCTTGCTCTTGAACCTTCCATCGGAGCCTCGCTTGATGGTCGACGACCTCGTCGTTCCTCTGGAGATCATGTCCGAAGTCTTGCCCCCTCCGGTGGTTGAAGAGGACATCAAGCCTGTCTTACGCCAGATCAAAATCTTTGATTTATATTCTGCCCGGTTAGATATACGTGAGGATGCTGCTCGTTTGAAAACGGCATTGGGAGAGATCCTGCGCGCTCTCAAGATCCATGAGGATTTTGAGAATGCTCCCGAAACAGACCGCCGTTCATTGCTGGTCAAGCTCCTCAGCCAGCCTCCTCCCCCTTTAGCCCGGCATCCCGGGGTAACCAGGGAAACGGCTGAGACCTGGTCCCTCTTTCAGTTACTCGAGCGGGCTTGCCGGATCTATGGACCTCAGCTATTCGGCCCGTTTATCATTTCGATGACCAGGGATCCATCGGATGTGCTAACCGTGATGCTCCTGGCTCGTTGGACCGGTTGTGAGCATGGGTTAGGGATCGCGCCGCTGTTTGAGACGATGGCTGATCTGGAAGCAGCGCCCAAAATACTGGCAGACCTGTTCAGCCTGGGTGTCTACCGCTCGCACCTGGAGAGCTGTGGCAACCACCAGATGGTGATGATCGGTTATTCGGACAGTAATAAGGACGGCGGGTATTTAGCTGCGAATTGGGCTCTCTACCAGGCTCAGGAGGAGATCGCCCAGGTATGCGGACAAAACGATATCCAACTGACGTTGTTCCATGGTCGGGGAGGAACAGTCGCCCGCGGTGGGGGACCAGCAAATCGCGCCATCCGTGCTCAACCGCCTGGGACGATTGGCGGTCGTTTTCGAGTGACTGAACAAGGGGAAATCATCTCCTCTCGCTATTCGAATCGTGATCTGGCCTACCGGCACTTGCAACAGATTACCAGTGCGGTACTGCTGTCATCGGGGCCTAAATCGCCTGGAACCGGCGAAGACTTGCCCGAAGCCTGGCGGGAAGCGATGGATCATATGTCTTCGGTTGCCCGGTCTGCTTATCGTCGCCTGGTATTCGAAAGCCCCGACTTTCTGGATTATTGGCGCGCCTCCACGCCCCTCAACGAGATAAAAAACTTGCGCATAGGCTCTCGCCCGGCAACCAGGACAGGGCAAGAGAGGATCGAGGATATTCGCGCGATTCCGTGGGTATTTTCGTGGATGCAAAGCCGCTTTAACCTGCCTGGCTGGTATGGGATCGGGGCCGGTTTGGAAAGCCTAGGCAATCCAGAACTGTTGAAAGAAATGTTCAAAACCTGGCCCTTTTTCCGGAGCTTGCTGGATAATACTGAAATGTCCTTGCTGAAAGCAGACATGGAGATCGCCAGGTTGTACTCGGACCTGGTAGCTGACAGGGAGCTGGCTGAAAGGATCTTCGGAGATATTTATGGAGAGTACGAACGCACACGCCGTGCCATCCTGGCAGCCAGCGGACACCAGGAGCTGATGGATGGGGAAGCCATGATCCAACGCTCTGTTCGCCGCCGCAACCCGTATGTAGACCCGCTCAATTATATCCAGGTCGAGATGTTGCGCCGGCTGCGGGCATTGAAGGACCACCAGGGGGAAGAAGCAGAGGCCCTGCGCGAGGTGATTTTGATCACCATCAATGGCATTGCTTCCGGGTTGAGAAATACAGGCTAGCCTGGAAAGGGGCAGCAGCGTTGACGTCCCGGTGACGCACGTGCTACAATCTCCTGGAAAGCACAGATTTCATCCATATTCTCGAATCATTGTCCTCTTAAAAGCTCATGTCTTTTATTCTTATCGTACGTGGGGGTGGTGATCTGGCGAGCGGGGTAGCTTTGCGGCTTTATCGTGCCGGGCTTCGGGTTGCCATCACCGAGCTCACCCAACCGCATGCCGTCCGTCGCCTGGTATCCTTTGCTGAAGCAGTCTACAGTAATGAAACCGTAGTGGAAGGTGTAACCGGGAAGCGCATCACGGATCCAGGTGATACACTGCGGATTTTGCGAGTATTTGCCCAAAAACAAATCCCTGTCCTGGTAGACCCAGATTTCCAGGCGCTGCGATCCCTGCGACCGACTGTCGTTATCGATGGTCGGATGACCAAACAGCCCCCCGAGCTAGGGTTAGGGCAGGCTTCCCTGGTGATTGGTTTGGGACCAGGCTTCGAAGCGGGTGTAAATTGTCATGCGGTCGTAGAGACCAAACGCGGCCATAGGCTGGGCAGGGTGCTCTGGCAGGGCGCCCCAGCCGAGGATACGGGCGTCCCTGAAGCCGTCGAGGAACACGGCATCGACCGTGTCCTGCGCGCTCCTGCGGATGGCGTCCTGGTCACTCACCTTGAGATCTGTGACCGGGTCGAATCTGGCCAGATCGTGGCAGAGGTCGATGGGCATCCAATCCCGGCTACATTTGCAGGCGTGCTGAGAGGATTGCTTCACCCAGGCATCCCAGTTACCCATGGGATGAAGGTAGGAGATATCGATCCAAGGAACGATCCCTCCTACTGCACGCTCGTTTCGGATAAATCCCTCGCCATCGGTGGTGGCGTCTTGGAAGCCATTCTCTCTCGCGCTGACTTGCGTCCTCTGTTATGGACCTGAAACGTTTTGGCGATTTGAATTTGGCTGGTGGGCTTCGTGTCCACTCTGCGGAGGGGTTACCGTCTGCATATGGATTGCGCGTGGCGTTTACCGGAGCAGGTGGGAAGACAACTGCCCTCTTCCAGTTAGCGCGCCAGCTTCCTGAGCCTGTCCTGGTTTCATCCAGCACTCACCTGTCCAGTTCTCAACTTGCCCTGGCAGACCGTCATTTCTCTATCCAGACATCTGAAGAGTTGGACACATTAAAAGGCCAGCTCTTCGAAGGTGTGGTGTTGATAACAGGTCTAGAGAATGGGGATGGACGGGTCCTGGGTCTGGATGGGCCACTCCTGGAAAGATTGCACCTCCTGGCAGGCTCAGAGAGCTTGCCTCTGCTTGTCGAAGCAGATGGCTCCCGAATGCTGCCGCTCAAGGCGCCGGCAGAACACGAGCCGGTTATCCCAACGTTCTCGAACCTGGTGGTCGTTGTGGCAGGCATGTCGGGAATGGGTCGCGCGTTGGATTCTAAATCCGTCCACAGGCCTGAACGTTTCTCGGCCTTATCAGGCCTGGCTTTTGGAGAACAGGTAGATGGTGATGCGGTTGTACGGGTCTTGCTTCACCCATTGGGAGGCTTGAAGGGGATCCCAGGCAGCGCGAGGAGGGCTGTCTTGCTGAACCAGGCAGATCACCCTGATCAGATCGAACAAGCAAGCAGGATGGCAGACAAACTACTTGAAGGCTACCCGTCTGTCCTGGTAGCTTCCTTGGGGGGACCTGACCCGAAAGTGCTCTCTGTACATGAAAAAACAGCCGGGATTATCCTGGCTGCCGGCCGTTCATCCCGCCTGGGCGCCCCAAAGCAGCTATTAGGATGGCATGGCATTCCTTTTGTCAGGCACGTTGCTCAGAGAGCCTTGAGCGCCGGTCTCGCTCCCGTCATTGTGGTCAGCGGGGCATACGCTGCTGAAGTTGAGGCAGCCCTGCAAGCGCTGCAGGTCCGGATCGCATATAACCCTGACTGGGAGCTAGGCCAAAGCACTTCCGTACAGGCTGGGATCAGGGCTGTGCTCTCGGAGAACGGCTCGGCCATATTCCTGCTCTCGGACCAGCCCCAGGTCACTGAAAAGCTGCTCCAGGAATTGATCCAGGCGCATTCCAGAAGCCTGGCTGATATTGTCGCTCCCCGGGTGCATGGGAAAAGGGCTAACCCGGTCCTTTTTGATCGGAGAATTTTTTCGGAGCTGCTCCAGTTGCAAGGCGACACTGGGGGGCGGGCCCTTTTTGAGGATGGGGAGCGTTTCCCGGTGCATTGGATCGACTGGGACGACGCCAGCCTGCTGTTGGATGTTGATACTCCCCAGGACTACCAGCGGCTGATAAGCCTGGTGCAGGAACCATGAGCGGCGTGCCTGGCCCTCGAGTTGCGGCTGTTATTTTGGCTGCCGGACGGTCCACCCGCATGGGTAGACCAAAAATGGCTCTGCCCTGGGGTGATACCACAGTGATCGGCCAGGTGGTCAGAGTCCTTACAAGCGCTGGGATTGGCGAAATTCTCGTGGTAACGGGGGCCGCCCGCAATGAGGTGCGCGGGGCTTTGCAAAACCTGCCAGTTAAGGAGATGTTCAACCCCGATTACCCGCAGGCGGAGATGTTGTCCAGTCTGCAGGTAGGCCTGTCTACCTTAGGAGACCATCTTGATGCTACGCTTGTAGTTTTGGGCGACCAGCCCCAGATCCAGGCCAGGGTGGTAACGGCCCTGGTTCAGGAGTATGCCAGCACCGATTCTTCTTTGGTTGTTCCAAGCTTCCAGATGCGCCGTGGGCATCCCTGGCTGCTAGACCGCTCATTATGGCCAGCTGTGCTGGCTTTGAAGAGGCGGGAAACACTGCGCGATTTTTTGAATGCAAACCAGGCGAGCATCCGGTATGTAAGCGTGGACACCTCAACTATTTTGCAAGACATGGATACTCCTGGCGATTATCAGAAATACAGGCCAGAGTCTCCTTGAGGTCACGCTGTAAAAGCCAGCAAAGATTGCCAAAAGCGATCAGGCTTTTTAGACTGCCTCTTGCCATCTGGCTTATATTATGCTATTTTTTATAAGTTGAAAGACCAGGTTTCGAGATTAGCTTCCAGTCTAGCCAGAGGAATTTAGAGTTATAATGTCCGTAATTCGTGCCTTTATTGCAATCGACCTGAGCCCTGAGATTAGGCGCAGGTTGGAAGGGGTATCCAAACAACTGAAGGACCGCCTGGTTGATATCCCCATCCGGTGGGTGCCTGTAGAAAATATCCACCTGACCTTGATGTTCTTGGGGGACGTCTCAATCAACAACCTGGAAATGCTGAAAAAGATCCTGCAAAATGAAGTCAGCGCTCACCATGCCTTTGAATTCAGCGTGGGGGGGTTAGGAGCTTTTCCTACTATACGCCATCCCCGTGTATTATGGGTCGGGGTGGAAGCGCCAGCAGAGTTAAGCAATATTCAACGGGGGATCGAAACCTCTGTCTCACGTCTTGGTTATGCTCGAGAAGATCGCCCGTTCTCAGCGCATCTCACCCTGGGGCGAGTGTCCCGGAATGCGACCTCCAAGGATACTCATCTGATCTGTGAAGTACTTGAATCAACCAAGATCGGTTTCCTCGGCGTTGCCCAGGTGAATAAAGTCCACCTGATGAGAAGTGATTTAAGACCTTCCGGCGCCATCTATACCCGAATATTTGAAGCGACGCTGCAGGGTTAACCCGGCCCTGAAAAAGCAAAACTCATTGAGAGGTGATATCTGGATACTTTAGAAATTGCTCATACGATTGTGAATGCCCTTGAGGATAAGAAGGGGGAAGACATCGTCTTGCTCGATTTGCGTGGGGTTGCAATTTTTGCAGATTATTTCGTTATTTGTACCGGTAGCAGTGATCGTATGTTGAACGCGTTGGCAGAAGCAGCCGTTGAACAAACCCGTGAACAACATGCCTTGCGCGGGCGAGTCGAAGGCGACCCGCGCAATGGTTGGCTTTTGGCTGACTTTGGGGATATCATCGTGCACCTGTTTTCACCCGACCGGCGAGATTATTACCGCCTGGAAGAACTATGGTCCCAGGGTAAGGTGCTGCTCCATCTACAGTAGCTATCAAATTCCCTTGTACATCCCCCCATCAACCGTCAGCATAACGCCTGTTATAAATGAGGCGGCTGGCGATAGCAGGAAGATGGCAGCATTGGCGAATTCCTGCGGCGTGCCCATTCGGTTGAATGGGCTTTCTGCTGACTGTTTGCGAAGCTCTTCTTCCGGGGTGGTTCCGTTTGCCCGGGCCCGAAACTCCATCAGCTCATGCACCCGCTCCGTCTCTGTCCAGGCTGGAAGGATCGAGTTGAAGCGAATGCCTTCGGGACCTAGTTCTAAAGCCAGGGTTTTTGTCAATCCGACCGTAGCAGCGCGCACGCTGTTGGAGAGGACCAGGTTAGGGATGGGCTGTTTCACGGAATATGAGGTAATCGTTAGCACACTGGCGGATTGGGATCGGCGTAGGGCAGGCAAAGCAGCCCGGATCAGGCGCACGTGACTCATCAGGGAGAGCTGAACTGCACCATGCCAGGCCTCATCATCTAAGGCCTCAAACTTACCGGAGGGTGGTCCGCCGGAATTCGTCACCAACAGGTCTAATCCACCCAGCCCCTCCACAGCCTGCCGGATGATTCTGGTGATCAGTTCTGGATCGGTGACGTCTCCCGGTATGGCCAGGGCCTTGTTTCCCGTGCTCTCTTCAATCGTATGGGCAGCCTCCTCGATCGATTGTGGCTCCCGGCTATTTATGGCTACCCGCGCGCCCTCAGCAGCAAGGCTTAAAGCAGTCGCATACCCAAGCCCCCGGCTGGCGCCGGTTACCAGCGCCCGTTTGCCTTTCAGTTGCAGGTCCATTTCAAATTCCTCCTTGTTGTGAGTATCTCTCAGGCTTTGACATTATCTCATACCTCGGCTAAACTGTTAACAGCGTCCCCCTAGGAATGGATAGCCATGGAGGTGAGTATGGATATTGGCCAGTGGACGGTCATTGGAGTAAGCGTACTTTTCATGGCCTGGTTTTTAACGGGCGCCGCTATAAACCGGAAGCTGGGCGACCAGGCTTTGCGTTGGGTCCAGGTAGGGACGAAACCGATCGGTAGGTTAAGCGAGGCTCGCAGGATCAGGGGCTCGGCCGTTCAGCTAACCATGAAGGACGCCGCAGCCCCATTCCGCCAGCTGGACTTGATCGTTGCCCTCGAGCCACGCGAAAACCCACCATTCTGGTTGTACCATCATTTTAAGGGCAAGCGGGATGAGCTGGTCATCCAGGGCCAACTCCGTAGTGCACCAAAACAAGGGTGGGAAGTCACCTGGACAAGTTCGCGTCCGCTGGGGGATACGGAAGCGGCTGGTGACCTTCCACCTAGGACGATCCAGGCTTCAACAGGCACCTATACGCTAGCGCCTACCCCAGAAATAGAGCCACCCACTTTAGATCTCCTGGAGCGGTTCCTTTCCAAAAACGGACATCCGATCCGGCAGCTTGTTTTAAAACGATCCAGCCCACACCTTCAGGTCCGTCTGAGGCTCGCTCCACTATTGAAGATGGACCCACAGGAGTTCATAAAGGACCTGCAGGGGATAATGACCTGAAAAACCAGAGGCGGGAAATTCGCTCCCGCCTCTCTGACGACTCCTGATTGTCCAGGATCAAACGAATAGCAATTTGGCTGTCCTGTCCAGCATATGCACTCCCCGCACTTCGGTTTCGAATAGGGGCAGCACGGAGCGTACCATACCTCCAAACAGCTTCTCGATCTCCAGCATATACTCATCCTGCATCAGGACGCGGTTCTTGACAAAATCAGGCGTGTCAGGCTTGACGCTGGATTTGTCGATCACCATATTGACAACCACGCCCCCGACGGGAATGCCAAACTCGTGGAACCAGTTGATGAAGCGGGTGATCACGGCGATTGGCAGGGCTTCGGGAAGGGTCACGAAGAAAAAAGATGTCAATTGTGGGTCCGTCAACAACTGCTTGGCCCGTCCCATCCTTTCCCGCAAGTTGAGCAGGTAGTCCATGAGCGGGTCCTTCTCTTTTTTCTTTTTACTGTAGGAAAGCAGCTCCTTCAAGGAGGTTGCTTCTTCCCGGCTCTGGACCATCTTGTTCACCCACATCGAATACACGCTTGACATGCCAAGCAAGCGGCGAGCGTTCGCGGTAGGCGCGGTATCAAAGACATAGGATTCGTACTTGTCTTCAAACATCAAGTCGATCATGTTCTCGAACATAGCCGATTCTTCAAAAGCGGGGTTCATGGTGGCGGATTCTACAAACTCGTCCGCCTTGGTTTTGATGTCGGCGTATTTCAAGAACCACTCGATCTTCTCCCGGATCTCTTTCTTTGATTTTTCGATCGTTTCACGAGTGTCGATTTCATACGCATACAGGTTTGGGACGCCGCTCACCTGAGTCGGCTTGCCAAACACGTTTTGGTCTAGCAAGCTGGATAGGGAATGAACGGGGTTGGTAGAAGCCAGCAACGTTCTTTTTCCTTGCTGCGCGGACCAGAGAGCAGCAGTGCCGGCCAGAACCGTCTTGCCCACCCCACCTTTGCCACCAAAAAAGATATACTTCAAGCGCGGATTTTCTGCCATATAGGCTCGCATCAAGGTGTCGCTCATGCCCCACCTCCAAACATAACCTCCGCAACTCGCTCGATCATCGGCAGTCCGGTGATGTCCCGTTCGAACTCAGGGATGCGCGCCAGGACCCCTTCACCGAACGTCTTGTCGATCTTGGTCAGGTAAGTGTCTTGCATTGCCAACCGGTTGCGTAAGTAGGCGGGGATATCTTGTTGTGCCAGCTCTTTCGGGATAACCCGGTTGACGATATAACCCGCCAACGGCACGTCGAATTTAGCAAATAGACCGGCCGCTTTTTGGGTATCCAGGATGATCATTTCTTCGGGGATCACAACGAAGAAGAAAGCTGTTTTTTGCTTGTCGGTCAGGATGCTGGAGGATGTGTTGATGCGGTACTTGATTTCCATGAGCTCTTGGAGGATTTGGTCCTCTTCTGTCTCCTTGTTGCGCTGCATTACCGCGGCCACTTGTCCATATTCCGACATCTCTTCTCGTAGCTTTGTGATCTTGTCGATCCACTCGTCATAAACAGAGGCCATGCTCAAGTAATATAGAGCATGACCGAGCGGAACGAGATCGTAAATGTAGTAGTCATATTCACCTCCCACTACGATATCTACCACCTCATCGAAAATTGCGCTCTCTTCCATGGCTGGTTCGGCTGCGGCAGCCTGGATATAATTCTCGATCTCTTCAGGGATCTCTTCCATCCCGTACATATCGCGAATCTTTTGGCGGATCTCTTCTTGATATTCTTTGATCCGCTTGTCAGCATCGATTTCCTGGGCGTATAAATTGGGCATGATCTCTACGGCGCCCTTGCCGAAGATATCGCATTTAAAGATATCCGATAGGCTGGCTTGAGGGTCCACCGAGAAAACCAATACACGGTGGCCCTGTTTAGCCAACCAATAAGCTGTCGCTGCGCTGAAAGTGGTTTTTCCCAGTCCTCCTTTCCCGCCAAACATGATATAGCGCCGGTCGGGGTTTTTATCGAAGACTTCTTTTAAGGACATCATTATCTCCCCGGCAGTTTATGCCAATGCGTCGGTTAAGTCTCTCTCTCGCAGCATGCGTCGCTTCCAGGTGCTGATTTGGGGAACGACATAGGGTAACAGCCGCAAGCTGTAGTAGGGCGGCAGGATCGGGATTCCTAGCAGGTCTCCCATGGTAATCAATATAAACAAGTGCTCCATACTGCCGCGTGTTTTCAAGGCGTAGCGCGCCATGTCATGCCCGGCCATCCCATACAAAACACTCTTGAAACCATCCATGAAGCCAGGTTTCTTGTCTTCGTCTCCCATAGTCCACTCCTTTTTATTCAATCAAGTAATCTCCTGGTCGCATAAATCGGTGATGTCCCGTTCCCGCAGCATGCTATGCCTCCACCCACTGATATGCGGGACTACAAAGGGTAGCAGGCGTAAGGTATAGTATGGCGGCAGGACCGGCACACCTAAGAAATCGCCGAAAGTGACCAGCACGAACAGGTGCTCTAATTTTGCGCGTTCTTTATGCAGGTCGCGGACCATCTCGTAAACGGTCGCTCCATAGAAAATATCTCCCACTGTTCTTGCAGCCAGTACGATCCGCTGCTTGACCATACTCAGTCGACCTTTACTGCTCATGGTCACACCTGATCTCAGATAGATTCATAAGCGTTGCGCCGGCCTGGGCCAGGCAACGTTCGAGCGCAGGTAGATCCAACCCGGTTACTTTTTCTCGCTTCGAGATGAGAAAAGTTGGGTAGCGATGGACCCTGTGCCGGATAGCCATAAAAAGGCCGGGCAGTGAACGGGGATCGTAGAGGCAAATGTTTACGCTGTTTCCGTACCGCCGGGCAAGATCTAAAACCGTATCGGATAAACACTGGAAATCCTCAAGCCAATCAGGAGGATAATCCTCCCGCCCGCGTAGATTTGCCGTATCCCCAATCTGGGCGCGTAACATGAGCGTCTCACAAGATTGGCATAATCCCCAGCTTTCAGGCAGGGGCGAAAATACGTCGACCTGGACGGGCATTCTTAGGCCTTTATTTGTTAGCGAACAACGCAAAGAGAGGGTTACAGGTGTTACCCTCTCCTATGCGTTGGACATCCCTCACACCGTCGCCGGCGCGGTCTCCCGGAAGCGCTGGAATGCTTTGTACGCGTCCCAGGCCAGGCTTATTGCAGCGAAGACGAGCACCAGTGAAATTGCCCCGATGATCACGTTGGCTACAGTCACCTGTCCGACAGAGATTTTTTGTGCTTCAGCGAGTGCAGCTGCCTTAGGCAGGTTGACGATGAACGATTCGTACGCCTTGTAAAGCAGGGCTGCGATGGTTGTGATAAACATGAACAGGAAAGGCCACAGTGTCCATTGGTAGTTTCTGCCTTTGGAGATCAGCCACAGGGTCACCAACAACAAGGCCAGGGAGGCCATGAGCTGGTTAGCAGCGCCGAACACGACCCAGATCTGCAGGAAGGGTACCAGCCAGATCAAGACCAGGGTCAGCAACAGGGCGACGATCGTCCCCACGTGGACGTTGCGTAGCAAGGGGATTTGGTCTCCCAAAGCCTCCGCGCTGGCAACCCGCATGAAGCGTACCACCAGGTACATTATGGTCAATGCCATCAAGGTGAGGAAGATGGCTCCGTAAGCCTCGCCAAATCCGACGTCCAGCCCCCACTGGTTCATGAAGACCGCCAATCCCTTGGAGAAGATGGCTGCAGCTGCACCGCCGCCGCCCGCTTCCTGGTATCCGGTGATACCCCCAAATGCCGCCGTAGCGGTCAGGAAAGCCATGATGGCGAAGATCATCTCCAGGAACATAGCGCCGCCGCCTACATACAGCGCATCGGTTTCTTTTTCTAGTTGGCGGGCCGTGCCTGACGAAGATACCAGGCTATGCCATCCTGAGATAGCGCCGCAGGCGATGGTAACGAACAGGATAGGCCATAAGGGTCCGATCCCGATCCTGAACTGCGTGTAAACGGGAAAATCTCCCAGTGTCGGGCGCCAGATCAATAAGCCAACGATGCCTCCCAGGATGCCAAGGAAAACGATCCAGAAGGCTACATAGTTGATCGGTTGGGCCCAGCGCCAAATGGGAAGGACTGCCCCAAAGTAGCAGATGACCACCACCATCAGTGTGCCGATGAAACGGGCTTGAGTTACAGCCAGGAATAGCGTCGGGCTTGCAGCTCCTCCGGCTGTTCCAAAGAAGCGCTGGAACAGCTCCCTGACGGCTGGCAGTGTGCTCAACCAGATACCAACAAAGGCCAGCACGACTGTTAATACAGAAGTCAGGATGATATCCATCTTCCATTTGTAGGTCATTTGGCCTGCCAGGAGTCCGATCAGGATGACCAGGATTACGCCAAGCGGCACAGCCGGGTTCGTCAACAGGTTGAAGCCTACCTGGACCCCAAAAGCTCCCATGATGAGAATCAGGTAGAAGTATATAAATGTGATCAAGATCATGCGAGAGCGGGGGGAGATCAGGCGGTAGCTGAGTGCGCCGAAGCTTTGACCTTCTTCTCGGACACCCATGATGATGCTGCTATAGTCTTGAACCCAACCTATGAAAAATGTACCGAAGACAATCCATAGCAGGGCTGGCAGCCACCCCCATTGGACTGCAACGATAGGCCCTAAAATGGGTCCCAGAGCAGCGATTGACTTGAACTGGTATCCGAATAGAACGTTGCGGTTAGCGGGAGTAAAATCCACGCCATCCATGTACATCTTTGCTGGGGTAGCTTTTTTTTCGTCTGGTTGAATGACCTTTGTGTTGATGTTTTTCGCGTAGTAGCCATAACCGACTAAAACAGCCACAATACCAAACAGGAGTATTACAACCGAATTCATAGTTGCCTCCTAGAGCGTCGAATGAAATGACTATGGTAATTGTGCCTTGCCCATCGAGGGCTTTGTCGCGGCTTGATTTTCGGCATGGTACGCAGGTGCTGTTACTCGATACGCACCTCCTTTCAGATGTCAGGCAATTGAAGTTGCCAAGCAACTTTAGTTGCCAAGCAACTATTGCCAGCATCTGCAATCCCAAGGCCATCAACCCCGCTCGGACCTGGTTTATTTTTTAATTAGGATTCTCCGGGATGGGTTCCCGGTAAATCCTGAAAAGCCTCTTTTATTACGATCCTTTTATTGGTCTATAATTATGTGGTAGGCAGGAAGAATCTTGTCTAGATAGATACTTTAAGCGAATTCCCGACAATTAGATTATATATTTTTAATACTGCTCGAGTCAAATGTACACTATCATAATGGTTAGGTTACATAAAACATGGAGGTCCCAAAATGCTAACTTTTGATTCACCCATATTGATCCTATTCCTTGGGTTTTCATATGTAGTCCTTTTTGGGCTCCTGTCGCTCCTTCGTAGGGAAGGACTTTCTGTTCAATTTGCAATCGAAGCAGTAGGGATCACATTGATCTCGACCGCTCTCAGCGCCTCGATTCCAGGGGAAATTCACCCGGTGTTCTTCTTATTGCTGCTCTACCTGGTTACGATGCGAGTTCGTATATCTGTCGAAGCCGCCAATTTTTTCGCCCGCATGGGTAAATTCTCGCAGGCCGAGCAGATCTATAGGTTGGGTGAGAGTCTTTTTCCTGACCGAACTAACCGCACAATCCTGAGGATCAATATTGGTACGTTACGATTGCAGCAGGGACTGCTGGAAGAAGCAATTTCCATCTTCAAGGAGATACTGGCTAAGGCGGGGCAGGGGGAATTGGGAGTAAAGTATGAGGCTGCTGCACATTACAACCTCGGCGTCGCTTATTTGCGCAAAGAGATGGATGCAAAGGCTCAAGATGAGTTCCATTCGGTTCTAGAAACCTGGCCCATATCCGAGTATGCTAGGAGAGCTGAAGCTGCGCTAAAGAAATCGGCTCTAAAATAAGAACACGCAACCTTGCATTAAGGTACGCACACTTTAGATCATTTCGATCCGGTCATCCAACACGGTCACATCCGGCCAGGATGTCTCAATCCAATGGCCAACTTTCTGAAGGGAGCGTTGGACATGGGCGTTGTCGTTGCTCACCCACGCACACACCAGGATGGCCTCTTGCCAGGAGTCTTGTAAATCCATTTCAGCCACTGACACATTGAATTCCCTGTGTAAGCGGGTAAGGAGAGGCTTCAAGCGGCTTCTCTTTTCCTTTAGAGATGTACAGCCAGGAATGAGGAGATGTAAATTAAGCAGTCCGACAGGCATGATCACCTTGTAATATTTACGTAACCAGTAGAGCGTCTAATGAATTTTGCATGTTTAAGCTCCGAGCGCTTATCCACCACTTATTTTGTGGCTTGTCGCTATTGCTAGCGGATCAAGTATAATTAATTCTATGAATGAATCAAGGGATGGAAATATTAGAGCCTGGGTGTTGGTGATTGGAATTTTATTGATCTTCAGCATCGTTGGCTTTGCGATCATTTTTGCCGTTCGGGAGAGCGCTCGCCGGGCCCAGCAAGCCATCCAGCCGGTCAGCGATGTCACCAGCGGCCTCAGCACGCAGATCTCGCAGTTCCTCAATCCAACACCAACGGTGCTTCCCGATCCGGTCACGATTATCTCCGAGGTACGCAGCCTGGCACGGCTGGAGACGATCCAGTATTCTGTGGAGAAGGTCATTACTGCCGAGATTGGACAGGGTACATTCGGTTTCCTGTTTGGCGACCGGCTTTTGTTTGTGGCACACGGGGTGGTCCTGGCAGGGGTGGACCTCGAAAAGATGGAACCCCAGGATTTGGAGGTGCGGGATGGGGTCCTGTATGTACGCCTGCCTGAAGCCGAGATCTTCATTGCTTCCGTGGATAACGAACGCTCCTATGTTTACGACCGCTCTCGGGGCGCATTAACCAGGGGGGATGTCCACCTGGAAACAGCGGCTCGCAGGGTAGCCGAGCAGGAGATAGAAAGTGCAGCCCTGGAAGGGGGAGTCCTGGAAATGGCGCAGGATAACGCTGAAAGCTTCCTATATCGACTCTTCACCAACCTGGGCTACCCGGACGTGATTTTCCTTGACCCGGTGCCTGTAGCGCAAGATTAAACTTGTATTCGATTCCCTTGAACAAGTGCTAAGCCTTACTGGTCCAATCGGGGTGTGCGTATTTAATCCTCACCAGCTCCTCAGCCCTACGAATTTCCCCGGGTGTCAATTCCTCTTCTTGCAGCTCTAAATTTAAGGTCCCGGCAAACCCGGCTATAAAAGCCTGAGCCGCTATCTCCCAGGCTAAAGGTTGTCCCAGGCACTCTTCAGCCGTGATGGCTCGCTCCAATAGCCTCCGGGCAGCTCGCTCACGCGCTGTTTCCCCACCTGGCTGGCCTCCAGCCTGCTCGGGGAATACCAGTACCTGGGTTATACGAGTCAGGTCACCCTGAAGGGGCAGGGAGCCGTGTTGTAAAACCCCCTCACGTTTTCGCGACTGAGCGCTGCCGATCAATTTTTTTCCCTTCGCCGTAATCTCGTAGCTGGAGGGAACTTCGAAACAAACCGGTCCGGTTGTCCCTCCTCCAGGAGAGTTGTTTTCTGCTCCTACAAGTTTTGATAATTCTGGATGAGTTTGAGCGGGGATGTTCAAGCTGTGCAAGGCATCCAGCAAGGCCGCGGAGAGCCTGCGGTAGCTTTCTATAACGCTGCCAGCCAGGCGCGGTTCAGAGAAAGGCCCGCAAACCGAATAGGTCAGCTCGTCAGTGTGCAAGATCGAGCGCCCTCCTGTCGGCCTGCGCACGATCTCCCAGCCGCGACTTAGTAGAGCTTCGGAATCAACATCAGCCAGGGGTTGTCGAAAACCAAGCGAGAGACAGGGCGGAGACCAACTGTACAGTCTGAGAGTGGGGGGCGCCAGGCCACTTCCGGCAGCTTCCAGGATGGCTTCGTCAACAGCCATATTCCAGGATCCCCGAGCTGGGGTGGAGAGGATCAAGCGCCATTTCGCGCGTGGCAAATCCATAACAAAGTCAAGCCTTATGGAGGGGGGTAGGGAGATGGGGTAAACACAGGCGCCGGGTATGGTCCGGTAGGCGGCGTGGCAGGCGGCGGGTATGCTCCAGGGGTGCCGGTCCTGGGCGTAGGAACGAGGGTCGAACGGATGATCGGTTCGAGTTTCAAGCGCGCCATAGTGGTAAACGGGCTGTCTCGATTTTCCCACCACAATTTGACATAGGTATCGATGGCCTCCCTTTCTCTGCCGTTTAACTCGTAAGCCAACCCCAACACATAATAGAAGCGATCACAGATCCGGAAATTGAGGCAGTTGAAGCGCTCGGACTCTTCCAGGTTTTCCAAGGTTCTCAAGACCTCGGCTGGCTCTTGACCGGAAAATAAATCCTCGATGGCGCCTTCCAATGTATCTCGGGTATATGTCGTAGGAACAAATTCAACGCTATGGTAGGTGATAAAAGGCTCCCCGCTTTCGGGTAGATGCTCGAGCTTGAAACCTTCCCCAAGCTGAAGCTGTACGATGGGAGGTTCTGCCTCCTGGTCTGAATAACGGAAGTTGGGTGAAGCTGTGTCCGCTTCCTCTACGAACAGGGCATGGATCGTGTCCCTGCCCCTTCCCAGGATCCAAAGCTCCAGCTTTTGACCTTCTCTATGTCGTACGACGAACCAACGCTCCGCCTCTCCATTCCCGTCAAAGTCAAAGGAACCGCTCGATCGTAAGACAACCCCATAGGCGCGCAGATCGATATGGGCGCGCGCATACCTTTCCACAGGGATCCTCGCTGTGAGGTACTCAAGGGCCGCCCGAGGATCGCATTCGACGGATTGGATGCAGGCGGAGTACAGGTCATCCTCGGAACGGTAGACCTCCAGAAAATTAAGGGCATGTTGCACCCAGGGGCTACTGTCCTGGGACGGTAAGTCAACGATCTCCTGCAGGAAACCTCGGGCTTTATCGTGATTTCCTGCCAGGGCATGCGACACACCCAACCGGTAAATCCATTCATCCCGGGCTTCCGCCCTATAAAGCCTTCCATCCACCTGCCGCTCTGGAGGCCAATATGGCAGGACGGTCTCCATGAATTCCGCACTAATTTCATGCCCCCACAGGCGGGCAGCATGCTCCACTGTGATCTCACAATACTCCACGATATTTGGCTCTGGCGCCAATTGGTAGTGGGTGCTGAATAGCTCGAACTCATCCCCTTTCCAGCTATAGTTGCGGGTAATGTCAACCGGGCATGCAGGCAGGATGCGGGCGTTAAACTGGAGCAGGTTATCCTGGTCGTTGTCTGAGCCCACTTGCCAGTTGCCGCTGAAACCGGTTCCGAGATCGAAGGGTATGCTGGCAGCGAAGGGTAGCTGCTCAGGCGGTGTGGATGACAACGAGACCGCCTGTGGTGTCGTTAGAAAGGTATTTTCTGGATCTTGGGAGAAGGAGATGACTGCCTCAGTATTTCCTACTCCTGTAAAATCTCCGATCGACAGCTCGCTTTGAAGCTGCCCGGCAAAATCAAAATGGCTGGCTAAAACATGCCCGGTGAAACCTCCGGACCCTTCCAAAATCCAGATAAATGCGCCTCCGCTTCCAGTTATTTGCACGATATAGCTCTCGTCATCGCTTGCTTGGGCCGGGACGGGATAGACATCCAGGCCAAGGCGCGGCTCCTGGTTTGAAAACCAAACCGGCAGGCTGTCGATACGAACCTGCCCGGATTCCAGGGCCTCGAGGATCAGCTCTGCATAAAGATCTCCCGCTTCGGGATGATTACTACGGGCAAGACTGTATGCAAGGCTCCACTTCCAGGATTCCGCAGCCGGGTCTTCTGGGAAACGTAGCAAAGCCTCGCGATAGGCAAAAGCTGGGTAGGAATAAGCTTCATTGAAGCGAGTGTCCTGACGTTCTTGTGTAGTTCGAAAGCGCGCTTCTGGATAATCTCGCAGCAAGGAAACCAGTTGCTCCGCCCACTCCGGTGTCCAGTCCCGAAGCCTGTACAGGTCGTTGAATTGAAGCGGGCGGGCCGGGGTAAGAGTAGGGTAGAGAGTTGCCGTTGGAGTAACTGTTGCAGTAGCGGTGGGGGTTGGCGTGGCAGTAGGCCGGATCGTCCAGGTTGGTTGGGGAGTGGGGGTTTCGGACAGTAGGGGAGTGACGGTCAGCGTTTGCGTAGGAACGAGCGTGGAAAGGGGTGTGGTTGCAACGGCTTCCAAAGCAGGCAAGGCGCCGGTCGCCCTGAAAGCCACAAAAATAAGCCCAAATATAACCCCGATCAAGAGGACGATGGGTAGCAAGGGGCTTCGAATTGGAGATTGCTCAGACATTCGCTCTAAAGACGATCCTGTCCGTTCGTGAATAATTCTCGCGCCGCCTGCTCGGTGGTTTCGGGACTGGTAGGCAACAAGGGCGGCCGGACAGCCCATTCAGGGAAGGAATGCTGCCGGGCAAGCAGCGCTTTCAAGGTCGACGAAGCCGGGGGGTAGCGGTCCATAATTTCACGGGCAGTGTTCAACCGCTCTTGGGCCTGCCCCCGTTCATGGCTGCCTGCCGGGCTTTCCCACACCTGTCGCAGGTCTGGTGAGAGCATATTCGCCAGAGCGGTGATGGCCCCGGATGCACCTGCTTCCAGGGCCAGGCTGAAGAGACGGTCATTGCCGTTCAAGACAACCAATTCGTTTCCGAAGCTGCTCTGCAAGCGTTGGGCATGTTCGGCATCTCCCGAAGAATCCTTCAAGCCTGCAAAGCGGTCATAAAAAGTATCCTTCAAGCGTGCCAGCAGTTCGATTGAGAGTGATACGCCGGAAACAGGCGGGATATGGTACCCTAGAAAAGCCCCACCCTCAGGCACAGCCCGCCGGATGACCTCGCTGAACCATTTGAACAGCCCTTCCTGGGGGGCATTACGGAAATAATAAGGAGGCAGGACTACCACGCCATCCATTCCCGCTTCAAAGGCGGATCGTGTAAGGAGGACCGTCTCTTCCAAACTGGGCGTTCCGGTGCCTGCCAGGAGTTTGAACCCGGGCAGCGAAGGGCGCGCGGCATGGGCGGACTTTAAGATCGCCAGGCGTTCGTGAGCTGCAAAGGAAGGACCTTCCCCTGTCGTGCCCAGCAGGAGCGCTCCATGACAACCCCTCTCCGCCAGAAACTTCAGGAAGTGCGAGAGGCTCTCCAGGTCCGGTGAATAATCCGGGCGCAGGGGAGTCACTGCTGCCGCATATACACCTGCCAGATGGGAATGTATGGGCATGTCTTGAATTATACTGGATTTCGCTCTCCCGATTGTCATTGCGTAATGAAATGGATCGTCCTGGCGCCTTGCTGCACAGGGAGAATTACTGCATAGTTTCTATTACACCTTTATAATTGTGGAAATAATGGGTCTGTAATAGCCTGGTGGTCCAGGGGACGCCTCCGGATATGGTCCAGGTAGGAAATGAGATAAATGCTGGGATGCTGTGGCCGGAT
>CAZAQS010000006.1:0-26179 GCA_964486825.1 uncultured Anaerolineaceae bacterium | reverse complement strand
TATGGATATTCTGGCCGCTTTGCTTAATGAGGGCTACCAGGCTGTGAAAGACTGCTCCAACTCCACCCTTGTCATGCTGCATATTGCCGAAGGTGGCGATAATGATCTGGCTCGCTGGTGGTTCGACAGTATGGTGAAGAGGGATGTCCCATTTGATGTGATAGGCATCTCGTACTACCCCTATTGGCACGGAAATTTAGGACAATTGCAATTCAACTTGAACGATATCTCTGCCCGTTATGAAAAAGACGTCATCGTGGTTGAGACTGCATATGCATTTACAGACCAGGAGGGCGACGATCACCCCAATATCTTCAGTAGTGATATGGCGAACCCTGGTTACCCATTGACGCCAGAAGGCCAGCGCGAGATGTTGAGGGATGTAATGGCAATCGTTCGGGCGGTGCCGGATGGGCGCGGCCTGGGGGTTTTCTATTGGGATGCCACCTGGACGGCAGTGACAGGTAATGGATGGGACTCAACAGATCCCGAATCAGGGAATGCCTGGGAAAACCAGGCCCTATTTGACTTCCAGGGGCGAGCCTTGCCAACGCTTCAAGAGTATTTGAATCCATAGACAACAAAGCCAATGGGGTGAAATCTCTTGTGGATCGATGAGAATAGACATCGTGACAGTTACAACCTAAAACATTTGGATAAGGATGGGAAATGAAATTAGGAGTATGCTATTACCCGGAACACTGGCCTGAGGAGCGCTGGCCAGAGGACGCCAGGTTAATGCGACAGGCAGGCCTCTCACTTGTGCGCATTGCGGATTTTGCCTGGGTTGCAATGGAGCCCAAAGAGGGTGAGTTCTCTTGGGATTGGCTAGATCGGGCGATTGATGTGTTGGCTGGCGAGGATCTTCAGGTCGTTCTCTGTACCCCGACTGCTTCTCCACCTCCATGGCTCTGCCGTGCGTACCCCGATATCCTTCCGGTGGATGCACAAGGTCGCCGGCGCCGTTTCGGATCGCGCCGGCACTATTGCCCAAATAACTCAACCTACCACCAGCACACACAGCGTATTGTCACTGCAATTGCTTCTCGCTACGGTAGTCACCCTGCTATTGCTGGTTGGCAGGTTGATAATGAGTTTGGCTGCCATGACACTGCCCGTTGCTATTGCGAAGCGTGCGCCACCTCGTTTCGGAAATGGTTGGAAGCGAAATATGGGACTGTTGATTCCCTCAACGACGCCTGGGGGACGATCTTTTGGAGCCAGACCTACGGTGATTGGAGTGAAATCGACCCACCCAACCTTACCGTCGCTGAGCCCAACCCCAGCCACATGCTTGACTACTACCGCTTTTCCTCTGACTCATATTTGACTTACCTGCAACTTCAAATATCCATCCTACGATCGTATACCTCTGATACCCAACTCGTTACGACCAATTTTATGAGTCAATACACAGATTTGGATTATTACGATCTTGCCTCCCCGTTAGATTTCGTGTCGGTGAGCTCTTACCCAACTGGCCATGCCGAATCCAGATCGTCGATTTATCTACCCTCGAGCGTCCCGCCTACGATGGCCTTTGACGTTGGGGATCCTTATATGTATAGCCTGGTGTACTCCCTTATGCGGGGATTCAAATTCAACCACCCATTCTGGATCATGGAGCAGCAGTGCGGGAATGTTGACTGGGGGGAATATAATACCGGCATAAGACCGGGCACGGTCCGCCTGTGGACCTGGCACGCATTGGCCTCCGGGGCCGAGGCCGTCTTGTATTTCCGCTGGCGGGCTGGCCTGTATGCTCAAGAGCAGCTCCACTCCGGTTTGCTTCATCACGATGCCTCGCCTTCGGTCGGCTACATAGACTTGGAGACGATGAAAGCAGAGCGATCGCTGATGTCTGAAATCTCCATTGAACCGCACAATGCTGAAATTGCCTTCTTGATTGACTACGATAGTATTTGGGCGCTTCGATTCCAGCCGCACCATCGCGACTTTGACTACATGCGCCATCTTTTTGTTTATTACCGTGCCCTGCAACGCCTTGGCCTGCCAGCCGATGTTGTCTCTATGGATGCGAGCCTCACCTCATATAAGCTGGTAATTGTGCCGACAGCCTTTTTAGCAACTGAGCAATTGGCAAGCACTCTCGAGGAATTCACGGAAGCTGGGGGAATGGTTTTGTTAGGTGTACGGTCCGGTTTTAAGACGCTTAATAATCGAGTTATTGATACTCCTTTGCCGGGGTATTTTCTTGAGCTTGTAGGTTTTACTGTGAGGGACTGGCACTCACTTCCGCCAGGGGTCAGCTACGACATTAACTCTACTATCCCAGGCCTGGTTGGGCCTGCTACTGTCTGGGCCGAAGCTCTTATGCCTGCGATCTCCAATTCCCAGACCCTGGACCCTGATCTCCATATCCACGCCCACTTCAATTCTGGTCCCTTCAGTTCCTATGCAGCACTGGTTGAACATAAGGTCAAAGCGGGCCGGGCATTCTACTTGGGTTGGTATCCTGATGAAAACCAGGCAGAAGCAATCCTGGCATATCTTGCTTCTCAGGTTGGCGTAAATCCTCTGGCTGAGCTTCCAGAGGGTTTGATCGCAATAGAACGTGGAAATCACATCATATTGCTTAACTTTACCGATAAGCCGCTTGTCGCAGCAGCTCAAGGACGATCTGTTTTGGTTGGACCGCGCGATGTGAAAATTGTCGATAGGCGAGGGTCATGACGAAATTTTTAAGGTGCTTGACAACCGCTATCTTTTGATTTAAAGTTGGGATATCATTTGTTGGTGTATCTACCTTGAAGGCCTTGATCCTTTATTTCCCGAGAATAAATACGGTGAAATTGTCCTCTTAGAAAATTGACAAAATCATCGCTTTCATTGATTAATGTGATTGGGGACTATTGATTAAATTCATTTCGACCAACGTTTCGCAATTGCTACTTGAATCAAAACATGAAAACCGGGGGTCTTTCTGGCGACCGTGAGGGCGTTGATGATCAGCAACAGCAGCAGCACGACCCCATTGATCAGAAGCATTCATGAGGGAGGGCTGGTAAAACCACGCCCAAATAATCCTGGCCTAAAGCCTCAAATTGAGTATATAGAGTGGACTGGATCTTCAGCGCGCTTGAGCAGCCGGGGATGCAGATTTCCTAAATCGCTTTTTGGACGTTAAGATTGATGTCGAAGGGCTTGTTAGCGGTTTGATAGTTTTATTTAAATCGCCATAACGAGACGTAACGTGAGATGGATAAGGAGGTGATAACAAACAAGACAAAAATCCATAAATAGAATGAATGCCATGTCTGGCCAAATGATAAGACTGGCAAGGGTATTGAAAATATAAACTAAGGAGAAAAAGAAATGAAGAGAAAAATTTGGACTCTGGTCCTCCTATCTATGATCGCAGTCCTGGTGCTTTCAGCGTGTGGACCAGCCACTACCCCTGAGCCTGAACCAACTGCAGTTGTAGAGCCCGTGGCGCCTGTTGAAGAGCCTACTGAAGTTGTGGCGCCAACCGAGCCTGTGGTAGAGCCCACTGAGGCGCCGGAGCCGACTCAAGCCCCAGCGCAACCAGATGCTACCCTGACAATCTGGGCCGATGACACTCGCACGCCAATACTGCTTGGGTTTGCGGATGAGTTTCTCGCTGATTACAACGTGCAGCTCATCGTCGAAGACTTGGGTCGTGTTCAAGACATTCGCTCCCAAGCCATCATCGCCATACCAGCCGGTGAAGGTCCTGACATTTACCTCGGCGTCCATGACTGGCTAGGGGCGCTGGTCGAAAGTGGCCTGGTAGCCCCCATCGACTTGGGTGATAAGAGAGGCGAATTTGTTGAGTCGACTCTAGATGCTTTCACCTATACAGACGGCAATCTTTACGGTGTTCCATACGCTTTCGAGAACCTTGGGTTCTTCTACAACACAGAGCTGGTTCCTGAACCGCCAGCTACATGGGAAGAGGTGCTGGAAATCGCCCGGGAGTTGAAGGCGGAAGGCCAGGCCCAGTATGCTTTCGCTGTGGCTACCGGGCCAGGATACAATGCCTTGCCAATCCAGACAGCCTTTGGCGGCTATGTTTTTGGATTGACAGCAGATGGTAAATGGAATCCCAACGACGTCGGTCTGGATAGCGAGGGTATGATCGCTGCGGTTACCTATATGACTGAGGCTGCAGAAGAGGGATTGATGGCGGAGCGCTTTGACTATGAAACCGCCCATTCGTTGTTTGAAAGCGGAGATATCCCATTCCTCATGGCTGGTCCTTGGGCGTTGGATCGCATCCGCGCCTCCGGCGTGCCATACGAGATTACTACCTTCCCCGACGACGGCGTTCCGTTCCTCGGCGTGCAAGGCTTCATGGTAAACCCCCTCAGCGATAATGTATTGCTGGCACAGGCATTTCTGACCGAGTACGTCGCCACTGAGGAAATGATGCAGCTTCTCCAAGAAACCGGAAATCGCCCGTCGGCGTTTACGGCTGTCCTGGAGACTATGGATGATCCTGACCTGGCTGCGTTTGGAGAAGCCGGTGTTGACGCAATGCCCGTGCCGAACATCCCTGAAATGGGTTCCATGTGGAGCGCCTGGGATAACGGAATTACGCTCGCTGTGACCGGTGAGCAGACCCCTGAAGAAGCCATGACAGACGCGGCGGAACAGGTGCGTGCACTGATCCAGGGCGCCCTGGCTGGCATGGTCAATCTGCCTGGCAGCTACCAGGACGAAGCTGGCTGCGGCGCTGACTGGGATCCCGCCTGTGCTGCGACTGCTATGGAGGAGGGTGACGACGGCTTATATACGCTCACGGCTGAAATCCCGGCTGGCGAATACGAGTTCAAAGTCGCCTTGGACGGCGATTGGACCACTAACTACGGTTCGGATGGCGCGCTGGATGGCCCGAACTACCCGCTCAGCCTATCAGCTGACAGTACAGTGACTTTCGTGTACGATCCAGAAACACACTTGGTGGAAGTCACTATCGAATAGTTAGAATATTTTCAGAGAAGGCCGGGAATTTTCCCGGCCTTCATTCCATTTTTATTTCGTTGAATGGATGAACGGAGGTTTCTCTATGGCATCTACTGCCTCCCAGAAGACCGTAAAAGCACAGGCCTCTATTTCAGTACCCATTTTGCCTCGCCTGATGCGTCTAGCGATTTTGATCGTTGTAGACCTGGCTGTAGTTTGGTTTCTCATGAGACTATGGTCCTTGGGTTACTATCCTTTAGCAACTGCAATTATCATCCTTGCGGTTTTTGTCAACGTGGTGCTTCTGCGCCAGGAAGCCTACCCTGTCCGTTGGATGGTCGTTGGGCTGGTAATGATGGGCCTGTTTACGATCTACCCGATCATATTTACTGTCTGGGTCGCCTTTACGAACTATGGAGAGGGCCATCTCATCACGAAGGAACAAGCCATCGACCAGCTTATGGGGCAGAAATATCTTCCGGAAACGGGGA
Organism: uncultured Anaerolineaceae bacterium; assembly: GCA_964486825.1. GTDB lineage: Bacteria > Chloroflexota > Anaerolineae > Anaerolineales > UBA4823 > CAZAQS01. Next base: position 20,741 of record CAZAQS010000006.1, on the reverse strand, counting down.
GAGCATACTCCTGGACAGCTTATAGATCCGCGGATGGTGAGTATGCACTCTGGCTTAAGGATGCCGAAGGGAATGGATACCTGGCGTTACCTGAGGAACCCCTGATTTAGCCCTTACCTGGTGAGATGGGGGTTGGGGAGCTTGATGATAGAGGTATTCCACAAACAATCGAAGGCTATCAAAGATTGAACGCGATCATGGCAGCTACAGACAGGAATCTCTCAAACATCCTTTTTGGGGAAGAAGGAACAACCATTCAGGTTCGGTCCCCATCCGAGGCAGCGGAGTTATTGCCCCTTTACGATTATGATCCCGATCTGGATGCTATGATTAACCGGGAGACAGGGCTCATATATATAAACCGGCAGGGCACTTTCACTACGTTTGATGGTCGACAGCTTCGACCTGGTTTTGTCGAACAAGTCGGTGTCTCCAATTTTAGGGAATTTTTTACCAGCCCAGCCTTGCGCGGCCCTTTGGTCAGGATCATTACCTGGAACTTTGCATTTGCTTTTTTTAGTCTGCTGTTTAATTTCTTTCTTGGTTTGGCGATAGCCATCATGTTTAATGATCCATATTTTCCTTTAAAGAAGCTGATTCGTTCATTACTCATAATTCCATACACCATCCCCGCCCTGATAACCATTTTGATCTGGCGTGGGATGCTAAATCCGGATCTTGGTGTTATTGACCGCGTCCTCACATCGTGGATTGGTTGGGCTCCACCCTGGTTCACAAACCAACTTTGGGCAAAAATCGCTATTCTGATCGTCAATCTCTGGCTTAGTTATCCATACTTTATGCTGATCTGCAGCGGGGCGCTGCAGTCCATCCCTGATGACATTTATGCTGCCGCTCAGGTGGATGGAGCGAACATCTGGCAAAAGTTTAGCATGATTACTTTACCGTTGTTGCTGGTAGCCGTTGGCCCTTTGCTGATCGCCTCGTTTGCCTTCAACTTTAATAATTTCAACTTGATATTTCTTTTCAACCAAGGCGGACCACCTATGGCCGGTACGCCCACGCCAGCTGGACACACGGATATTTTGATCAGCTATGTATATAATTTAGCCTTCGCTGGCACTCGCGGTATAAACTACGGTTTTGCCTCGGCCATTACGATCATCATCTTTTTTATTGTTGGCGCTATAACACTTTTCCAGTTCCGCTTTACCCGTATGTGGGAGGAGGTCAGTGAAAATGTCTAGTATGTCTTCTATTCAACGACTTCGGACTTCTACCAGTGTACAACGCAGGTTCAGCATTAGTTTGCGCTTGATCGTGGCGGTTATCCTGATTTTATTCTCGGTTTTCCCCATCCTGTGGGTTATCTCAGCCTCCTTAAATCCAACCGGGTCTCTCGCCACTCAAAGGCTGATCCCAACGAACCCTGGGTGGGATAATTACCGTAGCCTGCTGACATCGCAGCAGTTCCCTTTCTGGACCTGGTTTGGAAATTCACTCAAGATCGCCACGATCACGTCCTTGCTTTCACTTTCAATTACCACAATCGCGGCTTATGCATTCTCACGCTTTCGTTTCCGTGGTCGCCAGACGATGCTCAAGGCCATCTTGCTCATCCAGGTGTTCCCCACAATTCTGACCCTTGTTGCAGTCTTCCTGATGATATCTCAGGTTGGTGATATCTTTCCATTCTTAGGCTTAAACCAACATACCAGCTTGATCCTGGTATATCTGGGCGGTGCGATGGGCGTTAATATCTGGCTCATGAAAGGTTTTCTTGACACCGTCCCACGCGATATTGACGAATCAGCCATGGTGGAGGGGGCCACAGATTGGCAAATCTTCACCCGGCTGATCCTACCCTTACTGCGCCCAATCTTGATCGTTATCGGTATCCTCAACTACATTACCACCTATGGTGAGTTCGTTCTGGCGCGCGTGCTGCTCAAGAGCAGCGATCAATATACCCTGATGTTGGGCTTGCAGATATTCACTCAAGCACAGTTTGCTCAAAGGTGGGGTGTATTTGCAGCCGGCGCCTTGATCGGCGCACTGCCGATTATGATCATTTACCTGGCCTTGCAAGACCAGATCGTTGGGGGGCTGACTCAGGGTGCTGTGAAAGGGTAGCTTGTGGCTCGCCTCCCAACCATTCTGGATCATCTCATCCAGCAGAAGCGCATCCAACCTGTGCCATTGCCATGTCTCGAAAGCAACCGGCGTATGTCTGCATTACTCCAGGGGCGCGGCTATGAGCCGGTTTATGCGGAATATCCAGCTGGACATAATTACACTGCCTGGCGAGACGAAGTCTGGAGAGGTCTTGAATGTCTTTTTCGAAATTCAGTTCCCATTGGTTAATATCTGGAGAAAGTGAAATAAAAATCTCCTCGTCCCTGTTCCTGAAATTCCTTCTGGCTTTAGCCTTTTTCCTTTCCAGCTGTGGACAGGCCACCCCTTCCCCCGCACCACAGCCGACGGTCACCCCGATCGCCCTACCCGCCACACCACAGCCTACTTTTACACCTGAGATCGTAGAAGTAGTAGAGGATCCAATTTACCTGTCCATTATCTGGCACCAGCACCAGCCGGTGTATTTCAAGGATCCGGAAAGCGAGGTATATGCCAAACCATGGGTACGCGTCCATGCAACAAAAGACTACGTGGACATGGCTGCCATTTTGAAACAATACCCGGATGTGCATGCCACATTCAACCTCACTCCCAGCCTGATCCGCCAGATTGATGACTTGAATTCTGGGGCGAAAGACCTGTACTGGATTGTCGCGGAAGTCCCTGCCGAGCAGCTTACCGTTGAGGAAAAGCAGTTCTTATTGGAGCGTTTTTTCGACACCAACCGGCGCATCATCGCCCGCTTCCCCCGTTACCAGGAGCTGCTCTCCTTGAGGGATGAGAGCCAGGATCCGCTCAGCGTTTACACAACCCAGGATTACCTGGATTTGCAGGTGCTGTTTAACCTGGCCTGGACCGACCCGGACTGGCTGGAACAGCAACCACTTACAGGCCTGGTTACTAAAGGCCGTGGTTTCGAAGAGGCTGACAAGGTAATCCTCTTCGATGAACACCGGCGCTTGATCGGCGAAGTAATTCCCATCCACCGCCAGCTGCAGGAGGCCGGGCAGATCGAGATCACCATGACTCCCTTTGCTCATCCCATCTTGCCCTTGCTTGTGAACACCGACCTGGCCAGGGTAGCTCTTCCGGATATCGATCTGGGAGGCGTACATTTCACTTATGGAGCGGATGCGGTCGAACAGGTGCAGCTTGGGGTAAAATTTTATGAAGAGCATTTCGGGCGCTCGCCCCTCGGCATGTGGCCGGCTGAAGGCGCCGTAGCCCAGGATATCGTCACCATGGTTTCTCAGGCGGGGATTGAATGGATGGCCTCCGATGAAGGTGTGTTGGCAAACAGCCTGGGCTTCCCCAGTTTCACGCGCGACTCACACGAGGTCGTCACTGAGCCAGACCAGCTGTACCGTCCATATTACGTCCAGGGCAGGCGAGGCGATCCTGTAGCGATCTTGTTCAGGGACAGGATGATCTCTGATATGGTTGGTTTTACATATTCTGGGCAACCGGGCGCTGTTGCTGCTGCTGACTTCATCAACCGCATCCATGCCATTCGGCAGGCCTTGATCGACACAGGCGCGCAAGGGCCCCACCTGGTTTCGGTGATCCTCGATGGAGAGAACGCCTGGGAGCATTATGAGAAGGATGGAAAGGAGTTTTTACACAGCCTGTACCAGGGCCTCAGCCAGGACCCTCTCATTAAGACCGTCACTCCGAGTGAATTCCTGGCCATCGCTCCTGACCAACCCAGGATCGAAGAGCTTTGGGCAGGCTCCTGGATCAACGCTGACTACTCGACCTGGATTGGTGAGGAGGAAGAAAACCAGGCTTGGGATTACCTTGCCCAGACCCGCGACATGCTACAGGGCTATATTACAGGCAGGCGCCAAACCTCGGCCGAGAACCTGGAGTTGGCGAAGATCTTGATGTTTATTGCTGAGGGCTCGGATTGGTTCTGGTGGTACGGCGCAGACCAGGACTCCCAGGACGATGAATCTTTTGACCGCCAGTTTCGGGATACCCTGAAGCAGGTGTATCTGGCGGTTGGCGAGCAGCCGCCTGTTTATTTGGACATCCCAATCATCCCTCAACAAGCCATCACTGCCGACCAGTCATCCCAGGGATTGATCGCTCCAACCATCGACGGGGAAATCGATGGGGAGGAATGGGAAGCTGCTGGCGTTTATTCTGCGTCTGGCGGGGTGATGTCCACTGTAGATCCATTCTTCGAACGCATGGCTTATGGTTTTGATAGCCAGAATTTGTACCTGGGCTTTACCAGCCGGTCCGACTTTGCCGGTGCCTCCGGCGCCAGTTTTGTTGAAGTTTACCTGCGTGTCCCGGGTAGCGGGGCAACCAACGATTTTACCCGCAATGGAAGTCTGCTGGGTTTTCCTGCTAACCGCCTGCTGGTCGTCGAATTCCAGGATGGCCTCCTGCAAACGGCCGAGCTGTATATCGCTCAGGAGGACGGGGATTGGTCAGAGCCTCAGCTTTTGGAAGAATCTGCGGCTGGCGATTCGGAGCTTGAAGTTGGTCTGCCATTGGCCTGGTTAGGAGGCGCAGATACTGGCGATCGTATCACCCTGAAAGCGGTTTACAACCGCTCGTTGCAGCTTTCAGGAGAAAGCCGTCCGCTGGACGCACATTTCCTACCTGGCGAAGGCCCGGCTGTCTTGGTCCTCCCGGATATAGGATCGACGACCATCCTTTTAGAAGTGGAAGACCCCCTAAACGATGATCATGGACCCGGTAGCTATACTTATCCAGGTGACGCGGTCTTTTCGAGTGGAAATTTCGATATCACCAGCTTCCAGGTTGGATACGATGATGAAAATATTGTTTTCAGGTTTACGATGCGCGGGCCGGTTGAAAACCCTTGGGGATCTCCTAATGGCTTATCCGTCCAGACCTTTGATATCTACATCGATCAGAACAAAGGCCAATCAGGGGAGGTAAACATGCTTCCTGGACGCAACCTGGCTTTACAGGAAGGGTACGCCTGGGATTTTGCCGTAACGATCGAAGGCTGGGAAGCAGGGATTTTCGTGCCAGGCAGCGGCGGGCCGGAGAAAGTGGCTGCTTCAAGCCAGTTCATGGTCCTGACCGATGCAGGCCAGCGTAGGGTGACCATCCGGATACCCGGGAGCATTTTAGGGGATAGCCCACATGAGTGGCGTTATGCTGCCCTGGTTCTGGGCCAGGAAGGTTTTCCAAGCGGCGGTGTGATGCGTGTCCGAGACGTCGACCCGGTTGCTGAGCAATGGCGATTTGGGGGAGCGCCACCGGGCGCTACCAACCATACGCGCGTTATTGACCTGGTTTGGCCGGCGAGTGGCGATCAGGAAGCCTGGCTGAGCGATTTCACCCCCAGCAGCGCCCTTCAGGGAGCGCTTGGCGTGGATGACTTCGCCAGTGTCCCCATGTTGGAGATCGAGTAAGGTACAATTGGGATAGAGGCGCCCCCCAGGTCCTCTAACCAATATACCGATGATGAGCCAATACCTGTTCAAACAACCCTTTTTGGGGATGCTTCTTGCAGTAGGATTGCTGCTAGGAGCTTGTAGCGCGCCTACTCCAGTGGAAACCAGTCCAGTAGAAGAACCCCTACCATCGCCAACATCCGAGGTCGTACTGACGCCCACCTCTGTAGCCGTATCTCCTCCCACCCCCCAGCCCGAAGTATTGCCATCTCCCGAGTTACCGGATTCTTATCCTGGCCCTGAGGTTGCAGGCCCTTCTCCTGAGGCCCAGCTCGAAACCCCGGCTGGCGCTTACCCGCCTCCTCCGGCTGGATCACAAACCGAACCGGGACAGTCTGCTTACCCGCCCCCCGGGGCAGGTGATACATTGCCCACCAGCCCGGCTTATCCCGCTCCACCGGGCGCGACGCCGCAAACGACGCTACCCGCTGCCCCTACCCAGGTAGCTACGCCAGCTTTCCTACCCACACCTTCCGCTCCTTTGCTTACCCCTGGAGTTACGCCTGTCGAAAGGCTGGGAGCGCCTGCTATGCCGCCACCTGGTCCAGGCGCAAAAACGGTCACGGTTTGGCATTCCTGGAACGAGCCACAGGCCCAGGTGTTGGAGGAGGTCCTGGCTGCTTTCCAAAGGTTGTATCCGGATGTTTATTTTGATGTATTGTACGTCCCATTCGATGATATGTTGAATACTTTCCAGGCCAGCGCCTACCGGGGCAGAGGACCTACCCTGTTGCTTGGACCAGCAGAATGGGGGCCTGAGCTATATGACGCTGGAATGGTTGCCTCTGTAGAGGACCTGGCCATCCCGGCCTTCCTTGAGCGTATCAATCCGGCAGCCTTGGAAAGCGCTCGATATGGCGGCACATTGATCAGCCTACCGCACTCGATCCGGGAAGGGGTGGTCATGTACCGGAACCGGCAGATCATTCCCAAGGCTCCGGCGACTTTCGAAGAACTGGTATCTGCCGCCAAAGGAGCCACCCGCGGCGGCAAGGTAGGCGCTTACCTCGAGCGCGGCTTCTATTACTCTGCCGGGCACCTGTTGGGCGCCGGTGGACGCCTCATGGATGAGAAAGGGAACCCGGCTTTCAACAACCAGAATGGCCGGGATTGGTTAAACCTCTTAATCGAATTCGAACAGGTTGGGCCAGTTTCATTAAACACCAACCAGGACCTGGACCTGTTCAAAGCAGGTAGGGTTGGCATCATCATCGATGGGACCTGGAACCGCCAGGCCTTGTCCAACGCGATAGGGGAGGCTAACTTATTTATCGATCCTTGGCCTGTCTATCCTGGTGGGCGCCTATCAGGTTTCATTAAAACCGATAATATTTACCTCACTTCTCGTGCGCAAGGAGACGAGCGGTACGCCTCGCTCCAGTTTATCGGTTTTATGTTGGCTCCCGAAGTCCAGGCTGTTCTTACGCGAGCAAACCATATTCCGGCACTCAAAGAAGTAGAGGTTAGCTTGGAATGGGTACAGCAGGCCATGCTGGCATTCGAAGGAGCGACTCCATATCCTACCCACCCTTACTCACGCCTGTATTGGGACCCATTGGAAACGGCCATGGGTTATGTTTTCAACAGGAGCGCCCTTCCCGAGCCTGCATTAAGGCAAGCCAGCGATTCCATCAGTGGGCGCATTCGGGAGATTCAAGCCAACCCTTGAAAAGTCTGTCGGGTTTCGTTGCCGTACACGATCTTTAGAAACGCGGTATACTCTTTGGATAACGATTTCTGAGTACTTGCGTCTTTTGGTGTTTTGCCATATGGAGATTCTATATCTATGGATAAAGAAACCTATCAAATCAACCTGACGCAGCCTACCCTATTCAATTTTTCACAAACGACCAGGGGTGCGGTAGAGCTGTTCCCGGAAGTCTGGGGCGCCATGGAGGACATGATCTCACCTGATACCTCCCGCCGGCACGCAGCCCTGGACCGGTTGCTAAAGCTAAATGCTCCCCGGCTTTCATCGCTGGTAGCCTACCTGCTAGCGACACGTATTACGGATCCCGATTTATCGGTGCGGGCAAGGGTTATCCGGGTGATCGGCGATATTTATACGCCCGATGAACGGAGCCAGCCAATCTCGGATTCTGTGAAAAGCGCTCTATCGAGTTACCTGGCCCAGATCGATGCCGGTGTGGTGTCTGGTTTAATTGAAGCTTCGATTTTTGACGCTTCACTTTTTTCTCACATCGCCCGGCTTTTGAACTACTGTCCAAATGCGGCCGCTCACCTGGTAGAAATATTAATGGATCGAAGAGCCTCAGTGGAAGAGCGGCGCCAGGCAACAGAGCTGATTGGAATGGTAGGTTTTCTGGAGGCCTTACCTTCCTTGGAACGGCTGTACACGAGGTTGGGGGCGCGTATAAAAGGACAGCAATCCATGCCCTTCGCTCCACCTCCCACCCAGGATGAAGCAGAGCTCCTTCCTGTTGTTGAGAAAGCCCTCGCCCAATTACAGGTAAGGTAAATCCGAGGTAGTAGAGTTAGGTAGGAGGATTATCGAGCTCAGATTAAGCTTTCTGCGTGTGCTTGCAATTTGGGCATACACGCTCACTTGCTCTCAAGACGAAACCGCACTTTTCACAGGTAAAGGGTTGCAATTTGCCCAGGGGGGCTCCACATGCGATACAGGCTGGCTCGCCTACCGGGTTGGCTGTGCTGCAATAGGTGCAAACCAATCTTCTCAGCCGTTCTGATAACTCATAAGAAGCTCCAGATGCTTTGGCAGCCGAATCGATTGTTTCCCAGACCAGCTCGGAAAGTTGCAAGCTTTCGTAATCCTGTGCCAGGTCGTCCAACCTGCCTACCAGGCTGAACGGGTTACGGAGAGCCTGGAGGGCCGTCAACCCTAGGCTGGCCGCCACCCCTAACCAGGCCTGCTTGCCTACCTGGGTCGAGACGCCCCCCTCGATTGCCTGCAAGCTTACGCTTAAGGCTGTCAATCCCCCGGATAGCGCTCCATGGCGGGTAGCAATTTGCACGATTACCTGGTCTCCAGAACCAAGCTGTTGGGCCCGCAGGTTACCCTGGTTAAAGCGAGCGATCAGTGCCCTGGCGAGGTAAGAAGGAGTAAGCTCGCCGTGGTATACTCTCTGTTCCATAATCTCTCCGTTCTTCGGAAATAACCACTTGTTGGGGGCTTCCCCTGGTGGATAAAGCGCGTTTGAGTAGATTATAATCGCCATTGTGGTATCTAAAAAGGACTGCTTCCTCCCCAGACTTTTCCTGTTTTCTACCCTGGCAGTGCTTGGGATCGCCTTCTTGCTTCTACCGGTGAAAAGCATTGAGGTATTTGCCCAACAGCCAACCGTTTCTATCCCGACCGTTACAGGCACTCCCCCAGGGCCTATGGCTACGGTGTATGGGAACCTGGCGCAGATTACTGTCCTCTCGGGACCTGGACAGAATTACCCTGCTATTGGGATTTTGGTTTCGAACCAGGTCGTCCCGGCCTATGGAGCCACTTTTGGTGGCGACTGGGTCCAAATTGGATACCCAGGAGTAGAGGGGGCAATGGGCTGGGTCTACCATACTTTTGTAAGTGTGGACAAGCCTTTACCCTTGGTAACGCCTCCAGCGACTCCAACGCCGCGGGTAACCGCGACTTTGGATCCCACCTTAGCCTCCCGCTTCATTCCGGAAGTGACCTCGACCCCTTTGCCCACGTATACATTGCCGCCCCCGGTGATCGTGCCTACCTACGCCGATTCCAGCAGCCCCTTATCGGGCAGCAACCTTCCGATGGGGTTCTTGATCATCGGGCTGGCAGTGGTCGGATTCTTTGGCACCTTTCTCTCATTTTTAAGGGGTCGCTGATGCCAGCGTTCAGGAGTACGATATGAGCAGGTTGAAAACCAGTCGATGCATATTTTTCCTGTGGATAACCATTGGCTTTCTGATAAGTGGGGCCTCTCCAGCAGTTGCAATTACACCCACGCCAACCCCCTCTCAGGGACGGGTCTTCGCTACGATAACCGTAAAAATTGGCGAGAACCCAGATATCAACGTGCGCGCCGGCCCCGGCATCGAATACACTGCCCTGGGAAAGCTCCTGGCAGGGCAAGAAGCGCCTGCCTTGGGTCGCTCGGTTGGCGGGGATTGGGTGCAAATATCCTTTCCAGAAGCGCCAGACGGTCTTGGATGGGTTTATACGTACTATGTCGATGTCTTCGGTGAGCTTCCCATTGTCATCCCACCCGCCACTCCCACTCCTCTTGTCACTCCGACTATTGACCCGACCCTGGCGGCCCAGTTTATCCTTGATCCCCTGCCCACCGGTCTGCCAACCTTTACGCCCCCCCCGCCGTTGGTGATACCTACCTTCGTTGCGGAGCAAGCCACGGAAGAGTTTCGTGGAGCCGGTTTGGTTTATTTGATGATCGGCCTGGGTGTTTTGGGCTTGTTTACTGCCATGCTTTCCTTTATAAGGGTCCGTTAATCAAATCAGCCAGACATAAAGCAAACCGCCATTTCTCTTATCAAGAAATGGCGGTTAAATAACCTGGCGACTTGGCCCGGTAACATTTGCTAGTGGCAGCCACATCCACCGCCAGCTGCTGGCTCGGCGTCTCCAGCCGTACGGAATGAGCTCCCGCAGCCGCAAGATGAGACTGCGTTAGGGTTTTCGATCTTGAAGCCGCTACCCATGATTTCGTCGACGTAATCAACCGTAGCGCCTCTCAAATAGTTTATCGAGACTTCATCAACAACGACTTTGACTCCATGCTGCTCGAAAATCAGGTCAGTCTCTCGGATATTGCCTTCCAAGGCCATTCCGTATTGGTAACCAGAACACCCGCCTCCAGCAATATAGACACGCAAGGCGTAGTCTTCAAGCTCACGTTTTTGAAGCAGCTCGCTCACCGCTTTGGCTGCAGAATCCGTCAGGGCAATGGTATCTGTAATGTTTTGCTCCAATAAAGCCATAATCTTAATCCCATCCTCTCGTGGTTAGTTCGTAATTGTATTTCAACTAGACAAAGTTTATCAGATTTGTAAAAAGACGTCAATAACTCGGGGGATATCAAAATCAAGCTGCTTTCCCCAGGAGATGAGAAACGACTTCATCCTATTATACTTTTCATTACCAGAGAGTAGTATAATCATTTTAGCCCATCTGATTTGGTTATTATATGTCTGATCCCGAACCCGTTTGGACTTTCCGTGGTTATCAATTAAGGCCGAGTGAATTCTCTACGGCCATGGTGCATTTCTTCCGCGCCGAGATCTCGCGCGCCAATACCTGGAGGTTGCGCCTGGATACCACAACGAACTGGGCCGTTGTGGCAACCGGGGCGGTGATTAGCTTTGCGTTTAGCGATCCGTTTGGTTATTCCAGTGTCTTCCTGCTGAATATGCTGCTGGTGACGATGTTCCTTTCCATCGAGGCGCGCCGTTACCGCTACTACGAGCTTTGGGCTTCCCGGGTACGGCTGATGGAGACGGATTTCTTCGCCGCCATGCTCGTGCCGCCCTTCCGTCCCGATCCCGATTGGGCGGAAACCCTGGCTGAGAGCCTGTTACAGCCTCATTTCTCAATTTCGATCTGGGAAGCAGTAGGAAGGCGCTTACGGCGGAACTATATCTGGATCTACCTGATCTTGGACCTGGCCTGGTTCAGCAAGCTGGGCGTGCAGCCAACCATAGCGGCTACCTGGAGTGAGCTGGTCCAGCGCGCTTCTATCGGCCCCATCCCGGGTTGGCTGGTCTTATCCTTTGGGATCGGCTTCAATATCGTTTTGATCCTGATCGGCGTGCTGACTTTGCCCCTCCAGGAAGCCAGTGGCGAGGTCCTGCCGCGTTTTGGACATTCTCCGGAGATCGTAACAAAATTAGAAGAAGTAGGCGGGCAGGTATTGCGCCGGCAACCCTGGTTCCGGCATATGCGCCATCGCCAGCAACTGATGGCATTGATTATTACAGACCAGGATCAGGGCGTCGCCGATCTGATCCTGGCTGAGATGAAGCGTGGGGTTACCTCATTGTCCGGAAAAGGTATGTATACGGGTCAGGCCCACTCTGTTCTCTTATGCGCCGTCACCGTGACGGAAGTTGGACAACTCAAATCCCTGGTTCGCCAGCAAGACCCGAACGCTTTTGTAATCGTCACTCCTGCAAAGGAAGTGTTCGGTCGGGGCTTTAGCTCTTTATACCGCGAAGAGGCTTAGCATTCCATCAAAGTGGATATATAAAGTGATTGAAGGCCGGTCTTTCAACGCGGCATGATCTGAGAAGGCGGCCTGATCATCTCGAAGATATCCGTGACCCGGCAGTAAGCGTTGCCTGCCAGCCGGCCTACCGGCTTCAAACGGGCCAGGTCGATCTTATCCGTTCCCAGCAGAACCTCTTCGCTCACGTGCAGGTGTACCACGCGGCCTACCACGATGCTTCCACCGCCTGGCGCGTCTCCAATATTGATAATTTCCATTACCCGGCATTCATAATGAATTGGGCTTTCTCCTACCCTGGGCGGCTTGACAAGCTTAGAAGGCAATGGCGTCAACCCGGCAGCCTCGATCTCATCGATTTCGGATGGGAACTCGGTGGAGGTCAGGTTCATGGCCGTGGCCAGCTCTTCCGTAACGATATTTACGACAAATTCCCCCGTTGAACGCACGTTGTTCAAGGTATCTTTAGATGCGCTGTCCGTGCTGCGGACCGAAGGGCAAAAAATCACCGTGGCAGGGTTCGGGCAAACGGCGTTGAAAAAGGAGAAAGGCGCCAGGTTCGCGCAGCCGTCTGGATTGATGCTCGAGATCCACCCGATGGGTCTCGGCAGGATGGATCCGATCATAATCTTATACATGGACTTCCATGGGATGCTTTCAGGAGAGATTTCCATAACTTTTTACTCGCCGCTGCCCTCCAACCATGTCTCCATATACTCGGGTTTTTCCAATTCCAAAGCTTCGGTTGCTACTTCCAGCGGATTGAAGGTATCTACCATGACTGCCAGCTCATCGGTTTTCTCTTTGCCGATCGAAGCTTCCGTGGCTCCCGGTTGCGGACCGTGTGGCAGGCCACTGGGATGGAAGCTGATATCGTACTGGTTGATGCCACGTCGGGACATGAAATCCCCCTCCGCATAATAAATTACTTCGTCGGAATTGACATTGGAATGATTGTAGGGGGCGGGTATGCCCTCTGGGTGGTAGTCGAACAATCGCGGGACGAAGGAGCAAACCACGAAGTTGTGTCCTTGAAAGGTCTGGTGCACGGGGGGTGGTTGGTGGATACGCCCGGTGATCGGTTCGTAATCCCGGATATTGAAGATCCACGGGTACAGGTATCCGTCCCATCCGATCACGTCATGAGGGTGGTGGTCGAGGATATGGCGGGAAATGCGGTCGCGTACCTTGACACGCACCTCGAATTCTCCTGTATGGGTATTGGTTTCCAGGTCTTCTGGCAGGCGGATATCCCGCTCCGAGTAGGGAGCATGTTCTAAAAGCTGCCCGTACTTATTCCGGTAGCGGTTGGGCGGCTCGATTTGGGACGGGCTCTCGATTACGAAGAAGCGGCAGGCCTCATCGAGCTGCATCTGCCAGGTCGTCCCGTAGGGGATGATGATATAATCGCCGGGCTCAAATCCTAGTCCCCCGAATTGCGTTTTCAGTATGCCGCTCCCTTCGTGGGTGAACCAGACCTCATACGCCTGCCCGTTCCGGTAGAAATAATCCATATCTTGAGTGGGCCGGCTGACTCCCATATTGACATCCCGGTTGCCTAACAAGACCCGCCGGGCTGAGACCGGGTCGCCTCCCTCAGGGACGTCGGCTGTTGCGAAAGCGCGATGGCGCAGGGGGCCGAAATCGGAATATTCCGTCTTCGCCGGCCCGAGGTCTTCTACTTTCAAGACCCGCGGCGGTAGAAAGTGGTGGTATAAAATCGATTCAAGACCTGAGAATCCCTCCAATCCCATCACTTCCTCCCGGTAGAGACTCCCATCCGGCTTCCGGAACTGTGTGTGGCGTTTATGCGGGACATGTCCCAGCTTATGATAAAAAGGCATTGTGTGCTCCTTTCTGTATGAGCATGTCGAAAAACGAAACTCAAGAAAGATCTATATCGAGCTGCTGTCAGCCAGGCGGGATGCGCCTGTGCTTGTTGCTGGTTGTGGAGGTTGGATACGGTTCTCCAAGATCCCAAGCCGCTCCACTTCTAACTGCACCACGTCCTCTGGCTGGAGCCAGGGGCCTTGTCCCAGGGTCAGCTCGAGCAGACAGCCCGATCCCACCGTTCCGGACGCGATAACATCCCCCGGAAGCAGGTAAACCTCCTGGGAGGCTCGTTCGAGCATCTCGCCGAAAGAGTAATACATTTCAGTCATATTCCCGCGAGAGCGCTCCACTCCGTTTACCCGAGCCACCATCTGCAAATCGAACACCCCTGGACGTCCGGTTGCTCTGTCCTTAAGTTCATCCAGGGTCGTGATCCATGGCCCCAATGAGCTGGCAAAATCCTTGGCTTTTGCAGGCCCAAGGCCTACTTTAGTTTCCTGCCGTTGGATATCCCTTGCTGACCAGTCGTTCAAGATGGTGTACCCGAAAATGTATTCCTCGGCTTTGCCGGCCGGGATATTCATTGCTTGCTTTCCAATGATACAGGCCACCTCTAACTCATAGTCCAGGGCCTGGGTGTAGGATGGATACGGGACAGGCTGGCGGTGGCCGAACAGGCTGTTCGGGTTGCTGAAATAAAATACCGGAAACTGGTACCACTCATCAGGCACCTGCCGGTTCCGGATCGTATTGGCTTTTACCACGTGTTTTTCGAATGCGTAGAAATCCCGCAGGCTCATCGGTCGTAATAAGGGTGGGTACAGGTTCACCTTTTCATAGGGGTAGCTTACTGGCCAGCCGTCCCTTCCCTCGATTTGAGATATGTCCTCACCGTTCAGGGAAGCGAACATTTTAACCAGGTGGGCGATGGTGGCCGGGCCTGCGTGTATCAGCTCCAGCATGCTGGGGGGGATTTCTGGAATTTCTGCCCTACCGTCTTCTATCGCCCACGCCCGTAGCCGAAGCAGGTCGACCACCAAATCTCCTAGAGCAGCTCCCAATCGAGGGCTGAAAGGTCGTTCTGGGACGTCGAACGTGAGAAGTTTCAAAGATTTCCCCTGCGAGCCTGCTCGGCCTCGATGGCCTCGAACAGGGCCTTGAAATTGCCTTTTCCAAACCCTCGGCTTCCATGTCTCTGGATGATCTCGAAGAACATCGTCGGGCGGTCCTGGATGGGCCGGGAGAACACTTGCAACAGGTAGCCTTCGTCGTCGCGATCTACCAGGATACCCAGCTCGCGGATCTCGTCCATGGGCTCTTTGATCTCGCCAACCCGTTCTGAAAGCATGTCATAATATGTATCGGGAACGGTCAAGAATTCTAAACCGCGTTCTTTCAAGGTCCTGACAGTCGAGAGGATATCTCCGGTCGACAGGGCCAGGTGCTGTACTCCTGGGCCCATGTAATAGTCCAGGTATTCCTCGATCTGGCTCTTCTTCTTGCCCTCAGCAGGCTCGTTGATCGGGAACTTAATCCGTCCACTCCCGTTCTGAACAACCTTCGACATCAACGCTGAGTATTCGGTGCTGATATCCTTGTCATCGAAGTGGATCAACTGCCGGAAGCCCATCACCTGGTGGTAAAAGTTGACCCAGTAATTCATCTTGCCCAATTGGACATTTCCCACGATATGGTCTATGGCAGCCAGCCCTGCACTCTCGTGGGATACCTCCAGCGGGCGATAAGTCGGAGCGAAAGGGCCTCCATAAGCGGAGCGGTCAACGAAGACATGCAAGACCTCGCCGTAGGTGTGGATGGCCGCGTCGCGCAGCTCGCCGTAATCGTCCATTTCTTCCTGTGGCGACCAGGCTACGCGCGCTCCATGGGCGATAGCCTCTGCATACGCTTTTGCCACGTCCTCGACTTCCAGTGCGATGATCTTGACCCCATCGCCGTGGATCAGGTGGTGGGCCGCCATCTCATCGCTGGGATGATAAGGAGCAGACACGACCACCTGGATCTCACCCGATTTGAGGACATAGGAGGCGAATCGACGGTTGCCGGTTTCCAACCCCGAATAAGCCACGGGCCGGAAGCCCAGGCCTTTCCACCAAAAATACATGGCGTGTTTTGCATTGCCGACCCAAAAGTGGACGTGGTCGATGCTTTTGATTTTAAGGTAATCAGCCTCTTCTGTAAGTGAGCGGCTTTCTCGGGTAATTTCTTGGTTAGCCATTTTTCCCTCCTAAAAAAAATTAAACACTGGTAAAAATTTTCGACCAGTCACTGTCCAGGACTGACGAGACCGGTGGATTTGTAAACTCAGTTCCTTATGATCAGCGCTCCTGCCATTCACTGGCTGCATCCAGGCCGGCCTTCTCCTCCGCGGTGAGCGTCAGCTCGACCGCGCCCAGGTTATCCTGCAATTGGTCCAATGTGCGGGCGCCAATAATGGGGCTGGTAACCACAGGATTAGCAAGCAGCCATGCCAGGGCCACCTGGGAGATGGTGTAATTACCTTTCTCCTTGCCCAGGGCTTCCATCTCATCGAGGAGTGCCCAATTGCGGTCTTTAAAGTGGCGTTGGACACCCAGCTTTCTTTGGCTATCCGGTAGGTCTGTGTCCCGGCGGTATTTGCCCGTCAAAAAGCCGCCGCCCAGCGGGCTATACGGTAGGACGCCGATCTCATAGTAGGAGCAGACCTGCGCCAATTCCCGCTCGAACTCAGCCCGGTTGACCAGGCTATAATGCGGCTGGAGAGTCTCATATCGCTCCAGGTGATACTTATCAGCTACCCATAGCGCCTGCACCAGTTTCCAGGCCGGGTAGTTCGAGCAGCCTACATAACGCACTTTCCCCTGGCGGACAAGATCGTCAAAGGCTTGCAGGGTCTCCTCGATGGGTGTGGTTACATCGAATGCGTGGGCCTGGTACAGGTCGATATAATCGGTATTCAAACGGCGTAGGGAGGCCTCTACAGCTTGCAAGATATGGACTCGCGAAAGGCCTTCATCGTTTGGCCCCTCGCCCATACGACCGCGTACCTTGGTCGCGATTACAATCTTATCGCGCTGGACGTTAGACTTTTTCATCCAATTGCCGATAATGGTTTCAGCTACCCCTCCCGGGTTGCCGGCGGCCCAGCGAGAATAAACATCAGCTGTGTCCAGGAAGTTGATCCCGGCCTCCAGGGATTCCTCCAGGATTTCATAAGACTCCTGTTCCCCAGCTGTCCAACCAAACTGCATCGTCCCCAAGCAAAGTGGGGAGACTTTTATACCTGTACGACCTAAGTTGCGATATTCCATAAGACCCTTCCCTTATATGCCTTAGTGGAACTGGCATGCATCTTTTCGTTTATTGGTATGGTTATTTGGCTGCGTTGGGAAGGAACGAGCCGCTCTCGGGATTGGTTGCAGTCCTTTCCTCCTCTCCAAAGGCCAGGGTGACCAATCCTTCTGCGAAAGTGTTCAGATTTTCTCCCGCCGCCGCCATTTCAGGGCTCCGCATACCAGCTTTCAAAGCCTCCTTATCTGCGAAATACATCTCTGCCATCAATAAATTGCCTTCCCCCATGACAGTACGAGTGAAGCGGGTAATGACTGTCTTTTGGAGGCCGGGGACTTTGGCGAGCAAGGGGATATGCGTTTTGAAGTAAGCTTCTTCAAAAGCCTCAGGATCGGGGGGTTGTTTGTAGATGGCAACCAGCTTGGACATTTTGTTTTCTCCTTTTATTATTTAAATGGGCTTGAACTGTTCGAACGGTTGCTGGCAGGCGTTGCAGTAGAAGATCATCCGGCAGGCGGTTGAGCCGAAGCTGTTTTTTAGGCTCGTGTCTTCAGAACCACAATACGGGCATGTAGCCAGCTCAATTTGCACCAGCTCGGGGCTCCCGGAATGCCGACGGGGTGGCGCCAGCCCAAACTCCTTCAGCCGTTCACGGCCCTCGAGCGTGATCCAATCGCTGCTCCAGGGAGGATGGTGACTCGTATGGACCGTTACCTTCCCGGCGCCAGCCTCTTCCAGGCGAGCGCGGACTTCCTCTTGCATGACCTGGAGGGCTGGGCAGCCTACGAAAGTGGGCGTCAGGGTCACCTCTACTTCATCCCCTTGGACCTGGACATCTCGCACCATACCCATCTCCACCAGCGAGACGACCGGTATTTCCGGGTCTTTGACTTCCTGTAGGATTTGCCACGCCTCCTGGACGGTTAAAGTGGACATTTCAGGTTCTCCCGCTACCATTCCGCTTCCGGCTCTGTCCTGGCGACAGCCTGCATCTCAAAGAGCAGGATTTTCAAGTGCGGGGTATGCTGTTTTCGGTCGATCTCCAGGCGGGCGTCTTGCGGTACTTGTAGAGAGCACTCTTCCAGGAAAGGGATCACGAACCCATCCCAGGTAGCCAGCATCTCCCGGGGATCAGGCACAAGGCCAGCTTCGATCACGTTGGGCTCGGCTGGCAAGGAGGTGAACAATTGTTGGGTATAGGGCCATACCTCTTGGAGAGCATTTTGCAAGCGCTGTTGGCTTTCTGCTGTGCCCAGGCCCAGGCGGCGCATCCAGGCCTGGCTGTGCCGGAAATGGTAGCTTTCCTCCTTGCTGATCTTTACCGCAGCCTCGGCTAGCGGTCTATAAGTGTGATCAACCAACGCTTCCAACCGTACCCTCTCAGCGCTATCGAACAGGTACTGCCTTAAGATGCTAAACGCCCAATCCCCTTTCGGTAACTCCAAGAGTTGGGCGCAACGGTAATCCTGGATGTCGCGGAAATAAACCAGTTGATCCGGGTAGGATTCCGGGTCTTCGCCCCGCAGCTCTGCCAGGATGGCGTACCATAAGCCCGCATGCCCGATCTCATCCAGGGCCAGGTTGGCAAAAGCAATATCCTCTTCCAGGATCGGCGCATGCCCGCACCATTCGGAATTGCGGTGCCCAAGCACCAATTCGTCGTCAGCCATGGCCAGGAGCAGGTCTTCCAGTGCGGTTTGCTGGTCATTTTTCACAGGCGCCTTCTCCTTGGGTCGGGATGTCCACATCCAATCCAACCGCCTGGCTTCCAGCCGGTCTCACCTTCCGCATGGCAGAATGGGTGTGAAAATCGGATGGTAAGCGGAAATGTTTATCACGCGCCGGGGCAAATAGGCTTTCGATCTCCTCCTCAGCGTTGGCTGTGATCGCGCGAGTTGGGAAAACGCACCAGGCAAAGGGAGATCGCTTGCCGCTGAAGCGCTCCACGCCCTGGCGAAGCGCTTCCTCAGCTGCGGTAGCCTTCACAGTGCCGGCCCAGGTGAGCGTTCCGGCAGCTTTCACTTTGGAGAATACTTCGTATGTCTCAGCTTTCCCCCTGCCTTCGGGCCAGCCCTCATCCCTTCGGTCTTGAAGCTCTTCGGCTGTCCGGAAGGTTATCGCATCCACCGGTACGACCCACAGGTTGAAACAATCCGGTCGCCTGACGAAGACGTCTCGGGCGTTGAACAAGGCCATCTCCGGATCGGGAGCATGCACCGAGCCGACGTCCAGGTGGGGCGCGCCGGCCTTTTCCTGTTGGAAAACCTGGTAGCGTGGCCATTGTGTATCCACCGGATTACGCTCCTGCTCCCCTGGCTGCATAAGCTTGCATAGCCTCGCGGACCCAGCGCCCATCCTCGTGGGCAAGTATACGCGCTTCCATACGCTCCTTATTGCAAGGACCGTGACCTTTGACGACCCGCCAGAACTCTTCCCAATCGATCTTCCCGCTTATCCATTGGCGTTTTCCTTCGTCATAGGATAAGTCAGGGTCCGGGACGCTCAATCCAAGGGCGTGCAGCTCGGGGATGATCTTGTCGATGAATTCCTGGCGCAGCTCGTCGTTGGTCTTGGTTTTGATGCCCCAGCGGATGAGGACCGCGCTGTTGGGCGAGTCGCTGTCGTGTGGGCCAAACATCATCAAGGTAGGCCACCACCAACGGTTGATGGCGTCCTGCACCATGGCTTTTTGGCGCGGCGTACCCTGGGACATGCGGATGACGATATCCTGTCCTTGTTTCTTGTGGAAGTTTTCCTCTGCGCAGATGCGTACCATCGCTCTGGAGTAGGGGCCGTAAGAACAGCGCGCCAGCATGGTCTGGTTTAATATCGCCGCGAAATCCACCAGGTAGCCGATGACCCCAACATCCGTCCAGTTCAAGGTTGGATAATTGAAAACGCTGGAATATTTAGCCTTCCCATCCAGCAGCGCCTGGACCATCTCCTCGCGGGTCACCCCCAGGGTCTCGGCGGCATGGTACAGGTACTGCCCGTGCCCGGCTTCGTCCTGGACTTTTGCGAGCAGGACCATCTTTCTGCGCAGGCTGGGAGCACGGGTGATCCAGGCGCCCTCAGGGAGCATACCCACGATCTCGCTATGGGCGTGCTGCGAGATCATGCGCACCAGCTGGCGGCGGTACTCCTGTGGCATCCAATCACCGGGCTCGATCTTCTCGCCCCTGGCGATGCGCGCTTCGAAATGGCGTAGTTTATCCTCGTCCTGTGCGTTTGAATTTATCTCATCTACCGTCGCTCCGTACACCCACACCTCCTCCAGAATTTACAGGCCTACCCACACGGTTTTGACCTGTGTATATAGTTCGATAGCCTCTTTGCCCATCTCCCGTCCGAACCCGCTTTCCTTGTAGCCTCCAAAAGGAGCGGCGGCGTCGAACATATCGTACCCGTTGATCCATACCGTCCCGGCTTTGACGGCCCGGGCGAAGCGATGCGCCCTGGAAATGTCCCTCGTCCAGACACCGGCTGCTAACCCATAAGGCGTGGCATTGGCGCGCATAACCAGCTCATCCCAATCCTCGAAAGCCGTCACCGCCGCCACCGGCCCGAAGATTTCCTCCTGGGCGATCTGCATATAATCGTCCTCGTACGTAAACAGGGTCGGCGAGAGGAAATATCCCTTCTCGTATTCCCCTCCCATGCGCTCGCCGCCAACCAGGACCTGTGCGCCGGCTTGCTTCCCGCTTTCGATATAGCCGATCACCCGCTCCATTTGTCGCTCGGAGATGACCGGGCCGATATGCACCTTGGGGGTAAAGCCATTGCCCACGCGCAGTTTCTGTACTTCGGCTGAAAGCCCTTCGACTACCTGGTCGTAGACCGTGCGCTCGACGAACAGGCGCGAGCCCGCCACGCACTCCTGCCCGCAGGTGCTGAACACTCCCCA